>NZ_BCVN01000027.1 GCF_001591765.1 Pseudolactococcus raffinolactis NBRC 100932 | reverse complement strand
TAAACTGTCAATTGACACCTCTTTCTGTAATTAAATCTATTTTAACAAATTTAGTGTGCCAATATGGTGTATTTAGACATTGTCGCCTAATATTTGCTATAATGGGAATATGAAAAAAAATCAGGAAAACTTTAACGAATCAGAACATATCAATGATACCATTTACGGCGTCCATGCTGTCGTAGATGCCTTAACAGAAAATCTAGGGAATAAGCTCTACATTCAAGACGATTTGCGTGGCAAAAATGTCGATAAAATCAAAGCTTTGGCGAGTGAGAAAAAAGTTGGCATTTCTTTTGTCAGCAAGGAAAAGTTGAAAGAGATGGCAGATGGTGGCGTCCATCAGGGCTTTGTGCTCAAAACAAGCGCCTATGCTTACAAAGAACTCTCGGATTTACTAGCCCTCACGCAAGATGCTGAAAATCCCTTGCTGATTGTGATTGATGGTTTAACTGATCCCCATAATTTGGGTAGCATTCTTCGGACGGCTGATGCAACTGGTGTTTCGGGTGTTATCATCCCCAAACATCGCTCAGTCGGCGTGACGCCGGTTGTCGTTAAAACATCTACTGGTGCCGTTAACCATATCCCAATCGCTCGGGTGACGAATCTGTCACAAACCTTAGATAAGCTGAAAGCTGCGGGTTTTTGGGTCTTTGGCACGGATATGAATGGGACGCCTCATGCTAAATGGCAAACGCAAGGCAAAGTGGCTTTGATCATCGGTGCTGAGGGTGCGGGGATCACGTCAAATATTAAAAAGCAAGTCGATGAGATGATTACGATTCCGATGAAAGGGCATGTTCAGAGTCTAAACGCTGGTGTTGCTGCTGGGATTTTGATGTATGAGTGGGCCAGAAATTTTGGTCAGTCTAACTAGTTAAAGGCAGGCAGCTATGAAAAAACAACTCTTAATTGTTGACGGCTATAACATGATTGGTGCTTGGCAAGAGACCCATCAGCTTTTTCAAAATAATGATTTAGAACAAGCGCGAGATTTATTGCTGAAAAAGTTGTCAGATTATGCAGGCTTTGAGGGATTAGAAATCATCTGCGTTTTTGATGCTCAGTTTGTTCCAGGAGTAACGAGTAAGTTTCATGTGCACAATGTGCTCGTGATTTTTACGAAAGAAGATGAGACTGCAGATAGTTACATTGAAAAATTGGCAGGTAAATGCAACAATGTTTTAACAACAGTATATGTTGCGACTAGCGATTTGGCCGAACAGTGGGTCATTTTTTCACAAGGCGCCATGCGAATTCCTGCGCGTGAACTGGAAGAACGGGTCAATCTTAGGAAACAAGATTTAACACGACATGCTACCAGTATGACGACACAAAAACCGCGAACTTCTTGGGCGGATGCCCAATTAGATGAGCTCAAGAAACTGATGTTTGAAATTGAGTGAGTTGTAAGAAGCGGTGATTGTATATCAAAAATAAACGGAAATGGAGTGACCATGACTTACCAAATCATCACAGATTCAACATCAGATTTATCGGATGCTTATGTCGCAGCGCATGATGTTGCGATGTTAGGCTTGACCGTGACGCTTGAGGACACAACTTATCAGACTGTGGGGCCTGAGCGCCTCACAAGTGATGTTCTATTAGCCAAAATGGCTATGGGTGCTAAACCTGTCACCTCACAGATAAATGTTGGTCAATTTTCAGAACTTTTTAAGTCGGTTGTTAAAGCCGGAAATGATGTACTCTATCTTGGGTTTTCATCTGGTTTATCAGGGACTTATCAAAGTGCTGAAATGGCAAAACAACTTGTTTTAGATGAGTTACCTTCAGCCCATATTACGACGATTGATACCTTAGCTGCGGCATCAGGCGAAGGCTATTTAGTTAAAGAAGCTGTTAAGTTGCGAGATGATGGTGCGACATTAGAAGAGGTTGTGACAGCTTTGCAAGATTTGATTCCTCGCTTGCGGAGTTGGGTCATGGCAGATGACTTATATCACTTGGCGCGCGGTGGGAGGATTTCTAAAACAGCGGCGACTGTCGGAACACTTGTCAATATCAAACCAATTATTGATGTGGATCCTGCGGGACAGTTGCGACAAGTTGGTAAAATTAGAGGCAAGAAAAAAGCCTTAAAAACATTGGTGACCAATACCTTAACAGATTTTGATCCTGCTTATCCACATATCATGATTGGGTATTCTGGAGATCCTGATGTCGCAGAAGAAGTGAAAGCGGATTTACTAGCATCGGATTTGATCACAGAAGTGACTTTAACACCGTTAGGGCCAACGATTGCAACACATACAGGGACAGGAACGATTGCCATCTTTTCAATAGGTAAAACACAACGTCTCTAAAAGAATAGAGATAAATGACGAAAATCACAGCAAATATCTTGTTTTGCTGTGATTTTGTGTTAAAATAAAAAAGAGTGTTTATGCCGATAATCGGATATTAGGCAACTTTTTACATAATTAAATTTGAAAAATGATGAATGGATAATGGAAGGAGTCACTTTAATGGCCAAAAGTGGACTTTATACGGGATTAGATATCGGAACTAGCACGATCAAAGTGTTGGTAGCCGAATACGTCTCTGGTGAAATGAACATAATCGGCGTCGGAAACGCAAAATCTGACGGCTTAAAAAATGGTACAATTGTTGACATTGAAAAAGTAGCACAAGCGATTCGTAAGGCTGTTAATGCAGCTGAAGAACGTGCAGGAATCCAAATTACAGGGTTAAATGTCGCTGTTCCAGCAAATCGTCTTGAAGTTGATGCTTGTCAAGGTATGGTGACAATCAATAGCGAGTCGAAAGAAGTTGTCGAAAGCGACATCAGTCAAGTTGTGGCAAGTGCTCTTATGCGTGGTATGATGCCTGAACGTGAAATCATCGCTGTTGAACCTAAAGAGTTCACAGTTGACGGTTTTTCTGGTATCTCAGATCCACGTGGGATGTTTGGAGTACGCCTTGAAATGAAAGGTCTAGTTTATACTGGACCTAAAACATTAGTACACAACATTCGTCGGGCGGTTGAACGTGCGGGTCTTAAGGTTGATAACATTGTGATTGCACCACTTGCTTTAGCGCACCACGTGTTAAACGAAGGGGAACGTGAGTTCGGCACTGTTGTCATTGATTTAGGTGCTGGTCAAACAACTGTTATTGCTGTTCGTGATCAAGAATTACAATTTGCGCACATCATCCCTGAGGGCGGCGACTATATTACAAAAGATATTTCGACTGTTTTAAACACATCGCTAGATCAAGCCAATAGTTTAAAACTTAATTACGGGGAAGCCTCTACAGAGCGCGCTAGCAAGGAAGAAAAATTCCCTGTGAATGTCGTTGGACATACAGAACCGGTTGAAATTACAGAATTTTATTTATCACAAGTCATTGAAGCACGCTTAACACAAATTTTTTCACGTGTTCGCCAAGATTTGGAACGCTCGCGTGGTCTTGAGTTGCCAGGTGGGATTGTCTTACTAGGTGGTGCTGCGGCAATGCCCGGTGTGACAGAATTGGCAACGAAGATTATTGGTGCTAATGTCCGCTTGTATGTCCCAAATGAAATGGGACTTCGCAATCCAACCTTTGCACAAGTGATTTCGGTTGTGGATTATGTTGGGAGTCGTTCGGACATTGAGATTTTGGTGACAGAAGCAGCTGCTGGCAATGCCGTTTTTTCAGAACCAATTGTTGAAACGTATCATGAACCAGCTGTTGCAGCCTTTACAGACAATGTCTATGCACAAACAACAGATGACATGACTTATGTGGCACCTACACCACAAGTACAACCGAGTGTACCCGCGCAAGACGCTGAACCAAAAGAAGGTCTTGTCGATAAGGTACGCAACATTTTCGGTAGTATGTTTGATTAAGTAGTCGTAATTCAGTATAAATTGAGCCAGCTTAGAGACTTTTGACAGAACCGTAGAGGATCTGACAGGAAAGCCTATGTTGACAAAGCTTGAATTTATGACTCATTACGGTAAAAAATGAATTTGGAGATATAAAAACAATGGAATTTTCATTTGATGAAGCGCTCACGCAAGGCGCAATTATAAAAGTTATCGGTGTCGGTGGTGCTGGTGGCAATGCGATTAACCGTATGGTTGAAGAGGGTGTTTCAGGCGTTGAATTCATCGCAGCAAATACTGATGTTCAAGCACTTCGTGCTTCAAAAGCAGATACAGTGATTCAACTTGGACCAAAATTAACACGTGGTTTGGGCGCAGGTTCAAAACCAGAAGTTGGTCAGAAAGCTGCAGAAGAATCAGCTGAAACAATCCAACAAGCACTTGAAGGCGCAGACATGGTCTTTATTACTGCTGGTATGGGTGGTGGTACTGGTACCGGTGCAGCACCAGTGATTGCGCAAATTTCTCGTGAACTAGGCGCTTTGACAGTTGGTGTAGTGACACGTCCATTTGGCTTTGAAGGCTCAAAACGTGGCTACTTCGCTTCAGAAGGTATTGAATTACTCAAAGCTTCTGTTGACACCTTGTTGATTATTTCAAACAATAACTTGCTTGAAATTGTCGATAAGAAAACACCTTTGAAAGAAGCTTTGCAAGAAGCTGATAACGTCTTACGTCAAGGTGTACAAGGCGTGACTGACTTGATTACAAATCCAGGCATGATCAACCTTGACTTTGCGGATGTAAAAACAGTTATGGCTAATAAAGGTGATGCCTTGATGGGTATCGGCACTGCCTCTGGTGAAGACCGGGTCATTGAAGCGACACGTAAAGCCATCTACTCACCATTGCTTGAAACAACTATCGAAGGTGCCGAAAACGTCCTTCTGAATGTAACAGGTGGAATGGATATGAGCTTGACTGAAGCACAAGATGCATCAGAATTAGTCATTCAAGCAGCTGGCAATGACGTTAACATTCTTTTAGGAACATCAATTGATGAATCGCTTAAAGATGAAATCCGTGTTACAGTTGTAGCGACTGGTGTCTCAGAAGAAGAATTACAACAAGCGACAACACGTCAAACCAAAGCAGCAGCACCAGTTGCTGAACAACCTCGTCGTCGTGTATTAGGTTCATCAAATCTTGATTTGTCAAACAACAATTTTGCACCTCGTCAAAAAACAGCAGCACCTGAAAGCTCAGCACCTGAATCTGCGTTTGGTAACTGGGATATTCGTAAAGAAAATACAGTCCGTCAAACACCGTCAGAATCAACAAATACAACAGGTGTAAGCAGTTTTGGTGGTGCAACTACTTCATCAAATGATGAAGATCTTGATATCCCACCATTTTTGAAACGTTAAGCGATGACAATTTCTGAAAATGTTGCAGATGTGTTGACTAATGTTGCCAACACTGAAACACAAACTGGGCACAAGACAACCGTGATTGGTGTAACCAAATATGTAGATGCTGACCAGGCCAGAGCATTAGTTGAGGCTGGCATCACTCATATCGCTGAAAATCGGACAGAGCTTTTTCTGGATAAACAGGAAAAACTGTCTGATTTATCAATTACTTGGCATTTGATTGGTACCTTACAGCGTCGTAAAGTCAAAGATGTTATAAATCGTGTGGATTATTTTCACGCCTTAGACTCTATCAAGTTAGCGCATGAGATTGATAAGCGTGCCAATCATGTCATCAAGTGTTTTTTACAGGTGAATGTTTCGGGAGAAGCTAGCAAACATGGTTTTTCTCCAGATGAATTAGCAGTTGTATTGCCAGAAATTTCTAACTTATCAAAAGTTGAAATTGTTGGCTTAATGACAATGGCACCAATTGATGCAAGTGAAGCGGAGCTGGGAGACATCTTTGGCAAAGCCAAGAGCTTACAAATGGCTATTGCCAGTCAAGCCTTGCCGCATATCCCATGTACAGAATTATCGATGGGAATGAGCCAAGATTATCAGCAAGCCATTTTGCATGGTGCAACTTTTGTAAGAATTGGTAGCAAGTTTTTTAAATAAAGGATGACTCTAAATACTAGAGATGACTAAAATAAGTAGGTAGAAATTAATGGCTCTAAAAGATTACATTGAGAAAGCAAAAGATTATTTTAATTTAGGAGATGAGGAAGATTCAGCACCTGCTGTACGTCCTCAAGTGGTGCAGAGTCAAGCATCAACACAACCGCAAGCACAAGTACGCCCACAGGTTGTGACTAATACTTCGCCTAAACCAGAAATAAAATCAGAACGCAAGCAAAGTCGTCAGGTTGATATTGCTGCAAATACAGCACGTCCAACATCACCACAGCGTCCGGTTTCTGCTGGCATCGTCCCAACGATTGCTATCAAAGAACCAGCTGCTTATGATAATATCATGGAATCAGCACGTGTGATTCGAAATGGTGAGAGTGTTTTGGTCAACTTTAAAAATATGGGTGACCAACAAGCTCGCCGGTCAATTGACTTTTTAACGGGCGTTGTTTTCACACTTGATGGGGACATCCAAAATGTTGGCGGTCAAATTTTCTTGCTCACACCCAATGGGATGACAGTTGATGCTGAAAAAGAATTAAGTATTCTTGCTGGTCGCAACTTTGAAGGTTTGGACACATACTAATGATCATATACTTTTTGTATCGTCTTATTACGATTTATGAATGGCTTTTGATTATCTATGCGCTACTGAGTTGGGCGCCTGATTTACGAAATAGTCAAGTCGGCAGAATCATCGGACAATTGTCACGACCGTTTTTGTCGATTTTTGACCGTTTACCACTTCAGTTTGCAGGTCTAGATTTCACGATTGTAGTTGCCATTATTGCCTTGAATTGCATCCAACGTTTGTTGTTGATGATTTTCTGATGACACAAGTAATCTATCAGCACTTTCGACCCAGTGAGCGTGCTTTTATTGATAAAGCTTCTGACTGGTTGACGAGTGTTACTGACAGCTATAGTCTAGTGATAACGGATTTTTTAAATCCTAGACAAGTCTTCATTTTGACAACCTTGATACAGGGGCACCCAGCACAAGACATTCAGATTTTTACTAGCTCAGCAATCGCAGAAACAGAGTATGTCAAGGTGATTTTAGCACCCGCTTACTATCAACTGACGCCTGCTGATTTTGAGTTGGCTTGCTTACAGATTGACTTTGCTAGTAAATTTGTGACACTCAAGCATTCACAGATACTTGGGACCTTCTTAGGTGAAACGGGATTAGAACGTTCTAAAATAGGTGATATTGTGGTCCATGACACCTTTGCTCAAGTTTTTGTCGATGCGAAGTTGGTATCAGTCATTATGGACAGTGTTCATAAAATTGCCCGTAGTGGTGTCAAAATTAAAGTAATTGATGTAGGGAAATTCATGCCCGCCATTGAGCAGACAATCACGAAAACTGTTACTATGTCAAGTTTACGTTTGGATAAGGCTGTCGCAAGTGTCTTCAATATATCTCGCAATTTGGCGCAAAATTTGATACAATCAAGTAAGGCAAAAGTCAATTATACTGAAGTTGTAAGAAATGATTTTGAGCTAGTTGTTGGTGACTTGGTTAGTATTCGAGGGTTTGGCCGATTAAAAATCGTTCAAATGCTTGGCCTAACGAAAAAAGATAAGGTCAGAGTAGAAGTCCAAATTATCTCAACAAAGAAGTAAATTGATTGAACTGACGTTATTGTGACGTATCCCTTTAGATGTATTGGTAGCTTTTTCGACACTCTAAAGGTAATTAGAATGAATGATAATAGGAGGTAGCACCTATGACTTTAAATAGTTTAGATGTTCAAAATAAAACGTTTCCAACTAAGATGCGTGGCTACAATAAAGCTGACGTTGATGATTTTCTCGATTTAATCATTCGAGACTATGACACATTTGCTGAAAAGATGAAGGACCAAGAACGTGAACTGAAAAGTTTACGTGAACGTGTTGAATACTTTGAAGGCATGAAAGAATCGCTGAATAAATCAATTGTTGTGGCGCAAAGTGCTGCAGATAACTTGAAGGAACAAGCAATCAGTGAAGCCAATGGCGTCACATCTGAAGCAGGTCAAAAAGCGCAGTATATTTTGGAATCTGCTAAGAAAGAAGCTGGCGGGATTCTGAACTCAGCCTCAGACGATGCTCGTCGTTTGGTTAAAGAAACAGACGAGTTAAAACGTAAGATGCGTATTTACCACCAACGAATGATGTTGATGGTTGAAGCGCAACTTGAAGGTATCAAGTCTCATGAATGGGAAGAAATTCTTAAACCAACTTCGACTTATATCGGAGACGGTGAAGAGAAGTTGAAAGAAATCATCGAGAGTCATGAAGGGAATACCGTACAAATTAGTCACACAGTGAATCAAGTGTCAGAAATCCTTGATGCGGTAGACCAAGAAACAACAGTTGAATCAGAAGAACCGACTGAACCACAAGAACCAGTTGAAACAACTGATTCTGAAAAAGAAACAACAGATTCTGAAGCATAAAAACAAGCACAGGTCACTAACGAATATTACTAGCGAGCAAGAGATGGTGGGAGTCTTGCAATCTCTTCGTTACTGATTATCACCTTGTTAATCTCTTAAGAGAGCAAAAAATAGCGTGGTCTGCTTTATCAGACTTTCGAGGCTTGAGTATTGAGTATTCAAGTGAATGAGGGTGGTACCACGGCTTTTCGTCCCTTACGGAAGGCCTTTTTTTGTCGCAAGGACTTCGTTAGATTTCAGCTCACAATCTCAAGATTGCTACGCGTCATCTTCCTCGCCCTTACGCCAAAAAACTGTAGGTCGTAACGACTTCGTTAGATTTCAGCTCACAACCCTAACGTTGCTATGCTTTATCTGTCTTGTGCTTACGCCAAAACTTGTTTAATCGAAATGTTGTTTTGACTGATTGTTTAGTCAGTATAGACAATTTGTTGTTGATCCATTTATCCGAAACCAAAGAAAGTGAGGGGTTGAGTCTTGACCGATAGTGATGTCAGGTCGGCTCATAACTGAATATGAAAATTAAAGAAACCTTGAATCTAGGTCAAACAGCTTTCCCAATGCGAGCTGGTTTGCCTAACAAAGAACCTAAAATGCAAGAAGCTTGGGATGAGGCAGATCTTTATGCCTACCGTTTGAAAGAAAATGCTGGGAAACCATCATTTGTTCTTCATGATGGTCCTCCCTATGCGAATGGGGATATCCACGTTGGCCACGCCATGAATAAAATCTCAAAAGATATCATCATCCGCTATAAAAATATGGCGGGATTCCGTGCGCCTTATGTACCGGGGTGGGATACACATGGTCTACCAATCGAGCAAGTCCTAACCAAAAAAGGCATCAAGCGTAAAGAACTTGACCGTGCTGAATATCTTCGTATGTGTCGGGATTATGCTTTAACGCAGGTTGACTTGCAACGTAAAGGGTTTAAATCTTTAGGCGTTTTAGGAGATTGGGAAAATCCTTATGTGACTTTACAGCCTGAATTTGAAGCTGCGCAAATCCGTGTCTTCGGTAAAATGTCTGAAAATGGCTATATCTATAAAGGTGCGAAACCAATCTACTGGTCACCTTCTTCAGAAAGTTCATTAGCTGAAGCTGAAATCGAGTATCAAGATGTCCGTTCTGCATCCATCTATGTGGCTTTCAAAGCAACAGATACTAAAGGTCTTTTGCCAGAAGACGCAGAGTTTGTCATCTGGACAACAACACCATGGACAATCCCATCTAACTTGGGGATCTTTGCTCATCCAGACTATGATTATGTACTTGTTGCTGTCAATGACCGCAAATTTGTCATCGCCTCAGAATTACTCAACACTGTTGCGGAGAAATTAGAGTGGGCAGATTACCAAGTCCTCCAAACTATCAAAGGCTCAGACCTTGATGGGATGGTTGCCAAGCATCCATTCTACGATCGCGACACATTGGTCATGAATGCTGAGTATGTAACCCTTGAGTCTGGTACTGGTCTTGTCCATGTCGCACCAGGTCATGGTGAAGATGACTATTTCTTCAGCCGCAAATACAAACTTGGTGTCCTTTCTCCTATTGATGATCGTGGTTACTATACAGATGAAGCACCAGGACTTGAAGGCCTCTTCTACGATGAAGGGAATAAAAAAGTCACAGAATGGTTGGAAGAAAACAACGCCTTGTTGAAACTTGAGTTCTTCACCCACAGCTATCCACATGACTGGCGGACGAAAAAACCTGTTATCTTCCGTGCGACGCCACAGTGGTTCGCCTCTATCGACAAATTCCGCGACAACATCCTAACCGAAGTTGAAAAAGTGGACTGGGTAGTGCCATGGGGGAAAACACGTCTCTATAATATGATTCGCGACCGTGGCGACTGGGTAATCAGCCGCCAACGCGCATGGGGCGTGCCGTTACCAATCTTCTACGCTGAAGACGGCACTGCCATCATCACACCTGAAACAACCGAACATATCGCGCAACTCTTCGCTGAAAATGGTTCGATCATTTGGTGGGAACGTGATGCTAAAGACCTATTGCCAGAAGGCTTTACACACCCAGGCTCACCAAATGGTGAATTTACTAAAGAAACAGATATTATGGATGTTTGGTTTGACTCAGGTTCATCTTGGAATGGTGTGCTGAACCAACGCGAAGAGTTGACATATCCAGCAGACCTTTACCTAGAAGGATCTGACCAATACCGTGGTTGGTTCAACTCATCCATCACAACCTCTGTTGCAGTCAATGGGATTGCACCCTACAAAGCTGTCTTGTCACAAGGTTTTGTTCAGGATGCTAAAGGCCGTAAATTCTCTAAATCATTAGGTAACGGGATTGCACCAAAAGATGTAACCAAACAGTACGGTGCCGATATTCTTCGCCTTTGGGTTGCAAGTGTTGACAACACGTCAGACGTGCGTGTTTCAATGGATTTGATTGGCCAAACATCAGAAGCCTACCGTAAAATCAGAAATACCCTTCGTTTCTTGATTGCAAACACATCAGACTTTGATAAAACCAAAGATGCTGTGGCTTATGAAGACTTGAAAGGATCTGACAAATACTTGTTGGTGCGCTTAAATCAAGTCATCCAATCAGTTCGTGAAGCTTATGATCGTTACAACTTCATGGAAGTTTATCGGACAATCTTTAATTTCTTAACCAACGATATGTCAGCTTTCTATCTTGATTTCGCTAAAGATATCGTGTATATCGAAACAGCAAAATCAACAGATCGTCGTCGTATCCAGACAGTGATGTACGAAATTTTGGTCAAATTGACAAAATTATTGGTGCCAATCGTACCGCATACAAGTGAAGAAATCTGGACTTACCTCGAGCAAGAAGAAGAAGCTTACGCATATTTGACTGAGATGCCATCAGCTGACGTCATCCCAGATGCAGCTGAAATGCTTGACTTCTGGTCAGCATTCTTGGAGTTCCGTACAGGTGTACACAAGGCTTTGGAGATGGCGCGTGATGAAAAAGTCATCGGTAAATCTTTGGAAGCTAGTGTCATGGTTTACCCTGATGAAGCGGTAAAAGTGCTCTTAGCGAGTGTCGCTGAAACAGAAGATGTGGCAACGCTCCTCATCGTTTCAGAATTGATCGTCTCTGATCAAGCAGCACCGGAAGATGCTGTAAAAGTAGGAGACACAGCGATTACCGTGAATCATGCTGTCGGTGGTGTTTGTCAACGTTGCCGTCGTATCGATGAGTCAGTTGGTACAAATGCCAACGCTCACTTAGTTGAGCTTTGTGATCACTGTGCCAGCATCGTCACATTAGAATTCCCTGAAGCAGCAGCTGAAGGTTTTGAATCAAAATAAAAAGTAAAAAGAAAAATCAGACTTAGGCCTGATTTTTTTTGGATTTGAAAGTGGGATAATAAGAGTGTAGATAAGGATATCTGCTAAATAAATTGGATACATGATGGTGCGCCGTGCTCAAGATAATGAGACATGAGACACCCGAACAACCTAAAAGAAAGTGTGACACTATGAATAATCAAAAAGAAAGAATTATGGATTTGATGCGTAAGGGCATCATTACTGAAAGTGAAGCAATCGAGTTGCTTGAAAAAGCAGGTCTTGATAATGATACAAATGCTGAAGAAAAAACAACGCAGCAAACTGATAACGATGGCTATCAAACGGACTCATCAGAAGCTGTTAAACAGTTTGTTAACCAAGCGGGTTCACTCGTGAAAAGTCTCTTCCAATCTGCTAAGAAATCTGTTGACAACAACGTTGACTTCAGCAATGGCTTTCCAAGTCTGAAATATGTGACAAAATCAGACTTCAAAGCCTTTGACGGCGAGATCAAAGATATCACAGTGTCAGCAACTTCTGGTGATGTGACAGTGCTTACGAAAGACATTGAAAAAACGATTGTCGAAACGACCTATAAGGTTTATGGTGGTGTGACAGAAGAAGCCATGGATGAATTTATCCGTGACAACGTTGTCATCGAACTAGATCAAGGTGAGCTGGTTATCAATGTAAAAAGCAAACGCATTGTCGTTGAGATGACGATTACACTCGCAGCTAGTCAGATTGAAGATGCTAAATTTGATGTGGTAAATGGTATCGTTAATATCGAAGGTTTAACTGCTGCTGATCTGAATGTTAAAAAAGTTAATGGCGATTTGATTGTCAAGGATGGTTTATTTAAATCTGTTGTGGTCAAAGCAGTCAACGGTGAGGTTAGAGTGGCATCAGACTTTGAAACAGCTGATATTTCTAATGTCAATGGTGAAGTTGTCGTGACAGCTACGGCTATTAATGCTGAAAATCTGAAAGTGAAAAACGTCAATGGCGATGTTAAAATTTCAGTCCCTGAAAACATTGGTGTCGTTGGCTACGTCAAAACGACATTTGGCAAGTACAAAACACGGATTGCCCTTGATAATCCACTAGAAATTACTAAAAATGGTGCAGCCCTGATCAGAACAGCAACCAATAGCTTGACCTTGGATATCGCAACGAATACAGGTAGTATTTGGCTGAAAGATGGCGAACCTGCTCGAGCTGATTCGCCAACAGCTCAAACAGCAACTGCTGAATCAGCGGAAACGACTGATCAACCGGAAGTAGATGAAGCACCAGTCACAGTGGAACAAGTCGAAAAGTCTGAAACAACAGTTGTCCCAGAAGCAGACAACTCGAAAATTGACACGATTCCAGGTCAAAAATCAGACGATGAAAGTGAGGTGAATCAAGACCATGAGTAAACAACTGACAAAATCAAGAACCAATAAAAAGATTTCAGGTGTGATTGGTGGACTTGGTGAGTACTTTGGTTGGAGTCAAGATGTGATTACCATTATTCGGATTGTCTACGCTGTACTGGCGTTGACAAGCTTCGGATCTCTCTTGGTGATCTATATTGTCGCAGCAATCGTTATGCCTCAGCCAACTCGAAATGACTGGAGAAACAAACAGGATTTTTCAGAATTTTCGCAATGGCCCGGAGAGAAGCCAAGGCAAAACAAAAAAATGAAAGATGTAACACCTTTTGATGATGATGACGATTGGTCACAATTTTAAAGGCGGACATCTCATTTAAAATATCGCTTGATCTAACCATAGATGAAGCGTTTTCTTGTAATTTTTGATATAATGAAAACAAGTCATTCTTGTATGATCTAGTTCAAAAGAGGATGAGAAGTACCACATGAATGACCCGGCTTGGCTAGAGCACAAGCTAGGGGGTCGAGTTTCTAGATTTCATAAAGTGAAATCGCAGAAAGACTTTGAAAGGGAAATATTATGGTCATCACAGTCGCTGAATTACTTGAGAAAATTAAATTTGATGTGGTCTACACTTCGGAGACCGCATTAAAGAAAGAAATAACCACTTCTGATGTGACCCGTCCAGGTTTAGAAATGACGGGATACTTAGAATACTATACACCAGAACGGATTCAACTTTTTGGGATGAAAGAATGGTCTTATGTTCAAAATGTCATCGGTGATAATCGCTATGACTTACTCAAAAACGTTGTGACAGATGCGACACCGGCCATTATTGTTGCAAGGGGCTTGCCCATTCCAGACGAAATGATCAGTGTAGCCAAAAAACGTGATACTGTCTTACTACAATCGACGGAGCCAACCAGCCGTCTCAATGGAGCGATTACCGCTTTTCTAGATGAAAAACTCTCAACTCGGACAACTGTTCATGGTGTCCTCATGGATATTTTTGGGGTGGGTGTCCTCATTCAAGGGTCATCTGGTATCGGGAAATCTGAAACAGGTCTGGAGTTGATTAAGCGTGGACACCGTCTAGTCGCAGATGATCGCGTTGATGTCTACCAAAAAGATGAATTTACAGTTGTGGGTGAACCGGCTGAAATTCTCCGGCACTTAATAGAATTGCGTGGTGTTGGGATTATTGATGTCATGAGCCTTTTCGGAGCGGGTGCTGTTATGGATAGCTCGCAGGTTGACTTGAGTGTTTACTTGGAAAAATTCGAAAAAGGTAATACCTACGATCGTTTGGGTAATGTCGAAACGACCATTGATTTTTCTGGTGTTGCTGTGCCGCAAGTGAAAATTCCCGTCACAACAGGTCGAAATGTTTCCGTCATCATCGAAGCAGCGGTTATGAATTTTCGTGCTAAAAATATGGGCTTTGACGCAACCAAGATGTTCGAAGAACGTCTCTCTAACCTGATTGCGAAGAATTCATAAGATGAGACAATTATTTTTAGCGATCAATCCAATCGCACTTAAACTTGGACCACTTGAAATTCGTTGGTATGCCTTGTGTATTGTCACAGGTGTTGTTGTCGCTGTTTGGTTGGCGATGAAAGAAGCGCCACGCAAGAAAATAAAGCCAGATGATATTTTAGACTTTATCTTGATTGCTTTTCCAATTGCGATTATAGGGGCACGACTTTATTACATCTTATTTGACCTAGGCTATTACCGTCAAAATCCAGGCGAGATATTTGCCATCTGGCATGGTGGTATTGCCATTTATGGTGGTTTGATTGCGGGTGCTGTGACCCTCTTCATTTTTTCTTACTATAAAATGATTGCGCCACTTGATTTTCTTGATATTGCTGTACCAGGTGTTTTGGTGGCACAAGCCATGGGCCGTTGGGGCAATTTCTTTAACCAAGAAGCCTTCGGTAAGGCCGTTAAGTCTCTGAACTACCTGCCTAATTTCATCAAAAATCAAATGTATATTGACAATAGCTATCGCACGCCGACATTTCTTTATGAGTCTTCTTGGAATCTTATTGGTTTTATCCTAGTCATGAGCCTTCGTCATCACTTAAAATGGTTGAAGTCAGGGGATATTGTTGCCTTCTATCTAGTTTGGTATGGTTTAGGTCGTTTCGTGATTGAAGGCATGCGGACAGATAGTCTCATGCTAGGTCCAATTCGCGTCTCGCAAGCACTATCGCTAATTTTAGTGCTTGTAGGTGTAGTTCTTGTTTTAGTCAATCACAAAGTGAACAAATATTTCCTTAATAAGCAGTAATTTGCTATAATTCAAATATAGACATTGTAATACTTGAAAATGGTAGTGGCTAAACTAGATTGAGTTACTGCTATGTGCAAGAGGCTAGAAAGTAACACATATAGAAAAGAGGTAGGTATGGGAGATATCGCATTGATCATCATCGCCGCTGCCGTAGCGGTCTTGGTGATCTTCTTGGTAGTATTAATTGTTAAGGTCATGAAAACGGTCGATGAAGTCAATCGAACGGTAGCCATCGTCACACAGGATACAGATATTCTGCTCAAACAAGCAGATACCTTGATGGCTAAGACGAATACCTTGCTTGATGATGTGAACAGTAAGATTGTCACGATTGATCCACTTTTCACAGCGGTTGCTGATTTATCTGAAAGTGTTTCTAAAGTGAATCGTTCAGGGAACGCCTTTGCAACACGTTTTAAAGGAAAAGCAGCTAATGTAGGAAAAGCAACTGCCATCGTGACCTTAGGACGTGGTGCTGGTAAAATATTTAACCGAAAAAAAAATAAGGCATGATGATAGACAGCTACTAAGTCTAACATGATAAGTCTAGATTTTGAATCAATGATTTGGATAGAAAAATTCTAAAGGAGATAAATAATGGCTAAAAAAACAGGTTTTTTAGTAGGCGCGATTCTAGGGGCTTTAGCAGGTGCCGCAGCGGCTTTGGCAACAGCGCCCAAAGAAGGTAAGAAATTACGTCAAGATGTGAAAGATTTTTATCAAGACTATAAAGAAGATACAAAAGCTAAATTTGATGACCTCAAGGATACAGCAGTCAATTTTTATGATGAAAAATCAGGTCAATTGGTTGAATTTTCAACTGAGAAATACAATGATATCAGAGAAAAATTTGATAATGGCGATATCTCAGCTGAAAAAGCAAAAGATTTCTTAGTCGCAAAAAAAGATGATATTAAAGCTAAAATTGATTCAGGTGAGTTATCGAAAGAAAAAGTACTGGATTTCTTAGCGCTGACAAAAGAAAAAATTGCTGATAAAGTGAACGACCTTAAAGGGACAGTTACAGAACAAGCAGAAGAAGTAGAAGACGATTTTGAACTGGAATTGGAACAAGAAGACTTGGTCAAAAAAGCGGATGAAATTTCTGCCAAAGCAGATCAGTTAGTTTCAGAAGCTTCAAGCCAAGTTGTTGAAACAGCAGATAAAATTTCTGACGAGATAACTGACTAAAATAGGCCAAACAAAAAGGACTGCCAAATGATTTTGGTAGTCCTTTTTGATAGATTGAATTGATACATTTGAACGTGTTAGTCTTAACTCGCTTAAAAATGAGTTAAGGACATATTCTTTAGTGTGACACGCGTTTACGTGCGGCCTTACGACGATTTTCATTAATGAATTCTTCTTTTTTGAGTTCAGGGTCAATGATCGTTTTTTTGACAGCGAAAATGCCAGCAGCAGTTGCAGCGAGCGTTCCGACAACACCAGTAATGATACCTTTACTAAATTTCTTCATTTGAAAATCCTCCTAAGTTATATGCTATAATTTAATTATAACATCTTCTTACTTAAAAGTGTTGTAGATTCAAGCTCTGTTTGTTTAATGCTTGAAAATTAATGTAAATTAACCAAGAAACTAACCAAGCAATCGAAAAATCATTAGTTGAATAAAAAATAAAGTCTATCAGCAAGAAAAAAACTGATAGACTTTATTTTGTATTCAAAAGATGTTATTCATAGAAACAATCTGACTCATGATAAGGAGTTAAACCAAGTTTATCAGAAATATTGAAGTGAACATAAGACAATCTATAACTGATTCTAATTAGTTGCAAATATACCCTTATGGGTATATAATGAGTATATAAATATATTGGAGTTTGTAAGGTGAAAAATATAACAGCAGAAGAACTTAAAACTAAGCTTTCGGAGAATATTCGAGTGATTGATGTGCGTGAAGGCTACGAATACAGTAATGGACATGTTCCAGGTGCGATTAATATCCCGATGAGTGAAATAGAAGGGCGCGTAAGCGAAATAAAAGAAGGAGACTACATTATTTGTCAATCTGGTGCGCGTTCAACAAATGTCTGTCAATGGCTTGAAATGCAAGGGTTAACTATCACTAATGTTCAAGGCGGAACATCATCATTCAGAGGAGTGTTAGAATATTAATGTTTAATTGGTTTAAGAAAATAGATGCTATCTCAACTTCTGATTTGTCTGTAGCTTTGAAAACGAAAAAGATGCAGTTGATTGATGTACGAGAAACAAGCGAGTATGCTTCTGGACATATCAAAGGCTCTAGAAACATTCCTTTAGGTCAGATTAGCTCATTTACAGCCCCTAAAGGGGTGAGAGTTGCAGTGATTTGTCAGTCAGGTATGCGATCTCGTCGAGCTTATAAAATTTTGAAAAAAAAGGGGTTGGATGTTGTAAATGTAAATGGTGGCATGATGGCATGGAAGGGAAAAATGGTAAACTAAATGACAAAGAGATTTTTGATTATCGGTGGAGTTGCCGGTGGGATGTCTGCAGCAACCCGTTTGCGTCGATTAAATGAAGATGCTGAAATAATTGTATTTGAGAAAGGGCCTTATGTCTCATTTGCAAACTGTGGTTTGCCTTATTATGTAAGCGGAGAAATAAAAGAGCGTGAAGGACTCATAGTTCAATCGGCTACCGCCTTGAAAAAACGATTTAACATTGATGTTCGTGAAAAATCTGAAGTTGTAAAAATTGATAGCGAAACAAAAACAGTGACAGTCCTTTCAGAAGGAGAAGAATACATCGAAAGCTATGACAAATTAATTTTATCTCCTGGAGCAAGACCATTTTTGCCCGATATTATTGGTTTGAATGACTCTGAAAACATTTTTACGTTACGCAATATTCCTGATGTTGATAGGATTGTTGAGTTCATAAAGATGAATAATCCTAAAAGGGCGACAATTATTGGGGCAGGCTTTATAGGCCTTGAAATGGCTGAAAATCTAGCAAATCGTGGATTACAAGTAACAATTGTAGAAAAAGCTCCTCATGTCTTACCACCGATTGATGCTGAGATGGCAGCTTTTGTCAATGAAGAACTTACAAAAAATAGTGTTAAGGTTTTGACGAATGCAGAAGCTGTTAAATTTTCGGGTAATGAGATTTTACTTGATAGCGGTGAAGTGATAGTATCAGATTTAACAATCCTATCAGTAGGTATTAAGCCCGAAACATCGCTTGCAAAACTTGCTGGTATTAAACTCGGGTTCCGAGATGGTATTGTTGTTGATGAACAATACGAAACTTCTATCAAAGATATTTATGCAGTTGGAGATGCAATTGTTGTAAAAAATCAAATTGGTCAAGATTCATTAATCTCACTTGCTAGTCCAGCAAATCGTCAAGGAAGACAAGTAGCTGATATTATTTCGGGATTATCATCTAAAAATAAAGGTTCACAAGGTACAGCAATCGTACGTGTATTTAATTTACAGGCTGCAAGTACAGGCTTGTCGGAGCGTCAAGTTCAATTATCAAATTTAACTTATAAAGCAATTCATATTACTGCGAATGATCATGCAGGGTATTATCCAGGGGCGAGTGCAATTACATTGAAACTCATATTTAACCCTGATAATGGCGAAATATATGGTGCACAAGCAGTTGGTCAAAAAGGTATTGACAAGCGCATAGACATTCTTTCAACTGCGATAAAAGCAGGGTTGACAATCTTTGATTTACCTGAATTAGAGTTCACTTATGCACCACCATTTGGTTCAGCTAAAGATCCTGTCAATATGGTTGGCTATGCTGCAATGAATATTGCGCTTGGGCAATCATCCAACATTCAATGGCATGAGCTTGGAGAAGAATTGCATCAAGGAAAAATATTACTTGATGTTAGAAACCCTGATGAGATAGCAAGAGGGAAATTTGTCCATTCAGTAAATATTCCTCTTGATGAATTACGTTCAAGACTAGGGGAACTTGATAAAACAAAATCCTATATTGTGAGTTGCCAATCAGGATTGCGAAGCTACAATGCAGAACGAATTATGAAGCAAGAAGGCTTTGATGTAAAAAATCTTGATGGTGCTTACGGTCTATACAGCAAAGCCACACAAGAGCTGATAGAAAAACCAACACAAAAAAATTAAAATAACTAAATAGGAAAGTTAAAAAATGTCTAAAAAAATTGTAATTATTGGTGGTGTTGCTGGTGGTGCTACTGCTGCAACCCGTTTACGTCGATTATCAGAAGAAGACGAGATAGTTCTCTTTGAAAAAGGACCATATATTTCTTTCGCTAATTGTGGTTTGCCTTATCATGTTGGGAAAGTTATTAAAGAACGAGAGGATTTATTGCTTCAAACACCAGAAGGGATGAGTGCACAGTATAACCTTGATATTCGAGTACTCAGTGAAGTGTTAGAAGTTCATCCTGAGGATCATAAAGTAATTGTTAAAAATCAGGAAACTGGCGAAACTTATGAAGAAAACTTTGATAAATTAATTATATCAACAGGTGCAAAAGCAATTATACCTCAGATTCCAGGTCTTTCTAATGCAAAGAATGTGTTCACTTTGCGAAATATTCCGGATATGGATAAGATTAAAGCACATATATCTAAATTTAATATTAAAACTGCAACCGTTATTGGGGGTGGTTTTATTGGTCTTGAGATGATGGAGAATCTTGTTGAACTTGGACTTAATGTTCAACTTGTGGAAATGTCACCACAAGTCATGCCTAATATTGATATAGAACTTGCTCAAATGCTCCATAGTCAGATTAATATGCATGGTGTAAAACTCCTTCTTAACAATGGGTTAAAGTCTTTTCATGATAATGGCATGAAAATTGAACTCAATGATGGACAAATATTAGATACCGATATGACGATTTTATCAATCGGTGTAGTTCCCGAAAATTCACTTGCAAAAGATGCCAATATTGAGCTTGGTTTTAAAGGGGCTATCAAAGTTGACCGGCAAATGAGAACAAATTACGCTGATATATATGCTATTGGTGATGTGATTGAAGTTGAAGATGCGGTTTCTGGCCTTCCTACCAATATTCCACTAGCATGGCCTGCAAACCGTCAAGGGCGTTTGGTAGCAGATGTCATCAACGGAATGGAAGCTGAATATACAGGAACGCAAGGGACTTCTGTTGCAAAAGTTTTTGAGCTCACAGTAGCGGGAACAGGCAATTCAGAGCGTTTACTCAAGAGTCAAGGGATTGAGTATGAAGTAATTCATATTCATCCAAATTCACACGCAGGATATTATCCAGGTGCTTCTCCCATAGCACTGAAGCTCTTGTTTGGAAGAAAAGATGGTAAGATTTTTGGGGCTCAAGCTGTCGGGGTAGAAGGCGTTGAAAAGCGTATTGATGTAATAGCGACTGCGATGAAATTTGGCGCGAAAGCACCAGATTTAGCAAAAATTGAATTATCTTATGCACCTCCTTATTCATCCGCCAAAGATCCGGTCAATATGTTAGGGTATACAGCGGATAATATGATGCGTGAGAAAGTCTCAACTTTTCAATGGTCAGAAATTTCGGATTTGAAAGCATCTGGTGCATATTTCCTTGATGTGCGGGAAGATTTTGAGTTAGCGACTGGCTTTATTGAAGGTGGCATTCAAATACCATTGAACCAACTTCGAGATCGTCTCAACGAATTGCCAAAAGATCAAACGATATATGTGTATTGTCAAGTCGGGGCACGTGGCTACAATGCAGCAAGAATTCTTATGCAAGAAGGATTTGAAGTGAAAAATCTTGATGGTGGATATAAAACTTATAAAAATAGTAAATATCAACTTCGGAATATTACATTCAAGTCTGAAAATCTTGATAAGCCAAAAACTTCGCAAACTTTTAATGGTGAAGATATAGAACTTGATGCTTGCGGTCTCCAGTGTCCAGGCCCAATATTAAAGGTCAAAGAAAATATCGACAAAATGGAATTAGGTCAACGTTTGAATATTAAGGCGAGTGACTTTGGTTTCGCTGCGGATATTGAAAATTGGGCAAAAGCAACAGGTAATACAGTTATCAAAAACGAAATTGAAGGCAATAAAATTGTTGCAACTGTTTTAAAGGGAAAAGAAAATCCCGATGAAGTCTTAAAGGCATTATCAAAGATATCTGAAGGTACAATGACCACGACTCCAAAAGGAGCAACAATTGTTCTTTTTTCTGGTGATCTCGATAAGGCACTTGCTAGTATGATTATTGCAACAGGTGCAGCTTCATTTGGTAAAGAGGTAACCATTTTTTGCACTTTCTGGGGCTTAAATTTGCTTAAAAAGAATGTCAAAATTAAGAAAAAAGGTATAGCAAAGCTTTTTGATATAATGTTGCCGAGCCAAGCTAATCAAATGCCGATTTCTAAAATGAACATGGCAGGCATGGGCTCTGCGATGATTAAAGAAGTGATGAAACAAAAAAATGTTGATGCTTTACCTATCATGATTGAAAAAGCTCATCAATTGGGAGTAAAATTTGTTGCTTGTACTATGAGCATGGACATTATGGGAATTGATAAAGTAGAACTTTTTGATTGGGTAGAGTATGGCGGTGTTGCAACATTTATTGGAGACAGTGAAGAAGCTAACATGCAATTATTTATATAAATAATTGTATATTGGCGATAATACTTTCACATCTTGCAAGGACTTGTTGGGGAGTTGTCTGAATCTACGGTTAAATTGCAAACTAACCGTAGATGAAAATTTCAATACACCATTTGCTATTAATATTGAAGGTATGTCAACCTGACGAGTCAAGAAATTGGAAAAGAAGTGAAAAATAGAAGAATTGTAATCAAATGCTCAATTCAAGAGATTATTGTTGAGTTTGGAAGTTAAGAAGAGTGTATAATTTTTATATGAATAGTTATAATAACAAAATGGAAAATCGAATTAAACGTGCTACAGGTCAACTTCAAGGTATCTTGCGGATGATGGAAGAAGATAGGGAGTGTGTTGATGTTATTACACAGCTTTCTGCTGTTCGTTCAAGTCTTGATAGTTTGATTGGAGTCATTGTTGCAGAGAATCTTAAGTCTTGTTTACTTGATGACTCGTCTGATAAGGACATTAAAATAGAACAAGCAATTAAAATGATTATCAAGAAATGATCTATAGGTGATAGATTAATTTGAACAATGCTATGACTAATACACATAAAATATAGTATTAGAACCCATATTTCATATAAGATGATAAAAAAGAATTTCGGGATAAACTATGCTCGAAATTCTTTTTTATGTATGACATATTTTAATAAAACTCCCCATATTTTGGATATTTAGTCCAAGTTATCGGGAGTACTACTAAGACAAGATATTTTCTTGTCTTAGTATGTTAGATTAGATGAAAATATTGTTTCAAATATTTATTTGAGATAATCAAGGTAATCAAATTTTTCGAAAGTATGGTCATTAGCAATACCAACTAAAATGATATTAGGAGGTAGAGGGGTATTAGGGTCAACATTAAGTTTTAAATGACCTCCTTTATGGAGTCTTGTGCCGATAATATTTAGTTCATATTTTTGACGGATACTCAATTCTGCTAATTTTTTCCCTACCCAAGATTCGGGGATCTTAAAATTAATGATAGAAACATGATTTTCTAAATAGATGATACTTTCGATATGATGTTTAAGTATATTTGATGCAACATGTTTTCCAGAATCTCTTTCAGGAGAAATGACATTCGTTGCACCAATGCCATATAATACTTCTTCATAAATTTTGTTCTTGGCTTTGGCTATAATTATAGGAATTCCAATTTTTTTACAATTAAGAATCGCAAGAACAGAAGACTCCAAGTTATTCCCAGTTGCAACAACTACTGTTTCACAATGGTCAAGTCCGACAGCTAACAGAAAATTTTTATCAGTTATATCTCCGAGTACAGCTTTGGTGACAATATTTCCAAATTCATTAACAATATTTTCTTTCATGTCAACGGCAATGACATCTTGATCAAATTGACTAAGCTGTCTAGCAACAGCACGCCCAAAAATTCCTAGACCTAAAACTCCCACCAATTTTTTTTTCATATTAAAATCTCCTTATCCGACTAAAATATCAGTTTCAGCATAATTAATGTTCTTTTCCTTCTTTTGAATCAAACTGAACAGGAATGTTATAGGGCCTACACGACCAATAAACATCAGTAACATAATGATTATCCTTCCCTGTGTCGACAATTTTGAAGTCAAATCCATTGTAACGCCAACAGTATTCATAGCCGAAATAGTTTCGAAAAGCAAAGAAAAGGGATCTAAGTTAGGTTCAAAGCTTAACAATAAGGTATAACCAATAACAAGAATAGTAATGAAGAAAAGCAAGACCGATATGGTTTGTTTAACTGTTTTACTTGCAATAACACGGTGACTAAAAGTTACCAATGATTGCCCAACGAGTTCCGATTTTATAAGAAGAAAAGCAATTGCAAAGGTCGTTACTTTAATTCCGCCAGCAGTTCCACCAGGTCCCCCACCAATAATCATTTGAAACATATAAATGAAATTTGTAGGTGCGAATGTGTCTTTAAATGAAATAGTTGAAAATCCTGCAGTACGCATAGTTACAGTCTGAAAAAAGCTGACCATTATTTGTTGAGGAAAGGTATAATTACTAATTGTTTTGGGGTTATCTTTCTCTAAGTACCATGTTAATAGTGTACCTAAAAATAAAATAATAACTGTTGTTTGCAGTATCAAACGAGTTTGGTTGGATAATTTTTTATAAAAAACACCATGACCTACTGGTTTAGAAAAAAAGAGTCGTTTTAGATTTGCAATGACATCGTCCCAAACTGCAAAACCAATCCCGCCAAATATTATTAATGCTGAGACTGAAAAATTAATGGTGGGGTTTAAAACAAAAGCATTTAAACTTGATGAGCCAAAATTATCAAATCCAGCATTACAAAAAGCAGAAACAGTTAAAAATATACTGTTAAAAATGCCATGTTTTATTCCAAACCGTGGAATAAAATCAGTCATGATAATAATCCCAAATAGAGACTCAATGATTATCGTTATTTTATATGCAAAAAATAGATATTCTTTGAGATTTTTACTATCTTTTCGATTAAGTGCAGATTGTAAGAGGGTATGACCTGCGAAATTCATTTTTTTTTGAAGAGCAAATACACCAAAGGCAATCAAAGTAATTAATCCTAGACCACCTATCTGCATCAAAATAATTGAAATAGTTTGACCGATGCCGTTGTAAATTTCTGAAATTGGTGCAATTGAAAGCCCTGTTACACAAACCATAGAAATGACATTAAAAAGATTATCAAGATAGGTAGTATGATAGTTATTTTGATATTGGGAAATAGGCAAAGATAAAAGAACGCTTCCAATCAGGATGACTAAAGCAAAACTGAAAGTTATCTGTCGGGTAATTGACCAAGATTTAATCAAAAAAATTTCACATCTCCTCCTTAAGACATCAGTATAATCATGCAAATTGAATTTATATATTGAGTAACTTCCTAGTGATTTTTTTGAACACATCATTGATATAAATGTAACGATTGTTTTTATTAATAGATAATCCGTTGATACACTGAAAAATAATTGAGTATCTTTTATGCTTGTTGGATTAAGATTTCTAACCTAGGTATTTCAAGTATTTCTGGTGATATTCTTTTCTCAAAAAAAGATTTTGAATTAATTTAATTATAACATTTTCTCTCTGAAAATCGGTGTCTATAATGGGGTTTTTTAAAATATATTTTACTGAAAATACGAAACTAACCAAAAAACTAACCAAGCAATTCAAAAGATGTATTACAGGGTATCTTAAGACTTGCTTTCAAAAATACTCGGTTATATAAATTTCAAAGCGCGTTAATATCATGGTTCTCTTTAGTTTTCAATGTTAATCATTCCACTAATTTCAATTAGTTTCAACTGAATGGTGTGAATTTTACCATCAAAATATATGAATTGAGCTGATTAATACTAACAATTCACACCATTTCTTAGTTGAATAGAAATGATCTGTTTCATGGTAATGAGTCATACCAAATTTATCAATTATAATATCGTCTAAATTACAAATCTATCATAAGAGTACTAATTTTGTTTGTTTTTTAGAATAAACTATTGTAACAGGGTTTGTAGCTATGAAATTTAATTGAAATTGCAAAACTAACCAAAAAACTAACCAAGCAATCAATAAAATCATTAGTTGAATAAAAAATAAAGTCCATCAGCAAGAAAAAAACTGATGGACTTTATTTTTTATTTAAATTTCTAGGTATCGA
>NZ_BCVN01000026.1 GCF_001591765.1 Pseudolactococcus raffinolactis NBRC 100932 | reverse complement strand
AAATTTAGTGTCGTATGACACAATACGCTTGTATATTCCACTATACTATAGTAAACTTATAATAACTGTATTTTATTAAAAGTGAGTAAGAGAAGTCTCTTGAGATATTCGTAGAGTATCTGAAACTAGTGAAACAAACGCAGTTGTTGCTAAAGTGTTAGAGAGGAAAATCATGGTCAAATACCCTGGTGGTGTTGCGATTGCACGAAAACAGCAAATCAAACAACCAAAAACGGTTAGATTTGGCAAACGTGGGATGAATTTTGAAGCTGAGATCAACGCCACAAATGATTATTATTTAATGCGTGGGTTGGCAGTCATCCATAAAAAACCAACACCAATTCAAATTGTTAAGGTTGATTATCCGCAACGGAGTCGGGCAAAAATTACAGAAGCCTATTTTCGTCAAGCCTCAACAACTGATTATTCTGGTGTTTATCAAGGTTACTACCTTGATTTTGAAGCCAAGGAAACACAAAATAAATCTAGTTTTCCACTCAAAAACTTCCACGAACATCAAATCATGCACATGGAAAATGTCTTAAAGCAAAAGGGGGTTGCCTTTGTTTTACTCCATTTTTCGACCTTATCGAGGACTTTCTTACTTAAAGCAAGTGATTTAATCCCATTCTTTAAAGAAAAAGACGGACAAAAATCGATTCCTCTAGCATTTATTGAAGTAAAAGGGTACGAACTCCCAACCAATCAATTACCTAGCATACCTTATCTCGACTGCATCCAAAAAATTTTAGGAGGTGACTCACATTTCTAATCCACGAAAAAGTAAGCGAAAAATGAATTTACGCGTCATAAGAGTTGTCAAATGGTGTCTCATCTCAATTTTTATGCTCATTATTATTGGTTTTATGGCTGGTGTTGGCCTCTTTATTCATTATGCCAAGGATGCACCAAAATTGGAAGAGTCTAAGCTACAGTCTAAGCCATCATCAGTCATTTATGATAAAGATGGTCAAGTACTAGTTGATTTGGGCATTGAAAAGCGTGAGTTAGCCGATACCAAGGATATTCCTTTGGAACTGGTTGACGCGGTAACCTCTATCGAGGATCACCGCTTTTTCCAGCACCGTGGGGTTGACCCGATTCGGATCATTTCATCGGTTATTCACAATACACAAAATGATAGCATGCAGGGAGGCTCAACGTTGACCCAGCAGCTGATCAAGCTCTCTTTTTTCTCGACCAAGGCAAAAGATGCGACAATCAAACGTAAAGCGCAAGAAGCCTGGATGGCAGTGAATCTCGAACGCCAGAACACCAAAGAAGAAATCATCACTTATTATATCAACAAAACCTATTTGGGCAATGGTTTTTATGGGATGCTGACCGCGGCTAAAAGTTATTTTGGTAAAGACCTCAAGTCGCTGGATTTGGCACAGATTGCCTTGCTTGCAGGTATGCCACAGGCACCTAATTCTTACGATCCTTATGCTCATCCAGAAGCAGCGAAAGAACGCCGTGATATGGTGCTACGCGCCATGTATCGCTACAAAAAGATTTCTAAAAAACAGATGGAACAAGCCATCGCAGAGCCAATCACTGAAGGTTTACAAGCAGCACCAACCACTAAAGCTGTTCCTAGCTATCTCGATAACTATGTTAAACAAGTCATCTTAGAAGTTGAGAAAAAAACAGGGTTGGATGTTAACAAAGCTGGTCTTAAAATCTATACACCATTAGATAATGCAGCACAACAAAGACTTTGGGACATCTTTAATACGGATCAATATGTAAATTTCCCAGATGATCTTTTCCAAGTTGCTTCAACAGTCGTTGATGTCAATTCTGGCGCTGTGGTGGCCCAACTTGGTGGTCGAAAACAGCCAACTGATGTAACTTTTGGTTTGAACCAAGCAGTTGAGACGAATCGAGACTGGGGTTCAACCATGAAGCCGCCGACAGATTATGCACCTGCTTTTGAATATGGCGTTTATAAATCAACAGGCGATATCATTAGTGATACCTGGTATGTTTACCCAGATGGTACCAATACACCAGTTTATGACTGGGATAAACTCTATCAAGGCAATATTACAGTCCGTAAAGCGGTTTGGGGATCAAGAAATATCCCAGCTGTTAAAACTTTAGCCTCTGTTGGTCTTGATAAATCACAAGCCTTTCTTGAAACTTTAGGAATCAAGTATCCGAATATGCAATATTCAAATGCCATTTCAAGTAATAATAATGGTCAAGGTAGCGGATGGGGCGCAAGCTCTGAAAAGATGGCAGCTGCCTATGCTGCCTTTAGTGCTGGTGGGATTTACACCAAACCTTACTATGTCAATAAAATCATTGACGCAGAAGGCAAAGAAACGAACATGAAACCTGAGCGGACACGAGCGATGAAAGCATCAACAGCTTATGTGATGACAGACATTCTTAAAGGTGTTATTACAAACGGTACCATGACCAACGGGATTATCCCAGGACTTAATCAAGCTGGCAAAACAGGAACATCAAACTACGATGATACCCAATATGACCAAGCGATGGAAAATATAGATGGTCCTTATGATGGCAGTTCACTTGCGCCAGATGAAAACTTCGTTGGCTACACCCCTCACTATTCTATGGCCGTGTGGTCGGGTTATGATAATCGAATGACACCAGTCTGGGGATCTAAACTCTACTTAGCACTTGATGTTTACCGCGAGATGATGACCTATCTAGCTTCAACGACAGATAATGCTGATTGGACCATGCCAGAAGGTGTTCAAAAAGTAGGTAATGAGTTAACGATTAGTAACTAGACGCTGAAATGGAACGAATTATCTCTTCAAATTTTCTTGACAAAACCTATCATTCTATTATATAATGGAATGGTTGTGGCGGTATAGCCAAGTGGTAAGGCACGGCTCTGCAAAAGCTTGATCGTCGGTTCAAATCCGTCTACCGCCTTAGATTTAAAGCATATTAAAGTAAAAACCGCCTTATTGAGCGGTTTTTACTTTTTGTCATGCTGATAAAGGAGAAAAACATGACAGTTAAACTCATTGCTCACACTTTGATTCAAAGAGATAGAAGATACCTGCTAATCAAGAGAACAGCGATTAAAAGAGGGAAACTAAATGTCTATCCACATTTTTGGGACATTCCTGGTGGTAGTGTAGAGCCGGGTGAAACGCCCCAAGAAGGGGCGCGACGTGAAGCCGTAGAAGAGATTGGCTTAGAAATTTCTTTAGAAAAGATCATTCATGAAGATGGTGAGTATGATGCGGCTAAAGCAACAGTTTTTACACGACTAGTTTATGCGGCAGTACCGAATCAATAGGGATCAAACTTGAGAGGAGCATCAGAATTATAGGTGGGTATAGTTGCTTGAGGCGCTCAAAGGTGAAAAATTGTACCGTATTTAACGGCAATTGTACCACCGCAGTAAAAGTTGTAAAGTATTAGCAAGGTAAGAAAATTGCTTAAGCGTCTATGGTATAATAAAGATAAGAGAAAATGTCATTTTAAACTTATCCACAATTTATTTAATGCGGTTATAATGGGTCAATCCTTATACCATCATCTATCACATTTTTAGCAAAAAGGTGTAAAATAGAGATATGAAACGGTTAATCGCACTTTTAATTCTAGGAGTAAGTCTGATGGCAACACAAGTTAAAGCCGATGGATTGAGATCAGGCTATATTAAGACCCATGATGGTGAAAATATACACTATGTTCGAAAAGGGACGGGAACGCCGTTGATTTTACTTCATGGAAATGGTCAGAGCGCTCGTTATTTCAAACCGCAGATGGATTTACCTTTTGATACAATTGCCATTGATTCTAGAAATCATGGCAAATCAAGTAGCTCACAGCAATTGAATTTTGAATTGATGGCGCAAGATGTTTTAGAAGTCATGGATCAGCTTAAAATACAGAAAGCAGATATTTTAGGCTTTTCTGATGGCGCTAATTTAGCCATGGTTTTTGCCAAAAATCATCCAGAACGGGTTAATAAATTGATTTTAAATTCAGGGAACTTATCTCTGTCAGATCTCCATTTTTTCCCGAAACTGACGTCTATTTTGCAAAATATTTTCTTTAACACGCCTGTATCAGAGCTGTTGGTTAAAGATGTGGGTGTGACAACATCTGATCTGAAGAAATTTAAAATGCCAGTTCTCGTGATTGCAGGTCAATATGATTTGATCAAACTAACTTCGTCCAGGAAGATTGCTAAAGCCTGTCACGGTCAGTTTATAGAGATTCCAGACGCTTTTCACAAGGTTTCTCACTCTCGTCCTAAAACCTTTAATGCAGTTGTTACCAAATTTTTGCAAGCTTCATCTTAAACATTAAACGCTCATCCTAATCCCTCCCTAAGTTCTAAAAGTAGAAAGAGACCGGAATGATCCAGTTTTTAAAGAAAAATCAAAAGTATTTCAAGCTTATTTTTGTGATTGCAGTGGCCTTTATTGCACTGACTCAAATCACTGGCCTACTCAAACAAGTTCAACCCGATAAAATCAGCCTGATTTTTGAACGTCTTAGCTTATTTGACTTTGTTCTGGTGATTTTCACAGGTTTAATCAGCGTTGTGCCCATGCTTAACTACGATCGCGTGCTTAATCAACTCGTCGGCACCGATTATCCGCTACCTAAACTAATCAGAATGTCATGGTTAATCAACGCGTTAAATAATATCGCAGGATTTGGAGGTGCGGTTTCTGTTGGCCTGCGAAGTCATTATTACGGTAAAAATGTTAAAGAAAAACTCCTTGCCAACATTTCAAAAGTGTTTTTCTTTGCCCTCTCAGGTCTCTCAATTTACGGTCTTATCGGTTTTATTTTAGTTCAGTCAGGTCAAGTTGATCAATTCCTCAGCCAATACACGATTTGGCTAATTGGTGCAGCAGTCTATTTCGTCCTCGTCCTTCTCTTCACACGAAAAAATCTAGGCGGACTCAAAAAACGCTTTCAAGCAGAGTTATTATTGACTAGCTTCCTTGAATGGAGCGGCGTCATGCTCACCTTCATCGTCATCGGTCACGTCCTTGATGTCAAAATATCAGTGGCTAGTCTGATTGTTTTGATCACAGCCAGCTCAGTGATCGGGATCTTATCCATGATTCCTGGCGCACTAGGTTCTTTCGATGTCATGATGATGCTTGGACTCCTTCACCTCGGTGTCCCACGTGAAATCGTCCTCGTCTGGCTTCTCCTCTATCGCCTAGCTTACTATCTCCTTCCTCTTGCTATAGGACTAATCTCTTGGATCATGACAGCAGGACGCGAGTTTGATGCCCGCTTTAGCGGGATACCGATTAACCTGAGCCGCGAGATTCTGCATAAGGTAGTGACGTTCATGACAGCAGTAACGGGTGGATTCCTTGTGCTGACTGCCACGGTTCCAGAAGCATTTCTGGAACTACGCTGGTTACGTCAGATTTCGCCTTGGAATGCTAACTTGATCGCAGAATCGCCAAAAATCATTCTTGGCTTTCTGCTCATTATTACCAGTCGTGCTGTTAAAAATCGTGTGTCTCGTGCCTACATCCCAACACTCATCATTGAGTTATTGACTGTAGTTTATGTCTTTTTGGATGACTTTTCTTGGTATTCCATTGTTTTGATGACGATCTTACTTTTACTGACTGTATTCATCAAAAGTGAATTACACCGTGAGCAATTAGTTTTGAGCTACGAAACGATAATGATTGATAGTTTCTTTGTCATTATTCTGATGCTACTTTATATCGTTGTCGGTACCATGTCACGTCCTGCCTACCATCTGCACCATAAAGTTAATGAATTTCTCCTTTTCCCGTCAGAAAAAATTTGGGCGAGTGGGCTGATTGCCATCTTTATCGTTGCAGGAGTCTGGTTACTCTACATGCGTTATTTACAAGGCAAGTCCCAAAAAATTGGAACAGAACTAGATGAGACAGTGGCGCTAGATATTTTGACGACCTATGGTGGTAACACCCAAAGTCAACTTCTCTTTATGGGTGACAAGCGGATGTGGGTCTATGACAACCGTCTTGTGATACAATTCGCTATTCGTCAGGATAAAGTTTTAGTCATGGGAACACCATCTGGTGACCATTCATGCCTGTTAGAAGCTTTGACAGCCTTTATTCAGGAATCTGATCGCCTAGGTTACCGCCCTGTCTTTTATGAAATTGATAAGAAGACGACTTTGATTTTGCATGAATTAGGCTATCACTTTATCAAGCAAGGTGAAGAAGGTCATGTCAACCTAACTGATTTTACTTTGACTGGTACGAAAAACAAGAGCAAACGTCAAGCAGTCAACCAAGTTGAAAAAGCAGGTTTTAAGTTGACCATGATTGAACAAGAAGACTTAACACCAGAACTCTTTGCAAGACTGCAAGACATTTCTGATGAGTGGTTGGATGGTAGACGTGAAAAAGGTTTTTCTCTAGGTTATTTTGATATGACCTATCTCTCTAAAGCACCGATTGCAATCGTCCGCTCCGAGGATGAGATTGTTGCCTTTGCTAACATCATGCCAACTTATACTAAGGACTTCGTCACCATTGACCTCATGCGCCATACTAAAGATGCACCCAAAGGTGTTATGGACTTCCTATTCATCAAACTCTTTGAGTATTACCAAGCAGAAGGAATCGCTAAATTTGATTTAGGGATGACACCGCTTGCGAATGTGGGAACGGCTCGAAGTGCTTTCGTTTCAGAGAGAATTGCTAATTTGATTTATCAGTTTGGAGATTCTCTTTATAATTTTGAAGGCTTACGTAATTACAAGAAAAAATATGTGACATCTTGGGAGTCCAGATATACTGCTTACTCGCATAGTTCCAACATCGCTTTTGTCATGTTAGCACTATTGCTCCAAGATAATCAAACCATTAAGTAAGAAGCCTTTGAGCGGGCGAAGTTCGTGAATGCCCCCGCTTGGCAGGAGCGTAAGTGGATGTCAAGTTTTAAGATTTCACTCAGTGAAATCGCAGAAAGGAATTGTAGAATGACAAGACTATCAAGTGTTAGAGCACGCATGCAAGTCGAGGCGTTAGATGCCGTGATCATCACAAATTTGAAAAATATTTATTATCTAAGTGGTTTCTGGGGAACAGCGGGTACAATCTTAGTGACCCAGAAGGCTCAGTATTTGCTAACTGATTCACGCTATAGCATTGCGGCGCGTGAGGTTGCGGTGGATTTTGATATCGTGGAAACACGAGAAGCTTTCGTAGAAATTGCTAAGTTGCTGAAAAAAGAAGCAGTATCACTAGTTGGTTTTGAAGACGGTGTAACTTATGCAGAGTTTCAAACAATGCAGAGTCAGCTAGCGGGAGTGACGCTCAAAGCGACGACTAACTTCATCGAAGTGCTTAGACAGATTAAAAGCCCAAGTGAAATTGCAACGATTAAAAAAGCCTGTGCCATTTCAGACCAAGCCTTCAATGATCTTTTGAAGTTTGTGGAACCAGGTAAGACGGAAATTGAGATTGCTAATTTCTTAGATTTTAAAATGCGTGATTTAGGTGCTTCGGGTATTAGTTTTGATACCATCGTTGCGTCAGGTAAACGCAGTGCACTGCCACATGGTCGTGCAACGCATAAACCGATTGACTTTGGGGATACAGTAACGGTTGATTTTGGCTGTTATTATGATCACTATGCGAGCGACATGACACGGACTTTCTTTGTCGGTGAAGCCAGCCCTCAAATGCAAGAAATATATCAAATTGTGCAAAAAGCGCAACAAGCTGTTACAGATGTCAGTGCACCAGACTTGACATTTGGAGATTATGATCGTGCGGCGCGTGATATTATTGAGACGGCTGGGTACGGTCAAGCCTTCTCGCATGGCATCGGTCATGGGTTAGGCCTTGACGTCCATGAAATTCCTTATTTTCCAAAAACATCTCAAGAACGCTTGGTTGAAAATCTGATCATCACAAATGAACCAGGAATTTATGTTGAAAACCTAGGTGGTGTCAGAATCGAAGATGATCTACTGATCACAAGCCAAGGTGTTGAAGTTCTAACCAAGGCACCAAGAGAGCTGATTATCCTATAAGCGCCATTGAATTGGTTATAAATCTAGCGAAATGGTTTGAAATATGTTAAAATGGAGAGAACCTGTAGGGCGCCTCTAAAAACTGCTTTTGCTAGCTTTTGATTAAATTTTTCAAGCGCAAGGCATTGCGACAAGGCTTGTGGCTGTGGTTACTCGCCACAAAAAAGTGCATGTGCTTATTGCAAGGTGCGAAGCAATAACGATGCGATTGGGAAATTTAGCCAAAAGACGCAAATCTGAGTTTTTAGTGGCACCCTATCAATATGCAAAAAATGAAAGTGAGAACATAAAAAATGGTAGCAGCAAACGAACTCAAGGCGGGCATGACTTTTGAAACTGACGGCAAACTTTTGCGCGTCTTAGAAGCCAGTCACCACAAACCAGGTAAAGGTAACACGATCATGCGGATGAAACTTCGTGATGTTCGGACTGGTTCAACTTTTGATACGTCTTATCGTCCTGAGGAAAAATTCGACCAAGCCATTATTGAAACACATAACGCGCAATACCTCTACCAAATGGATGATACAGCTTATTTCATGGATAACGAAACTTATGACCAATATGAAATTCCAGTGGCAAGTGTTGCAGACGAGTTGAAATTTATCCTTGAAAACGAAGAAGTGAAAATCCAATTCTTCGGCACAGAAGTGATTGGTGTTCAAGTGCCAACAACAGTTGTTTTGACAGTAACTGAAACACAACCATCGATCAAAGGCGCTACTGTAACAGGTTCTGGTAAACCAGCTACGATGGAAACTGGTCTTGTTGTTAACGTGCCTGACTTTATCGAAGTTGGCCAAAAACTTGAAATCAATACTGAGACAGGTGCTTACTTGAAACGTGCTTAATCACCTCGTGATGAAGCCAACTGGTGACCTTTAGTCTCTCCGAAACCATTCGTCGCCGCATCACAATGTCCTAAGAAACGGGGAAAGAAATTATGACAGATACAAATAAAATTACCAACGCTGAAGCACTCGGCGAAATCGTCATTGCACCACAAGTTGTTGAAACGATTGTTGCAGTTGCTGCAGCAAAAATTGACGGTGTCTATGGCTTGCGCAACAAAAGTTTTGCAGACCTGATTGGCAAAAAAGCAGATGGCCGTGGCGTATATGTCCACCAAGAAGACGACAAAGTTGTTGTAGACATCTATGTCTACTTGACTTACGGCGTTTCTGTACCAAATGTTGCCATGGAGATGCAACGTGTTGTCAAAGATAACGTCCTTGATATGAGCGATATCGTTATTGATGAAGTCAATATCCATGTTGCTGGTGTTGTGCCTGAAAAGACACCAAAACCAGACTTCAAAGAACTATTTGATGAGGACTTTTTGGATGTCGACTAAGCCATTAAGCCAGCATGAAATTCGCATTCGTGCTGTGCAATCCCTCTATCAACTCGAAATGACACCTGATGAAACTGTTGAAGATGCCATGGTATTTGCCTTAACCAATGACGACAGACTGGCAAGCCAAGAATTGGTAGATGAAAATCCAGTAGCTGTTAAGCCTAAGCGAAAAGGGCCAGGAACAGTCTATTCTTTCACACCCAACCGAGAAGGTGGTGTAACCAAGCAAGCCTTGGGGTCAGGTGCTGTTTCCAGTCCAGAACCAACGGTTGAAATTCCAGCATCAGCTTATATCTTAACAGATCGCTTTGATGATGCGCATAAATCTAACCTAGAGTTTATGATGGCCTTGGTTTATGGTGTGCGTGCCAAGAAAATAGAGCTTGATGACAAGATCACGACATATTTATCAAAAAATTGGTCGGTTAAACGTTTGTCGCCAATCAATCGTGTGATTTTAAGACTAGGTGCCTTTGAGATTTTATTTGCTGAAACACCACGTATTGTGGCCATCAACGAAGCGATCGAACTGGCTAAAGCTTTCAATGATGAAAAAGATGCTAAGTTCATCAATGCCATTTTGACAAAAATCGGCGAATAATTTATTCGCATAATTTAAAGAAAAATCCCCGAACAGTAATAATAGCTGTTCAGGGATTTTTCATACTTTCAATTCGTTTTCTTGATGTGCCTGATGTTCCAGCATATCTCCATCTACTTCAATAGCAGAATAAGCGACATTATGCTTTTCTAGAATCGCACGTGCAGCAGTTTTGGCCTGGGCTTGGTCAGAAATAGTGATAGTCATATGCAGCATGGCAGCGTGCTTTTCACCGTCAATTGACCAGATACAGAGTTCAGTCGCCTGATCGATTTCAGGCGCATTTTCTAGTTCAGCAACCAAGGCAGCGTAGTTGACCGTTTCTGGTGCCGCCTCCATTAAGATCCGTAAAGTCCCAATAAATTTTGGGATGGCTTTTGTCAGAATAAAGATTGAAATAGATAGAGATAAAAGTGGGTCTAACCAATACCAGGGTTGAAAGTGCATGACAATTGATAAAATTAGCACTGCAATCCATCCGAGGACGTCTTCTAACATATGGAGGTTGAGAATGCTTTCATTGCGAGATTGCCCTCTCGTCATTAAATAAGCCCCGTAACCATTAGCAATAACAGCGACAATAGCCAGCCAGAACATACCAGTCGTTTGAACCGGTGTTGGATGCAATAGGCGTGGAATAGCTTCTAGAATAACAAGGGTGGAGCCAACGAGTAAAATAACACTGGTAATCAAGGCACCGAGCAAGGAAAAACGACGATAGCCGAGGGTATAGGAGTGGTTGGATTTCTTGCGAGAAACCTTCTCGAAAAACCAAGCAAAACCAACAGCAATCGCATCGCCCGAGTCATGTACGGCATCGGAGAGAATGGCCACAGAGCCGAACATGGCGCCAAAAATAAATTCAAGGATGGCAAAAACAATATTGAGGACAAAAACAATCGTGATCCGCTTGCCAGATTCTACGTCAGGCGTTGTCTTGTGATGGTTGTGGGTCATGGATGTGGTCACTTTCTAATTCTTGCGCATGGGTAATGGAGAGTTTGAGGAGTTGTAGGATGTGGCTATCGCCAATCTGGTAATTGATGGCTTTGCCATCTCTGGCTTGGGTTACGAGCTGATGGGCTTTGAGTATCTTGAGTTGATGGGAAACAGCAGATTGCTCCAAACCAATAGCTTCTGAAATCTGCGAAACGTTTTGTTGCTTGTCTGATAAGAGGAGTAAAATTTTAACGCGAGAGGGATTGGATAAAACTTTATGAATATGGATGATTTCTGTCAGGGTATCATTTGAAATGTTTTTCATATGAATATCTTATCATATATTAAGAGGAATAGCAAGTTACTATTGTATAAAATATACAAAAAATACGGCAGAATAATTCGCATCAAATCCCTTTTTTTCAAGGATATTTGGTAAAATAGAGATAGAAAAGTTTCAACCATAAAAACAGTACAGAAAGAAGTGACACATGACACAACCATTATTTCTTAAATCAGTTTTTCAGGAAAAAATCTGGGGTGGTGACCATCTCAAAACTTTTGGCTATGACCTGCCGACAGATAAAATCGGTGAGTATTGGGCGATTTCTGCCCATCCCAATGGTCTGTCAACGGTTAAAAATGGTGAATTTGCTGGTCAAACTTTAGATGTGCTCTACAAAAATCATCGGGAGTTATTTGGTGACTCACAAAAAGAAGTATTTCCACTCTTAACTAAAATTTTGGATGCCAATGATTGGCTCAGTGTCCAAGTTCATCCAGACGATGCTTATGGTCTCGCCCACGAAGGTGAGTTAGGAAAAACAGAGTGCTGGTATATTATCGCGGCAGATCCCGATGCTGAAATTATTTACGGCCACCATGCCAAAGATAAGGCAGAATTACGTGCCATGATTGAAGCGGGAGACTGGGATCATTTATTAACCAAAGTTAAAGTTAAAGCTGGCGACTTCTTCTACGTGCCAAGTGGTACGATGCACGCCATTGGTAAAGGCATTATGATTTTGGAAACCCAGCAGTCATCTGATACGACTTACCGTGTCTATGATTTTGATCGGAAAGATGACCAAGGCAATTTGCGTGAGTTGCATATTGACAAATCTATTGATGTGCTAAATTTTGGTGCGCCTGCTAACACGACACCTGTTGTGACGGAACTTTCCAACCTTGTTAAGACATCTTACGTCTCTAACAACTTTTTCACAGTTGAAAAATGGGAAATTTCTGGTCCGATAGACTTTATAAAGACGGCACCTTATACGTTATGCTCGGTTTTGGACGGTCAAGGAAGTTTGACCGTTGCGGGGATAAGTTATCCAGTTCAAAAAGGCGATCACTTCATTTTGACAAGTGATATTTCTGACTGGCAATTCGAAGGTCAATTGACGATCATTGCTAGTCACGATGGGGAATAATTATGGCTGAAATCACTTATAATTCTTGGCTACAGGAGCATAAACGACCATTTGGCGCTGTCCTTGTCGGGACAACGGTTGAATTTGACTTGATGATTCAAACACAGCATCAGGTTGCGGTCAATATCGTTTTACAATTTGAAAATGGCTTTAAATCTTATGAAAAAATGACGGCCATTTCTGATGGTGTCTTTCGCATGACCTTACCTAATCTGACAGAAATTGGCTTTTATAACTATTATTTCCAAATTACTGAGTTTGATGACACTCATGAGTACCGTTATTTTTACGGTGCGACTGATATTGGAGGAGGGCCTGGTACGACTTATGTGGATGAAATTTCAGTTATTCCCTACACCCAAACGATTTTCCTAAAACGTGAAAAGGCGCCCGACTGGTATCGCCAAGCGATTTTCTATCAAATCTTCCCAGATTCCTTTGCTAAAAAAGGACATCTAGAAAATCCTAAGGATAATATTTTTTTCTATGGTAAAGAGACAGATTCTCCTTACTATATCAGGGAAGCTAATGGTGACATCACACATTGGACTTATTATGGTGGAAATTTAGCAGGTATTATCGATAAAATCCCCTATCTCAAATCACTGGGCATCACTGCGCTTTATCTCAATCCGATTTTTGAAGCCAGAAGTTCTCATCGCTACGATACCAGTGACTACATGAAAATTGATCCCGTTTTGGGCACTGAGTCTGATTTTAAGCTGCTGGTTGATACCTTGCACAAAGAAGGAATGCATCTGATTTTAGATGGTGTTTTTTCCCATGTCGGTAGAAATTCTAAATATTTTGATTTTGACGGCAAGTCTGGTGGTCAAGGCGCTTATCAAACGATGCAATCTCCTTACTTTGATTGGTTTACATTTAATCAATACCCTGATGATTACAAATCTTGGTGGGGGATTAAAGATTTACCAACCATTGATAAAACGAAAGAGAATTTTCAGCAGTATATCTATGGAGAGCACGATAGTGTGCTCAGCAAATGGAATGATTTAGGAATTGACGGTTGGCGTTTGGATGTAGCTGACGAGTTGCCGGATGTCTTCATTAAAGGCATTCGCGATACCTTGGAAAATTATCCTGAGCAAGTCTTGATTGGTGAGGTATGGGAAGATGCGTCACGCAAGGTTGCCTATAATCAACACCGTAAATATATCTATGGCGATGCTTTGCATGCAACGATGAATTATCCATTTCGAGATATTATTTTGGGTCTTGTGAGGGGTGAAATGACACCAGAAACGGCTGCAAGAAAGCTCATGCAGCTATCAGAAAACTATCCGACAGATGTCTTTTTAAATAATTTTAATAACATCGGTACCCATGATACCGAGCGTATTTTAACGCAGTTGGGACAAAATCTAACGAAATTAGATCTGGCAGTCGGGTTATTGATGACCTTGCCAGGTGTACCAACTATTTATTACGGAGATGAAGCTGGTCTAGTTGGGCACAAAGACCCTGAAAATCGGGCTTTTTTCCCTTGGGAAAATGTTAATGAATCAACACGTAAGATTTATCAAAAATGGATCAAAATTAGACAATCTACCTCTGTTTTGACGACTGGTAATCTATCATTGTTCTATTCTGACAGAATTTTCGGTCTTATTAGGGATGATTCACATGAAACTGCTGTCTTTGTGTTCAATATATCGAATCAAGGGATGATGGTTGATTTAAATGACATGACTTTTCTAAACAAAAAAGTTGATTATCCCGCATTCTTTTTGGGTGCTTTTGAAAGTGTCTATAAATTTAAATAACAAAAAAGAAGACTGTCTGAATAGACTGTCTTTTCTTATAATATATAAAATATTTTGTCATAAAGGAAATATTGTGATAAGATGAGTATGTAAAGTAATAAATAAATGACAAGAAAGGGGACAATTATGAATCAAAAATTAGCAGATGAGGCCCTGAGGACGTTCACAACGGGAGAAAACTTTCATGTGCAGCATTATTTAGGTTGCCATCAAACCAAAAATGGGCGTGTTTTTCGAGTCTGGGCACCAAATGCGCAGCAGGTGCAATTGATTGGCGATATGACAGATTGGCGAGATCATCCCGTGCCAATGTCACGCAATGATCACGGTGTCTGGGAAGTGACCTTGTCTGATACACAGGCTAGTGCAGGTGTTTATTACAAGTATCTTGTGACACGTGCGTCAGGACAAGTGATTGAAAAAATGGATCCATATGCGATTCGTTTTGGAGAGCGACCAGATACGGCAGCCCAAATCTATGATGTCAAGCCTAAGGAATGGCAGGATAAGGATTGGGTGACGGCGCGTCGCAAGGCTAATATGTTCAGTGCGCCACTGAATATCTATGAAGTCCATGCTGGCTCTTGGCAACGCCATGAAGATGGTAGGCTCTATACTTTTTCAGATTTGACAGCAACCTTGATCCCCTATGTCAAATCACTCGGCTATACCCACATAGAATTTATGCCACTTATGACCCATCCCTTAGGCATGAGCTGGGGTTATCAGTTAACAGGATATTTCGCTTTGGAGCACACCTATGGGACACCAGAAGAATTTCAGAATTTTGTCGAAGCAGCGCATTTGTCAGGATTAGGTGTTATCGTGGATTGGGTGCCAGGACATTTCTCGCAAAATGATGATGCGCTTGCGTATTTTGATGGTACGCCGACTTATGAGTATCAAGATGGCAATCGTGCCCGTAACGTTGGGTGGCAGGCTTTAAATTTTGATCTGTCTAAACCACAAGTCCAAGCCTTTCTCATTTCATCCCTTAAATTTTGGATTGATTTCTATCACATTGATGGTGTTCGAATTGATGCAGTATCCAATATGCTTTATCTGGACTATGATCAAGGGCCATGGACGCCAAATCCAGATGGTTCCAACACCAATCATGACGGTGTTGAATTTTTCAAAAAATTGACAAGTGTGATTAAACTCGCACATCCTGATGTCATCATGGCAGCAGAAGAAGCTAGCAGTCAAATCAAGATCACAGGCATGTTAGAGATGGGCGGTCTAGGCTTCGACTTCAAATGGAACATGGGGTGGATGAATGACGTTCTGAGATTTTATCAGATGGATCCCCTCTATCGTGGGCAACATTTCAGCTTGCTGACCTTTAGCTTCATGTATATGATGGATGAAAACTTTATCTTACCTTTTTCACATGATGAAGTCGTTCACGGTAAAAAATCCCTCATGCATAAGATGTGGGGAGACCGTTACCAGCAATTCTCAGGTCTAAGAAACCTTCTAGCCTATCAGATTTGTCATCCTGGCAAAAAACTCCTCTTTATGGGACAAGAGTTTGGCCAATTTTTGGAATGGAAATATGACTGGCAACTAGAATGGGCAGTCTCTGATGAGATGAACGACCAGATGCAAGCCTTCACGACAGCGCTTGCGCATTTTTATCAGGCGTCGCCACAATTGTTCGAACTGGACCATGATTACGCGGGATTTGAAGTCATCGACGCGGATAACACCGCGGAGAGTGTCCTGAGTTTCATCCGGAAAGATGCGTCAGGCAATCAGTTGATTTGTGTCTTTAATATGGCACCGATTGAACGTGCAAACTTTACCATTGGGGTCCCGTTTGCGGGAGCCTATACAGAGGTGCTTAATTCAGAGATGACTGAATTTGGCGGTTCGTGGTTAGCGCACAATGCTGATACAGCGACACAAAAAGGTCAGTGGAAGGATTATCAAAACACGCTGAGCTTTACATTGCCGGCACTTGGAGCCGTGATATGGAAGCTATCGAAAGACGATGGTGAAGCACAAACCAAGAAAAAAAAGTCTGTTAAAAAATCAGCTAAGAAATCCATTAAGTCAAGCCCTCAAACAACAGCCGACGATATTCATCAGCTTACTGATGCCGAATGGGATTTGTTAGCCGAGTATTTCCCTATGGGAAGTCGAGCGAAATATGAGAAGCGCGACCTAGTCAACGCCGCCCTCTATATTCAGCAGACTGGAACAGTTTGGGCTAAATTACCTGCGATCTATCCACCATATGGTACTGTATACGCCTTTTATAAGCGGACTTTAAAAAATGGTAACTGGCAAAAGGTGCTAGATGTGCTTGACAAAAAAATCTAATCTTAAGTTTATCTGGTAGCACATGACCTTGTCTTAACATGTGGCATAGTCTGCCTTGATATAAATGTGAATGAAAAGAAGGAGAAAGTATGAAAGAAGAAATGCTTGCGCTGATTTTAGCAGGGGGGCAAGGCACACGTCTGGGTGCTCTGACATCAACTGTCGCTAAACCAGCAGTTCAATTTGGTGGTCGCTATCGGATTATTGACTTTGCACTTTCAAACTGTGCCAACTCAGGTATTAAAAATGTTGGTGTGATTACACAATATGAACCTCTTGAACTTAATGCCCATGTCGGTAATGGCTCTGCTTGGGGGCTTGACGGCATCAATAGTGGCGTGACGATTTTGCAACCGTATTCAGCGACGGAAGGCAATAAATGGTTTGAAGGGACCAGTCACGCCATCTATCAAAATATCGGCTACATTGACAAACTAGATCCGGACTACGTCTTGATTTTGTCTGGTGACCACATCTATAAAATGGACTACGATGACATGTTACACGCGCATAAAGATAGCCAAGCTAACTTGACTGTAGCTGTTATGGATGTCCCAATAGAAGAAGCTAGTCGTTTTGGTATCATGAACACAGACACGTCTAACCGGATTGTTGAATTTGAAGAAAAACCAGAGAATCCGAAGTCAACCAAAGCCTCTATGGGGATTTACATTTTCAACTGGAAAGAGTTGCGCCAAATTTTAGAAAGTGGCGAAAAAAATCAGATTGATATGTCTGACTTTGGTAAAAATGTTATTCCAACTTACCTGGAAGCAGGTGAACGCGTTTATGCTTATGAATTTTCAGGCTATTGGAAAGACGTAGGTACGATTGAATCTCTACATGAAGCCAACATGGAGTATATTTCACCAGAAAATGAATTGGACAGCCGTGATCGTAGCTGGAAAATATATTCTCATAATGAAATTGCACCACCTAATTTCATCAGCGATACCGCAAAAGTACGGGATTCTCTCGTTGTCGATGGTGCCATTGTTGCGGGTTCTGTAAAACATTCGATTATTTCAACCAATGCGCAAATTCATGAGACAGCAGAAGTAGAAGATTCATTTATTATGACGAATTGTATTATCGAGCCAGGCGCAGTCGTGAAGAACGCCATAATTGGTGAAGGCAGTCGAATCGGTACCAATGTGAAAATCATAGGGACTAAGAAAGAAATCGCAGTTGTAGGCTATAAAGAAAAAGTGGGGTTAGAAGATGAAGATCGGTAAATATTGTGCCATTTTAGGAAATGCACTTGGAACACATAAACTAGACCAATTAGTGAATTCACGACCACTTGCCACCCTACCATTTGATGGCAAATATCGCTTGATTGATTTCCAACTCTCTAATTTGGTTAATGCAGGAATTACCAATATTTGTGGTGTTTTCTCACAAAAAAATGTCCCATCTGTTTTGGACCATATCAGAACTGGTCGTGAGTGGGGGCTTAACTCACTTTTGAATCATTTCTTTGTAGGATTCTATAGTAATGATGACATTGGAGAAACCGTTACGGATTCGACTTATTACCCGCAACTTTTAACTTTCTTGCGTCGGTCACATAGCGTCTACACTGTGTTCTCGACTGCTGATGTGCTCTGTAATATCAACTTAGAGCAGCTGATTCATGTTCATGAAGTTAATCAGAGAAACATGAGTGTCGTTTATAAAAAGATGCCGAAAGAACAGATGAGTTCAGTTAACAGTGTCCTTAATCTGGATGAAACAGATACAGTCTCATGTGTAAAAGACTATGATGCTAGCCACTACGCTGAAGATGACTTGATTGCTATGTCAACAGGGATTTACATCATCAATACAGATTTCTTGATTAGTTTAATGGAAGTTGAGCAGTACGAAGAATCACCAAGAAAACTTCGCTATCTCTTATTAGATAAGTTAGTGGATGTTGCTGCACTTGGCTATGAGTACGCGGGTTACATGAAAAATATTCATGATGTCAAATCTTACTATGATGCCAATATGGATATGTTAGATCCTCAGAAATTCACGTCACTATTACATGCGACACAAAAAGTTTATACTAAAGTGAAAAACGAAGAAGCGACATATTTTGCCAATTCGTCTGAAATTTTCAACTCACAATTTGCATCTGGCTCAGTCATCGAGGGGTGTGTTGAAAATTCAATCATTTCCCGTCGTTGTCAGCTTGAAAAAGAAGCGTGTATCTCGGATTCTATTATCTTTCCTAATGTCAAAATTGGTACAGGTGCACGTGTGCAGTACGCCATTGTTGATAAAGAAGTTGAAATTGCACCAGGTGTCCAAGTAATTGGCACAAAAGAAAAGCCGATCATTATTGAAAAACAAGGTCGTGTGACAGAGGATAGAACCCTATGAAGATATTATTAGTGGCAGCTGAAGCTGCACCGTTTATCAAAACGGGAGGCTTAGGTGATGTGATTGGTGCCCTGCCTAAATCACTGAAGCAAGACGCGACGACTGAAACGCGAGTTATCTTGCCATACTATAAGAAAATTGCTGAAAAATATGGGGCACAAGCTGAAGATGTCTTTTGGACATTTATCAATGTCGGCTGGCGTCATCAGTATGTGGGCATCAAAAAAATCGAGGTGGAAGGAACAGTCTTCTATTTCGTTGATAATGCAGACTATTTTGGTGGCCGTGACGAAGTTTATGGCTACGATGATGATGGCGAGCGTTTCGCTTTCTTCCAACTTGCTGTCGCGGAAGTCATCGAACGTTTGGACTTTGTCCCAGATATTCTCCACGTCAATGACTATCACACCGCCTTGTTGCCTTTTCTAATCAAGGAAAAATATAAATGGATTCAAGCTTTCTCTCAGATTAAGACAGTCTTAACGATTCATAATATTGAATTTCAAGGTTATTTTGATCCGAATATGTTACCCGATTTATTTGGTATGGGAACAGAGCGCTACGAAGATGGTACGGTCCGCTTGGCCGACTGTTTTAACTGGTTAAAAACGGGAATTCTATACGCAGATCGTGTGACGACTGTGTCGCCTACTTATGCTGAGGAAATTAAGACATCTGAGTTTGGTAAAGGCTTGGAGGTTATCTTGCGAATGGAATCAGGCAAGTTAACGGGCTTGATTAACGGGATTGATACAGCACTCTATGATCCGATGACGGATCCAAATCTCGCTGTGCCGTTTAATGCAGGTGATTTATCTGGCAAATATGCCAATAAAAAAATCCTCCAAGAGCGTCTAGGTTTGCCAGTCAGAGATGATGTGCCGGTGATTGGTATCGTCAGTCGCTTGACATATCAAAAAGGCTTTAATCTCGTGGTTGATGAGATGATTCATATTTTGGAACGTGATGTGCAAGTCGTTTTATTGGGCACGGGTGATCCAAGATTTGAGCATGACTTTGCCTACTTTGGTCAGGCCTATCCAGATAAATTCTCAGCTAATATCACCTTTAATTTAGAATTAGCACAGATGATTTATGCTGGGAGTGATCTCTTCTTAATGCCCTCAGCCTTTGAGCCATGTGGCTTATCACAAATGATGAGCATGCGTTATGGCACACTGCCTTTGGTACATGAAACTGGCGGATTAAAAGATACAGTTCAGCCTTATAACCAATTCGATGGTAGCGGGACAGGCTTTAGCTTCCATGAATTTTCTGGTTACCAAATGACCCAAACGCTATTTTATGCCCTAGATGTTTACTTTAATCAGCCGACTGCTTGGGCGAACTTACAAAAACAAGCCATGATAGCTGACTTCTCTTGGGATACGGCAAGTCTTGCCTATCTTGAGCTCTATCAAGCACTAATGGGCTAAGTTCACTCTAAAATGTCCAAAATAAAAATTTTAGAGTGAGCCTTACCCTAAAAGTATGTTAAAATAAAATTAATGTGATGATAACACATCCCAAACATACCAAATAAGATGAGGTGGCTATCGTGATGCAATTAACTAAAGAAAAAATTATCCAAGATTTTAAAATGCAGCTTCATGAAGATTTCATGATTAAAAATGATGAAGCAACAGCTGATGAACGCTTTATTGCATTAGCAAAACAAATTAAATGTTATGTTATGCCGGACTGGCTCCGTCATCGTGCTGAAATCGTTAAAGAACAGAAAAAAACAGCCTATTATTTCTCAATTGAATTTTTACCAGGTAAGATGCTACAGACTAACCTTTTGAACCTTGGCATCTATGACCTGGTTCAGGAAGCCTTGAGTGAGCTTGGTGTTGACCTCATGGATTTGGTCGAAGCTGAGCGTGACATGGCTCTAGGTAATGGTGGTCTAGGACGTTTAGCGTCTTGCTTTATGGATAGCCTACCGACCATCGGTGCACCAGGATTTGGGAACGGGATTCGGTATAAATATGGCTTGTTTAAACAAAAAATTGTGAATGGCTACCAAGTTGAACTACCAGATGCTTGGCTATCTTCTGATGGTAATGTCTGGGAGACAAAGAAACCGCACGCGGCAGTAGATGTCAAAATCTATGGTAATGTCTACCTCGTTCCCCAAGAGAATGGCGATTTAAAACCTGTCTACGAAAATGTTAAGACCCTGCATGCGGTGCCTTACGACATTACGCAAATCGGCTTTAACAATGACGTGGTAAATAATTTGCGTCTGTGGGATGTGGAAATTCCAGAGAAATATGAGCTTGATTATCCGACTCTAGCTGATCGTCGTCGAATCGAGGATATTACAAGTGTGCTGTATCCAGATGATGCGACGCGTGAGGGTCAATCTCTGCGTTTGATTCAGGAATATTTCATGGTCTCTGCTGGCTTGCAGACAATTGTCACGTCTTATGCTAAGATGGGCTTGCCGATGGCGCAGATTCATGAGAAAGTAGCGGTGCATATCAATGATACACATCCGGCCATGGCAGTACCTGAGCTCATGCGTATCCTGATCGATGACTATAATCTAGAGTGGGAAGTAGCTTGGGCAACGACAACGAAAGTCATGAGTTATACCAACCATACCGTACTTTCTGAAGCATTGGAAAAATGGGATGCGGGTCTGTTTAAAGAAATCGTGCCCCGAATTTATCAGATTGTCGGAGAGATTGATCGTCAATTTGTCAAAACATGGGCAGGTAAAGTCGATGCATCAGTGATTGATCATACACGGGTTATTCAAAATGGTCAGATTCATATGGCTAATTTGTCGATTATCGGTGGTCATTCAGTCAATGGCGTTGCAAAACTTCATACAGAGTTATTGATTGAAGATGTTCTCAAAGATTTTTATCTCCTCTATCCAGAGAAGTTTAACAATAAAACTAATGGGATCGCTCAACGCCGCTGGAGTCAAATTGCTAATCCAGGCATGTCTGCTTTATTAGACAAGCAAATCGGTAAAGGCTGGCGCTCAAACGTTCATGAGTTATCAAAATTAGAAGAATTCCTTGATGATGCAGCTGTCCAGCATGACTTTTACCAAGTTAAACAGGCTAATAAGCAGCGTTTGGCTGATTTCGTGAAGAAAACGCAAGGGATTGATTTGCCAATTCATGCCATTTTCGATGTACAAGTTAAGCGACTTCATGCCTATAAACGTCAGTTGCTCAATGTCATGCACATCATTAAACTCTACCAAGATTTGAAAGATGATCCGACTTTAGAAATTACACCACGTGTTTTCTTCTTTGGTGCTAAGGCAGCACCTGGCTATCACTTTGCCAAATCTGTGATTAAGATCATCAACGAATTGGCTAATTTGATCAACCAGGACGAGAGCCTGAGAGATCAGCTCAAGGTTGTTTTCCTAGAAAACTATAACGTCAGCCTAGCAGAACTTATCGTGCCTGCAGCAGATGTGTCTGAGCAGATTTCAACAGCCGGAAAAGAAGCCAGCGGTACTTCTAATATGAAATTCATGTTGAATGGGGCAATTACGCTTGCGACACTTGATGGTGCTAACATCGAAATCAAGGATGCTGTCGGTGAGGACAACATTGTCATATTCGGTATGGATAAGGATGCGGTTTATGACCACTATGCACGTCATGACTATAATTCTCGCCACATCTATGAAACAAATCCGAGACTGAAACGCGTCGTGGATGCTTTTACAGATGGGACGATTCCAAATACTCAATATGAAGGTTATGAAATTTGGGATGCCTTGATTTCTTATAATGACGAATATTTCTTACTGGAAGACTTTGATGATTATGTGGCGAAACAAGCCTACATTTCAGAACTTTATAAGGATAAAAACACTTGGCAGTCTAAGGCCATGAAAAATATTGCTAACTCAGGTCGTTTCTCAAGTGATGATACGATCGAGCTCTATGCGCGTGAAATTTGGGGTATTCTGTAAACTGTCAAAAGAGTCAGGGACAAAAGTCTTTAGCCACTAAAAAAGAAAAGCACACTAGGCAATGCGCTCAAAACTGCCAGTCTGCTTTTCTCTTTTTTTATACTATTTCTTACAGTATGATTATGTTACTAGATAATTTGTCCAAAGTGATACAGAAATAGACTGTGAACGGCTCTGACTAACATCGAAAAACGTTCATCCCCTATGATTCTCGGACTTTTGTTCCAGTCACTTACTGATTTAACTGATCCCAGCCACCCAACCAGTTGCGAGGGCTGAGGTGATGTTATAGCCGCCAGTATGAGCGTTAATATCCAGAACTTCCCCTGCAAAATGCAGGTTTTCCACTGTTTTACTCATGAGCGTTTTAGGCTTGATCTCACTCAAGTCGACGCCACCAGCGGTAACAAAGGACTTAGCCAAGCTCATGGTACCCGTGACTTTTATCGGGAAGCTTTTCATGAGATGAAAGAGTTCGGTTAATTTTTTAACAGAGATTTGTTTGACCTTAGCATCTAGATCAATCCCAGCTGTGGTGATGAGAAACTCTGCTAAACGTTCTTGGAGCAGCAGTTTTGCGACGTTCTTCACAGACTTGTCTCTCAGCTCTTCAAATTTGTCAGAGAGCTCGTCCTCAGACACTGTCGGTAGAAAATCGAGTGTGACATCATCAGTACCATTGCCCGTGACGAAAGTTGAAGCGCGCAGGGCTGCAGGGCCAGAGAGGCCAAAGTGGGTGAAGAGGAGGTCGTGGGTGATGGGGTGGTTGTTAATGGTTAGCGTGATCTCGCGTAGGGAGATCCCCTGTAAGGTTTTGTGGGGGAAGTCTGTGGTGAGCGGGCTTTCGGCCGGTTTGAGGTCGGTAACTTTCAGCTTGAAGTGTCGCGCAATGTCATGGCCGTAACCGGTCGATCCGGTTGAAGGGTAGGATTTGCCACCAGTCGTGACGATGAGTTTGCGACTGGTGAAGGTGGTATCGGCTGTTTTGACTAAGAAGTTGCCGTCGTCTGCTTTAGTGGTCGAAAGCACCTCTGAGTTGGTCGCAATCGTGACACCTTGCTCGACCATTTTAGCCTGGAGGGCGGAGATGATGGTCTGTGATTTGTCTGTTGTTGGAAAGACGCGGCCGTGGTCTTCGATTTTAAGGGGCGTGCCATTGTCTTCAAAAAAGGCAATAATATCATGGTTATCGAACTGGGCAAAGGTGCTGTAGAGGAACTTGCCACCGTGTGGGATATTCTCGAGGATTTCTTCCAGCGTGCCGTTATTGGTCACGTTACAGCGACCGCCACCTGTCATAGAAAGTTTTTTACCAAGTTTCTTATTTTTTTCTAGCATCAGTGTCTTGTGGCCGTAGTAGCTGCTGGCAACGGCTGCCATCATCCCTGCAGGGCCACCACCGATAATAATCGTATCATAATTTGTTTTCATATCTTTTATTGTAGCATATCTCTGTCTTGGCTGAACGATAATCGCTTAATCTCTTCTAGTATTCAGGTAGATTTTCTTTGAAATCCCTAGCTTATCATTGACAAAGGCATTTGTACTACATATAATAGTACACATAGAACAATAATGTGTGATATCGATGTTCGATGTGTTTGATAATATTGAATGATTAAAATGTTTCATTTTTAATGGCACCTGAAGTGAATGGTGAATGAGGAGAATAGGGAGAATTATGAATTTTTTTAAACGAGCAATCCGCTCAGTTACACGACAAAAGTCGAAATCAATGATCCTGTTTGCGGTCATTTTTATACTGGGTAATATTTTAGCGGGTAGTGTCATCATTCAGCAGTCCACACAAAATGTTGAAAAAACGACCAAAGAGCAAATGGGTGCTATCGCGACAGTTGGGATAGACTGGAGTGACACTAAGAGACAAAAAGAAATGGAAAGCATGACAAGTGCTGACTATTCAGCACTTGATGAAAAAATGATTCAAAAAATTGCGGATAGTCCTTATGTTAAAAACTATGATTATTCGGAACAGACTGGCTTTGAATCTAAGCTATTGAAGACATATGATCCGGCAGCGGATAAAAAATCTGAGGATAAAGAGAATAGTAGCAACGAAGCAAATGGTGGTTTTATCAACACCTACATTCCAGTTAGGGGTGTCCAAGATCCTAAAATTATGGATATTGCTTTAGGAAAAATTAAATTGGCTGAAGGTAGTGTCTTCACGGCAGATGACATTGCAAAAGGGGCAAATGTTGTCTTGATTTCTAAGAAGTTCGCTGAAAAAAATGGGCTACATGTTGGAGATGAGATGACCCTTGACCAAAGTACTCAAGGGCTGGGTAATACTGATAATGCTGAAAGCAAGCCAGAAAATGTCAAAACATATGATACGAAAGTTAAGGTCGTTGGAATCTATGATGTGCTAGAAGCGGTTCAGAAAAAATCAGGTCAATCTGGCAAAGCCTCTAACGGTTCAGTTGTTCATGCGGCAGCTTTTCCTGGCGGTTCAGGGCAAGAAGCCTTTGATTTTGATAATTACAACACGATCTATATGCCTAATAAAGCTGTTCATAATATGGATCAAGGTTTTAGGCAAATGGTGATGACTGATTATCCGGATACGATGGCTGGTATGAGTGAAGAAGACGCAGAAGCTGCCTATAAGCCTTACTACATTCCGATTTTTCAGTTGAAATCAGTGGATGACCTTGAAAAGTTTAAAGCTGACACAAAACCACTTTTACCGAAATTCTTTTCGGTGATGGCTTCCACAGATGAATTTAATAACATAGCGGGTCAATTTAATAAATTATCTAAGATTGCAAAGGCTGTGATTATTGCTGCGGTTCTTCTCTCGATTGTATTAATCTTGTTGGTTATCTTGCTCTTTATGCGAGATCGAAAACGTGAGTTGGGCATTTATCTGTCACTTGGTGATAAAAAGTCAAATGTCATTTTACAAATCATGATTGAAGTGTTGACGGTTGCGATTGTTGCGCTTGTGATTTCACTCATTACAGGGAAGTTCTTAGGCAGTTTTGCCTCTGAAGCCTTTCTTAACTCAGACAGTGGTCAGGTGATAGATAATATGATGGGTGGTAGTGTGATGAATTCATCAGCTATGTTTAATACAGGTGTGACGTTTGATGCGAAAACGATCGCTGATAATTATGCTGTTTCATTTACACCATTCTACATTGTTACTTATCTACTTACGGGTTTAGGAACCGTCATTATTTCAGTCCTGTTATCAACGCTTTATATCTTCAAATTAAAGCCAAAGAAAATCTTGTTGGGGTAAAGAGCTATGTCAATTATTGAAACAAAAAAACTGAATTATTACTATCAAGATGGGGACATGCAACGCTATATTTTACGTGATGTCTCAGTTAGCTTTGAAAAGGGGCGATTCTATACTATTGTCGGAGAGTCAGGTTCTGGCAAAACAACATTTTTATCCATGATTGCAGGTTTGGATGTAGCTAAAGAAGGCCAAGTCCTTTTTGAAAGTACAGATATACAGACGATTGGCCTTGAAAATTACCGTCGTAATAAGATCTCGATTGTCTTTCAAAATAATAATCTGGTTCCTTACTTAACGGCTGCTGAAAATGTCCTTGTGACCATGGATATTACGGATAATGTCTTACCAGCCGATCAGAAGGCTGTAGCTTATAATCTGTTGGATTATATCGGTATTACGCGTGAAAAGGCAGATCGTCTAGTTAGTGAGTTATCAGGTGGTGAGCAGCAACGGATTGCGATTGCTCGAGCCCTTGCAACCAATAGTGATGTCATCCTTGCTGATGAGCCAACAGGAAACCTTGATGAAGAACGAGAGCGTGAGATTATCGAAATCTTTAAACGTTTAGCACATGAGAATGATAAGGCTGTGATTGTTGTGACCCATTCCCAAGAAGTGGCTGAAAAATCAGATGTGACTTACCGTCTGAAAAAAGGAAATTTAATTAATGAGTGATTTTTTATCAAATTTTACGAACGATAAATATAAGAAGACTGTTGCTGATCATCAAGATGTAGCATCAGATGTAGAAACTACAGTTTCTGAAGTAGACACCTCATCATTCGAACAAACTGCCTCAGAGACTTTTGAAGCAACTACAGAGGTTGGTAATGAACTATCAGAAAATGAGATAGACAGTGACTCAGAATCAACTTCGACCAATCTAACGACATCTACCCATGAGGAAGATGATTTACTTGTCAAAGATCAATCTTTTGCTAAAAAACAAAAAATGAAGCGTGGCATTATCGGTTGCGTTAGTATCTTGGCGGTGATTGGTATTTCTTGGTTTTATTATGGTCAAACACATATTAAAGTGCCAGATTTCATAGGGAAATCTGTGAGTACAGCACAAACTTGGGCGGATGAACATAAGGTCAAATTAGATGTTAGCCGTGTCTATAACTTTGATGAAAAAGTTAATCAAGTTATTAAAGCAACAGACAAAAATCGAACAATATCTAAGAAAAAAACGGTTAAACTAACGGTTAGTCTAGGTGCTGATCCAAAAGAAAAAATTAAACTTCCGGATTTTTCTAAGATGCCAGTTGCTGAAACGCGTGACTTTATCAAGAAAAATAAGCTTGAAAATACGTCAGTACAACTGGAGTATTCAGAAACAATCGCAAAAGATACCTATCTTAAACAAACTTTTGCCAATCAAACTGTCACACTCGAAACTTTTAAACGTGAAGACAACCTGACATTATATTATTCTAAAGGTAAAGAACCGATTACGCAAAATATTGATGTGCCTGATTTTCTAAGTCAGACCAAGGAACAGATTAAGACTTGGAGTAAGGATAAAGGTGTCAAAGTCACTTTTGAGACAGAGGGAAGTGAAACGATTGAGGCGGATAAGGTGATTTCTCAATCAGTTGCTAAGGGGCAGAAAGTATCGAAAGCAGATACGATTACTATCAAGCTCTCGCTTGGTAAGCCCATGATTGTTCCTGATTTTTCACAGTTTACCTTTGACGAATCAAGTGGAGCAGCCAAAAATTTACCTGTCATCTCAAAACAAGTTTATAGTGATAACATCCCTTACGGTGGCTTTATCAGCCAGTCTGTGGCAGCGGGCACCCAGTATTTTGCAAAAGATACGATACCAGATATTATCGCAACATACTCGTTCGGTCGTGTCTACATCAAGGATTTGAAAGGGCAAACTGAGGGTGATTTGCAAGGGACTTTCTATAACGATTACACATCGAAAGGAGCTAACATCACATATCGCGTGCAATACGTGAATAGTTCCGAAACGAAAGGTATTGTTGTCGGTCAGAGTTCGCTTAATGAATTTGTACCACTGACTTGTACAATCATCGTCCAGATTAGTAACGGACATGAAAATTAACTAAAAATGG
>NZ_BCVN01000025.1 GCF_001591765.1 Pseudolactococcus raffinolactis NBRC 100932 | reverse complement strand
GATTTACATTTAAAATCATACATAGCCTATTTTTAAAGTTTTATTTCGCTTCAGCGTTTTCAACAGATGCTTTGACAAAGGCTGTGTAAAGGCCTTCTGATCTGTTTGGACGGCTTGACAATTCTGGGTGATATTGACATGCAACAAAGAATTTATTTTCTGGAATTTCAACAATTTCTACCAAACGGTTATCAGGTGACACGCCTGAGAAGACGAGTCCTGCTTTTTCAAACTGTTCACGGTAGGCGTTGTTAAATTCATAACGATGACGGTGACGGCGTTGGATGACTTCTTGATTGTCATAGGCTGCTGCTGTCACTGAGTGTGCTTTCAATTTCGCTGGGTAAAGTCCCAAACGAAGCGTACCACCCATATCCTCAACGTCGATTTGATCACGCATGAGGTCGATAATTGGGAATTTCGTTTCAGGATTCAACTCAGTTGAGTTAGCGCCGTCAAGTCCAAGGACATTACGACCAAACTCGACACAGGTCAACTGCATGCCTAGACAAACGCCAAGCATCGGTACATCATTTTCACGCGCATACTGAATCGCCGCAATTTTACCCTCAGTACCACGGGGTCCAAAGCCACCCGGCACAATAATCCCGTCAGCGTCGCCCAAGAGCTCAGCAGCATTTTCAGGGGTCACATCGTTTGACTGAACCCATTTCAGGTCAATGTCGGTGTCCGCAGGGTAACCGGCATGTTTCAAGGCTTCAACGACTGAAATATAAGCATCTGGTAACTCGACATACTTCCCAACCAAAGTAATCTTAGTTGATTTTTTAAGGTTCATGACGTGATGAACCATTTCTGTCCATTCCGTCATATCTGCTTTTGGCAAATCAAGTTTCAAATGATCCAAAACAATTTGATCCATGTTTTGTGCTTGCAAGTTAAGCGGGATTTGGTATAAATGTTCCACATCAAGCGACTCAATCACGGCTTCTGGTGCCACGTCTGTAAACTGGGCAATCTTGTTTTTAATGCCTTGCTCAGCTGGCGTTTCAGTCCGGATGACGATCATATTGGGTTGAATCCCCAAGCCACGTAATTCTTTAACAGAATGTTGTGTTGGTTTCGTTTTCATCTCAGCAGATGCTTTTAGATATGGCAACAAGGTTGTATGAATGTAGAAGACATTATCCGCACCCACATCAGATTTCATCTGACGCAATGCTTCAAGGAATGGCAATGACTCGATATCGCCAACAGTTCCGCCGACTTCAGTGATGATGACATCTGAGTCAGTCGTTGCTGCAGCACGTTTGATTTTTTCTTTCAAGGCATCTGTGATATGTGGGATAACCTGAACCGTCGCTCCCAAATATTCGCCTTTACGCTCTTTACGCAAAACTTCTGAGTAGATTTTACCCGTCGTTACGTTAGAGTATTTATTGAGGTTCACATCCATGAAACGCTCATAGTGACCCAAGTCAAGGTCAGTTTCTGCGCCATCATCTGTCACATAAACTTCTCCATGTTGGTAAGGACTCATTGTCCCTGGGTCGATATTGATGTAAGGATCAAACTTTTGAATGGTGACTTTAAGGCCACGATTTTTCAAAAGACGACCAAGACTTGACGCCACAATCCCTTTACCAATACCTGAAACCACACCACCTGTGACGAAAATGTATTTTGTCATTTACCTATTATCTCCTTATTTTAGCCTCTAAACAATTGAACAACTGGGAAAATAAATATAAAAAGCTCCCAAAATTGGGAGCTATCTGTCCGACCGCCTGAGCGGTGCCCGATAATTATTATAGCAAATTTTTTGCGGACTTGTCAAATCCAAATTTCCAACACCTGACCCAGCATGATCATTTTGACGGTTCACCAGTGTTAGAAAATGACACTTGCCACATCAGCAATTAAATGAGAGAAACTCAGACCTCCACCATCTTAGGCTTCTCTTTTAAGACTGTTATCAGTAGGATAAACCGAACGATTAATATCGCAACGATATCAATGAGCACAATAATTAGAGAGAAAAAGTCATACCACAGCGGTAGCCAAGAAATCTCTATCGAAAATAGACCAAAGAGTGCCATAAGTGGGGGAATAAAATAGCTAGCGACAAAAGTAATAAGTGACAAGAGAAGTACACCTATTCTAAAGCGCGTCAACGGGCGACACAACAAGAACATTAAGAAAAGTTGAACACCGCCTACCACTTGTGTGATCGTTGTTTTCATTGCCATATCCAGGTATTCAGATTGGGCGTAATGTTGGAAGTATTCTATCTTACCACCCACATCCTCAATGATAATCTCTCCTTTAGCCAAGGCCCCCAAAGTAAAGATGGTCAAAGCAAGTATGACGCCGCAAGGCAAGGCATTTAGAAATATATTTCTAAAGAAATTATCCTTTGCCTTGGCTTCATTTTTCTCAAAAACGAACAAGAAAGTTGGCACGCCAATCGTTAAGATACCTACCAAGGTCAAATTAACAGGATCAAGTGGAAACAAAATTTTAAAGAGAAAGAAAGCAAAAACCAAAATCGTCGAATAAATCACACGAACAACGTGTAAACTTGCGACCGTATTGATATTATTGATGACTTTTCGGCCTTCTTTCACAACATTTGGCAAGGTTGAAAAATCATTTTCTAATAAAACAAATTTGGCAACTGCTTTTGTTGCTTCACTGCCTGAAGCAAATGCAATAGCACAGTCCGACTGTTTCAGCGCTAAAATATCATTAATCCCATCACCAACCATACAAGTCGTATGACCATTGTTTTGCAGCGCTTGAATGATATTGCGTTTTTGCGGCGGCGTCACGCGCCCAAAAATGCTAGTCTCTTTAACGACCTTTTGCAATTCAGTCATATCTTCTGGGATATCTGCTGAGATAATCGCTTTACCTGTCACACCAACATCCTTGGCGATGGCGGCAACGGTATCAGGATAGTCGCCAGAGATGATCTTAACATCAACATCTTGTGATTTAAAATATGCGATGATATCTCGCGCATCTTCTTTCACGACGTCTTTGATGAGGATAAGCGCAAGCAAAACCGCATCTTGAGGCACAACCCGATCCTTCAAATGACCTTGACTATGTGCCAAACCAATAATCCGATTACCTGCCTTCAAGGCTTGATCAATCTCAGCTTTAACTTCTGCTGATAACTCAGGCACAATCATATCAAATGCCCTAAAAGATAAGTCCCTCGCCCCGCAATCTCCATAGCCTGTAACTTCAAATCTGATGAAAATGGCAAATAATGAATCACATCATAGGATTTTTTAGGAGCTTGAAATTTAGACTGTAAAGCAATCGTCGACATATTTTGTTCTTCATCACGACTGACAATAAAAGCGATGAGGTCATCAATCTCTGGCTGATCTTCACCGTAGTAAAGGACCTTTTCGACACTCATCTTCCCTTCGGTAATGGTCCCTGTTTTATCCAAACAAATGGTATCCACGCGTGCCAAGGTTTCAATAGCTGGCAATTCTTGGGTTAGCGTTCCCATTGTCGAGAGCTTTAAAACACCCGCAGCTAGTGCCACGCTAGTTAGCAGAACGAGACCTTCAGGCATGATGCCAATCATGGCAGCAACAGCGTTTAAAATGACGGCATTTGTCCCGATAATCTCCATGAAATTATACTGGTCAAGAAAAACAGCAATCGTCGCAGGTAGAATAATAATCGTAATCCATTTTAAAATCCGATCAATATTCTTTTGAATCTGTGATTTCGCCATGCCAAATGTTTTGGCTTCAACGGTTAATTTGCTGACGTAAGTATTATCACCTACTGAAACGACCTGTACTTTCGTATTGCCCTGCATGACAAGACTGCCAGAATAAATTTCATCACCAACATGCTTTTTGATGAATTCTGACTCACCTGTGATCAAGGACTCATCCACCATAAGACCGCCTTCTAAACAGACGACATCAACAGGGACTTGCATGCCTTTTTTCAAGTAAAGAATATCTTCAAGCACCAAGGCTTCTTTATCAATTTGAGATTCAACCCCATCACGGATGACACTCACTTTAGCCTGTTTTAAAATAGAAAGGCTTTCAATTGTTTTCTTTGCTTTAATTTCCTGATAAATGCCAATACCTGTATTAAACACCACGGATAAAATAAACAGCAGATTCTTAAGCGATCCTGTAAACAAGACCATGCAGAATAAGAGTAGGTTCAAGAAATTGAACAAGGTCAAGGTATTGTGCAGGATAATTTCTTTGGTCGTTCTACTAGCTGAAGTAGTTGTGACATTGACCTCACCTTTTGAAAGATGGGCTACAACTTGAGCCTGGGTCAATCCTGTCTTTAAATCAGTCATTGAGAGATACTACTCCTTATCTTTTGAATTTGTGATATCAGTTTTTGATGAAAACGAGTTAAAAATATTCCCGTAAGATGACATCTTGCATGACAAACTTGGTAAACTCACCAATCGTCATCGTGACAGCTTGACCTGTACCAAATGTTAGATTATTTTCTGGTAATATGTCATCAGTAATCGTGAATTGCTTGTATACAGTGATCGGAAATTGTTTCAAAAATGCTTTCAGATTCACAATACGTGCCATCATATATGGCAATAGACTGATCTTAGCACGACCTGGCTCACGCATCTCTTGCTCTAGCGTCACATCTGATGGTGCTGTATATATGATCTTATCAAAAGCCCCCGCATGACTCGCAATAAAGCGATAAGCTGCGTTTTTGGCTTGGTCATCAAGGGTTATCAATTCTTGAATCACAAAGTTCATACCATCAAAGTCATAAATGACATAACCACGAGGCTCGGTCTGATCATAGATGACTGCAAAATGAGGCTGCTTTTTATAGTCATAATAATAGGACCATTCAAAGTCACCGCGAACAAGGCTACCGTTTCCGACTGCTTGCGCGTGTACACAAGCCAAATCTACCTGTGCTGTCGCATAGGCTAACCGTTTGACTGTTAAATCAGTTTTTGCTCCCACTGGAAAATCAACCGCATTTATCTCATAGTGTTTTTGGTTGAAAACATAGCTATAGCCAAATTTACTGTAGAAACCGTATGAAAATGGGGCGAGATAAGAAAAAAAAGTTTCGTTTTGATAATTCTCTCTTAAAATATCAGTCATGAGCTGACTTGCTGCACCATTGCCACGGAACTCAGGGTAGCTAGCAACATAGCCAATCCCCGACATGGGTACCGTTTGACCTTGAAAATTCACCTGAAAATGCGTGTCAACGATCATACTGGTCAAGTCACCATTTTCAGTATGGGTATGCAGGCTCGACTGCTCTAATAATTTATAAAAAGCGCGGTCACCACCAGTTGGATTTTTGTGGAAAGCGTATTTCGCTAGCTCTAAACAAGCTGCTTCTAGTGTCATGTTTTGCCTCACAATCTTTGTCTGTCCATCTGTCTAGCCTTGTCTAAACGCATCAACCACATCATAGCTGGCGCGTGGCCCACCTATCAGTTTAGGTCGACTCTTAAGGGCCGTCACGTGCGCACCACCTAGTTCGCGCATAATAGGACGAAAAGGAATCTGAACGTGTTTAACGTGCATGCCAATGGCTGTGTCGCCAATATCAAGACCAGCTTGAGCTGTGATATATTCAACTTCGACTGGATCCTGAAACAGCGCATAGGCTGCGACTTGACCACTCCCCCCCGCATTGAGCTGGGGCACAACTGAGACAATCTCTAAATCCTTTTGATCTGCTAAATCACGCTCAACTAACAAAGCTCGATTGAGATGCTCACAGCCTTGCACTGCTAGACGCACACCGATCGCCGTCAGTTTGTCATAAATTGTTTTGACAATGACTTGCCCAATTTCAGCTGACGAATTATGACCGATCAAACCACCATTCACTTCACTTGATGATAAGCCCAGAACAAAAATTTGTCCTTTCTTGAGATCAGCTTGCTTGATCACGTCATCTATCAAGATTTCTGTTTGTGTTTGTAATTTTTCTAAATCCATTTTTCTACCTACTAACTTGCGCTCTATCCCCAACATCTGAGATAATCAGCAACTTACTTTATCTTTACCAAGGCACGATCAAGTGTCAAAGCGACCACGACACCAAAAATTGATTGAATGATGTTACCAGGCATGTCTGCCAAAGCGGCACCAAACCCATAAAATAGCCAAGAAACCAAGAAATAGCCCGCGACCATGATCACACCTGACAGCACCAACCACAAAGTCCGATTTGTCTTACCTCCTGCGACATAACCTTGGCCTCCATGGATGAGCAGACTAAATATGGCCCAATGAGGATAGCCAGACAAGAGGTCAAAAAGTAAACCAGTCAAACCGCCAACGATGGCCCCCTCAACTCTACCGAATCGCAAGGCTGCGAAAATCACGCCTGCATCCAGTACCGTTACAACACCTTTGGTCAAGGGCATAGGAATTTTCAAAAAGAAGGAAATCGCAACTGTAAGTGCCGTAATCATGGCAAGCACTGATATTTTTTTAGGTGTTAATGTCATGTTGAAATACCCCATATTCATTTGAGTTCAAAATCGCCTGATAGACAAAATCCTTACTCTGTTCGACAGCCGTTAGCACCGATTTCCCGCGTGCTATATTGCTGGCAATCGCTGACGCAAAGGTACAGCCAGCACCATTATTATTGCGCGCAACGATTGGCTTGACAAATTCTCGAGAAAGGCCACCATCATCATATAAATCACGCGCAAAGTGCTTATCTAAACGACTGCCACCCTTAATCACCGTATGCCGACTTCCCAAACCAGACAAAGCCCTAGCAGCCACTTTCATACCTGAAACCGTCGTGATCGTCATCCCAGATAGCATCTCAGCCTCCCTCAGATTCGGCGTGATCACCGTCACGAAAGGCAAAAACTCAAGCAGCTTGGCCGTCATCTGAGAAATCTCAGCATCAAGGTTCTCTTTAAAAACCAGAACCGGGTCGAGAATGACGGAGACATCTTGATGGCGTTGAATAAAACGCAGGGTTAGATCAGCAATCTCTAATGAAGGTAACAGACCAATCTTAATGGCATCAAAAGCAACATCATCTAGACTGTCTAATTGCCGTTTAAAAACTTCTATATCCGCTGGAAAAATATCAAAACCAGACGCATTTTCAGCCACTGTCACAATCGACGTGACGGCAACAAACCCATAAATCCCATACTGAGAATAGGTCGCTAAATCAGCCTGAAAACCACCACCAGATAAAACATCCGAACCTGAAATAGCCAATACCTTAGGCATTGTCATCATTGTCATAGCGCACCTCCATGAGACATAAACCATGTGCGGGTGCAGTCGGTCCTGCTAAATCCCGATTTTGTGCGGTTAAAATTTCAGAAACTCGCGTCACTGGCCATTTACCCGCGCCAATTTTTACCAAGGTTCCGACCATATTTCTCACCTGCTTATATAAGAATCCATTACCAGAAAAAATGAAAAGTATTTCATCCGTCCCACTTCTCACCACATCTGCCTGTGTAATCGTGCGGACCTTGTCTTCAACCGTAGCGCCAGAGGCTGTAAAGCCTGTAAAGTCATGAGTACCAACCAACAACTGGGCTGCTGCTACCATGTTGTCAAAGGCAACGATTTTCGGAAAATGGTAGCTAAAACGCCGGGTTAAGGGGTTATTAGCACGCGAAGTGGTCAGGCGGTACTGATAGGTTTTGCTGTGAGGGTTGAAGCGTGAGTGAAAGTCATCTGCGACCTGCTCAAGCTCTAAAACGTCAATATCATCAGGCGTTTGAGTATCCAAGGCAAAGCGCAATTTTTCAGTATCGCGCGCTTGAGGTAGATCAAAATGAATGATCTGAGCTAGGGCATGTACCCCACTATCTGTCCGGCCTGAGCCATGAAGTTTAACAGGCTGACCTGAATTTAATCTTGCCAAAACGCGCTCAAGTTCTTCTTGGACGGTACGGCCGTTATTTTGAATTTGAAAGCCGGCAAAATCCATGCCGTCATATGCAATTCTTGCTTTATATCTTGTCATGCTAACATTATATCATGTCCAATAAGAAATCCAACACCCAATTGGATTGTTTTTGAAACATCCAATTTGAATATCAGTAGCAAAAAAGATCCTTTCGAATCTTTTTCAGATAGCTTAGTCGTTAGACAAGGCTTCAATCGGGTTCAATCTTGCCGCTTTACCTGCAGGCATAAGGCTTGCAAACAAGGCGATGACGATGGCGATGATGACACTTCCGATGACAGCACCAGTTGAAATTTGGATGATATGGTATTTATCAAGCAAGTCACTAACACCTGAATTGACCCCAACTTCTCCCATGAAAGCAACAATGATCCCAAGGATGGCAGAGGCAAGCCCTAAAATCACAGTCTCGATGACAAAGAGCAGGCGAATGTCCCCTTTTCTTGCACCTAAAGCACGTAGGATACCGATTTCCTTAGTCCGTTCTGCAACTGACATGTAGGTTGTCGCGATGATCATCATCAGGCTCACCAGAAGTGAAATTCCTGCGATCAAGGCGAGTACAATGGTTACAATAGATGTGATGTCGTTAATCGGTTTCAAAACAGCACCGAGCGAGAAGGTAACAAAGTCTTTCTTGCCGTCGGTTTTCAAGTTTTGAATTTTGCCTACGACAGATTTGACATTATGACTATCATCAATCGTTGGCACGATGAAGTTAGGCTCGCTGATGACATTGTTAGCTACAAAAACTTTTTGCAGCGTTTTAAAATTCATGGTCAGCGGACTTTGTCCAGGCGTTCCTTTGGTAATGCCTGATACTTTCACATCTTGGGTGATGCTCACTGGTGCACCATCTTTGTTGAGGAGTTGATAGTCAAGATGTAGGGTTTGGCCGATGATTTTTTTCCAGTTCGTTTTATCCCATTTTTTAGCAAAAGTATCTGGGACAACCACTTCCCCTTCACTTGGTTTTTTACCCACTAGAAGTGAGCTATCCGTGTTCACACTTGTCCAAGTTTGGATTTCAGCGAAAGGCTCTTTTGTCGTCCCAAGACTAGCTGTCAAGTTAGCGGGTGCCACGTCAAAGGCTTTCTCGATTTTCTTCACGTGATCTAGCTTTTCAACTTTGCTGATTAAAGTATCAGAAATCGCTGTTTTTTCCGTATTTTGTGGCATCAACCGCGTTGTTTCCTGAAAGGCTTCTTCATTTTTCTTATGCTCTTCTGTGCTCACACGCTTCATGACCATGGGCACATTAGGGTTGGCCAAATCAGTGACCATTTTATTCATATAACCTTTAGCACCATTCCCCAAACCAAGGAAGAACATGACTGAAAAGAGACCGATAGCAACGCCTATCATGATCATCAGATTTTGCTTCCAGTTGTTAAGGAAATGCTGCCAAGCGATACGTGCCTTAGCCCCGAAAGAAAGTGTTTTGGTTTTAAATTCCCGCGCTTTCTCGACAGTCTCATAAGGTGGTTTAATCCGTTCATCCGAAGTGACTTGGCCATCAGCCAAATGGACGATACGTGTTCCGTAGTCAGCCACTTCCTGTGAGTGCGTCACGACGATGACTGTCTTCCCACTTTTAGCAATATCAGACAAGATGCCTAGGACATCACTCGTATTCTGTGAGTCAAGCGCACCAGTAGGTTCATCAGCGATGATGATATCTGGGTCGTTTGCAAGTGCTCGCGCAATGGCAACACGTTGTTTTTGACCACCCGATAATTGGTTCGGATTTTTCTTTTTATGTTCAAGCAAGCCGACTTGTTTGAGCAGGTCTTCAGCTTTCTTAATCTGTTCCTTGTGCGACAGATTGGTCATTTTTAGTGAGATTAAGACATTATCTAAAACACTGAGATAGCTGACCAAGTTAAAGGATTGAAAGATAAAGCCAATGGTATCTCTGCGATATTCATCCATTGATTTCTCTTTTTTATCTGCTTGTTTGGTGCCATTGACAATGACTTCCCCCTCATACTTGCGATCAAGGCCACCAATTATATTCATTAACGTCGATTTCCCGCCCCCAGATTCCCCGAGAATCGAAACAAAGTCCCCTTTGTCAAAGCTTAGATTCAAACCTTTTAAAACTGGAAATTCTTCTTTTCCCAGATAGTAAGATTTCTTGATATTTTTTAGTTCCAAGATTGTCATGATGATGACCTTTCTATTTTTCCATAAAACATTTGTGATAATAATAAGTATAGGACTTTTCCAGAAAACTTTCATGGGACTTAAGACTTATTTTCACAACAAAATAGCGTATTATACAAAAAAAGTTGCACGAGGCAACTTTAAAAAAACAAACGTAAAAGGGCCATAGCCACCACACCAGTCAAAACAGCCAACATCAGGGATTTCCGCCAATAGCCTACTACCATAGCTGGAATCATAGCAAGACATCTCAGTCCATCCAGACTCGGCAGAGCATTTTTATGCAAGATCACTAACTCAGAAACCATCAAACTGGTCATCATAGAAAGCGATAAATAATTCAAGAAACGTTTAAAGAAATCTGGAAATTGGATCAGCTTAGCCAGCGGGAAAGGTAAAATTCTGGGTACCCAGGTGACGATAACACTGAAAAGTAAAGCAAGATAAAAATACATCAAATCGTCCCTGCCCTTCTCGTTTGTTTAGGCGTTGACATCACAGCACCAATCAAGGCACCAATAATCGTCGCGATTAAGACAGCCACATAGCTAGAGGTGACAATTCCTGCTACACCATAAATTACAGCTGAACTCACCAAGACTGTCAAGACAATCCTTAAAGGCTCTGTTTTCACCATGGAGTCTAAGGTCAAGACTAATAAGCCGATAAACATAGCCACTAAAGCATAGTCAATGCCAAACTTTTCTGGACTCGGAATAAGGTTGCCTACCGCTGCACCAAAGAGGGTCGACACGATCCAAGTCAGATAACTCATCACGTTCACACCCTGCATCCAGGCTGTTGTAATCGGTGTGCCAGTCGCATGTTCTAATACCATGAGCCCGAAGGATTCATCTGTCATTAGTGTGCCCATGGCGATGCCGGATTTGAGGGACTGATGGGGGAAAATTTGTGTAGCGGTCAGACTTTGAAGGAACATGCGGAAATTGACGAGGAAGATGGTTAGGGTGATGATTGAGATTGGCGCGTGAACGGCCATCATGGCGATCATGATGAACTGACCGGATCCAGCGTAGAGCAAAATGGACAGGCAAGCAACTTGCCAGAGGCTATAACCCTGAGCGATGGCCACGATACCAAATGCTGCACCGATGCTGATGTAGCCAAGGCTGACGGGGATAGCGGCTTTCATTCCATCCATAAACTTGTAACTTTTTAACATGACTGACTCCTGAAGTGTAATAGTTTCATTATAGCAGAAAATTTGGGGTATTTTGCTGGTTAATTTGATCTAGATAAACAAAAAATGTGCGAGAGTTATCTCGTACATTTTTATAGGGAAAAAATATTTTACTGCACGATTTGACAAAGAACCGTAATCGTTTGAAAGATCCCTGAATTTTTAATTAACAAACTAAACTGAAAGACACTAGTTTGATTATCATGCTATTACCTCGTTTTTAAATTGGTACATCCATTTACAACAAACTGATGCGAATTCAACGACATACCATAATGCTAAATTTTGGTTATAAAATAGTAAGTTACTATTATTTTATCACAATAAATAAAGCAGGTCGAACTGGTCTACTATTACTGATATCAATGATAGGAGTAAAACTTCCATCTTCAAAAACATTGGCTGTGTCAAACCTATGACCAGCTGACCGTAACCAAAAACGATTATCCTTCCCAGTACCCAACTGACCTAACAAAGTGGAACTGAATTTGTTAGTATTTAACCCCAATACATGGATATCCGATACACTTAAGGCAAAAGCTTGTTTCGTGCCAGATGTGTCATCTAACTCAGTCGCAAAGCGATTATCCTGATGATAATCATCCCAGTACCAATCTGAATAATCACTACCAGTAGTTAAAGTGATATTGTTTTTAAAAGCATCAAATGTTGGGTTATTTAAAATCACTTTTTTGACTAACGCTTCATTAGCAGTCCCTAGTATCGTATTGTCATACCAGTCATCTATCACACTACCGACACCACCATTTGTTGAGTTTCTACTATCGTCATAGCCATTGGTATTCGTTGCTGAAAAGAAAGTACTGCGACTAGTGATAAACGGCGTATTACTAATACTGGCTTCTTTTAACACCAACCCTTTTTCAGGATTAAGAATTCGCCACCAGCTATTGGCAAACCAAACAGTATCGCCTGGATCACCTAAGGTACTGTTTGTATAGGTATTTAAGGCATTATTTGTCCCAGCCTCGGTAATGGGAAGTCCCCACTTCGCATAAAGTATTGTATCTTGGGTAATAGGTGTAGCAAAATCAAAGGCGGTTATTAATTTTGCATCTGTATACCAGCCTTTAAAAGCAAAATCATGTGGCACTGATGAGTCATTGGGTATAGCATCATCTAATGATGGGTTCTCTGGTTGAGAGGGTTCTGAAACTGTTTGCCCATGATTGACTGTTGCTGAAGATACCGCTTCGCCACCAGTGCTGTCGAATGTGACTTGATACGTTTTGGGTGTTATTTTCCCATAGAACACTTTATCGCCTGTCGCATCTTTCGCAAGACTTGTGATGACTTTGCCTGTACACACTTCATTGTCATACCAACCTGAGAAATCTTCAGCCTCATATGTTGACGTTTTTAAATCAGTTGCTTGGTCACCCGCAACATAGCTATATACTAGGGATAAGTTTGTGACTTTATCGCCGTTGATGTAGTAGGTAATCGTGAAGTTCTTTGTTACTCCTGAACCCCCATTATCTCCAGTGTTATCACCATCGCCTTCAAAATCACCTTCACCTGCTAAGTGGAAAACATGTGTCGTACCTGCTAGTTCAACCGCATGATTTCTAATTTCGTCACGATGGCGGTAAGATTTTCCTGCTGCATTAACCGTTGCCGCACCACCTAACCCTACTAGTAACAGCAAAAGAGCAAGGAGGTATTTAGCATTTTGGAAGCGTTTGAAACCAATCATTACAATGCTAACTAATAAGATAAGCCCAGCGATGATGAACAAGGGAGTGGTCACATCCCCTGTTTTCGGTAGGTTATTACCCGTTGTCGGTAGGGCTACTATTCCGTCCGATTTCCGACTAATTTGATAAGTTTTAGATTCACCAGCTTTTAAGGTATCCACTTTAAAAGTAACTTTTTTCATGTCCTTATCATGAAAAATCGTGTGTAAATCAGCTTCGAAAGTCACGTTTGTCCCAGTTTTCCCACTGATGTTTTTAATGGTCAAGTCTGCGATTTCAGCGCCTGACTTGCTATCTTTATTTTCGGCAACTGTTAGTTCAAAATGGTCCGAACCTCCCGTGTCTGCGGCGTGTGCGATACTTGGAAAACTCAGGATAAAGAGTGTCCCGAGCGACAAGATTAGTGTGCTTAGTTTTTTAACTGTTGTTTTCACAATGTTTCCCCTCCTATTATTAACATTTTCTCATTCAAAAACAGTTCCTTGTCTAGGGCAAACTAAAAGTCTGCCCAGCCAAGGAACTGTGATTAACTGTCATCTATAAAAGGGTACGCTAAATTAAGACATACTACCGCTGTCTGTCTGTCTGAGCATACGCGATTCTACCTTTCTTGTCAAGCATTCATCCTTAAAACTTTAATAGATAGTATGTGTATTTTTATCATTTAAAAAGAAAGCGTTATCATAATACACCTATATTTTAACATAATTAATTTATTTATAAAAGCGGTATGATGATTTTAATTAAAAAATATATCACGTTTTGGATTGATGGCTATTTTAAGGGTATTAAAAAAAACAGCCGTATTGACTGTTCTTTGATATTTGTCTACTCGGATTGGGTTTCTCAAATCCTCGCAGACAAACAAATTAAAAAAGCTCCAAACCTTATAAACAAAGGGTTTAGAGCTTTTAAAATTACATTTGTTTGTTATAGTATTCAACGACGAGTGATTCGTTGATTTCTGGGTTGATTTCGTCGCGTTCTGGTAAACGTGCGAATGTACCTTCAAGTTTGTCAGCGTCGAATGTGATGAAGCTTGGGCGTCCAAGTGTTCCTTCAACTGCTTCAAGGATTGCTGGTACTTTGATTGATTTTTCGCGAACTGAGATCACATCACCAACGTTTACGCGGTATGATGGGATGTCAACACGTGAACCGTTAACCAAGATATGACCGTGGTTAACGAATTGGCGTGCTTGACGACGTGTAGTTGCTAAACCAAGACGGTAAACAACGTTGTCAAGACGACGTTCAAGAAGTACCATGAAGTTGAAACCAAGTGTGCCTTCTTTTGCTTTAGTCGCTTGAACAAACAAGTTACGGAATTGACGTTCAGAAACGCCGTAAGTGAAACGGAGTTTTTGTTTTTCAGCCAATTGCAAACCGTACTCAGAAAGTTTTGAGCGGTTGTTTGGACCGTGTTGACCTGGTACGTAGTTACGACGTGCGATTTCTTTACCAGTGCCTGTAAGTGATACGCCGAGACGACGTGATTGTTTCCATGATGGACCTGTGTAACGTGACATGTGAATGTCTCCTTCAAAAATTTTATTTGAAGAGCATGTTTTGCAAGTTTCCGGTTCGTGCATTTCCAGTTCGCCTCACAGCTTTGGTTACTTTGTAACACTGGAAATGTTGACGATGCCCTACCTCGCGGCTGCATAACTCAACTTTACAAGTATATCAGGAAAATGCTAGTCTGTCAAGGAGAAAATCATTATACCTGCAGCAACAGCAACATTTAAAGACTCTGCCTGACCTGGCATATTAATATGTGCTAAAATATCAGCGGTAACTGATGTTTCTGGTGTGATGCCCGCCCCTTCATTTCCCATGATGAGGGCAAACTTTTCAGGTTGACTAACTGTTCGATAGTCTACCGATGTTTCTGATAAGGTGGTTGCAATCACTGTGGTTCCTTGAGTTTTTAATCGTTGGTATAAAGCCTGCGCGTCATTTTCCTGAAAAACCGGTAGATGAAGGTGTGAGCCTTGCATGGTGCGTAGGACTTTTGGCGTGTAGATGTCGGCGCTACCTGCTGTCAAAATCACACCGTCAAATCCAGCGGCATCAGCCGTTCTAATCATGGTGCCGACATTGCCTGGATCCTGGACGTTTTCCAAAATCAGGAGTTTGTTCAGCTGCTCGGGTTTTAGTGTTGCTGCCTCTAAAATAACTTCTGCGATAATCCCTTGCGGTGTTTCAGCGTCTGATAAGAATTTCATGACGTCATCTGATATAAGCGTTGCATCTGGTGTATCTGCGAACTTTTCCGTTACAAAAATCTGCTTGAAATCCGCACCAGATTTCAAGGCTTCTTCATACAGGTGCTGTCCCTCAATCAAATAAGAGTTGGTACGATTTTTCTTTTTATAAAGTTTCTTTGCGTTCTTGACGCGTGTATTGTCTTTTGATGTGATCATTTCCATAGGTCTATTTTAGCATGAATCATGACTTCTAGGTGGTGTAAGTCGATAAAAAAATACGAAAACGCTATCAATTTGATATAATGAAATAAACGAGATGAATCTTATAGTAGAAAGTGAATAAGATAAATGAATAAAGTCAAGTTAAATGCCACTGGTCGTGTGCAAGGTGTTGGCTTCCGCTATATGACCTTTCAGTTAGCCAATCGCCTGAGCATCAAAGGAACAGTCAAGAATGAAAGCGATGGATCTGTCACGATTTTTGCCCAGTCAGATGACAAGCTCAGTCTTCAAAAATTTATCAGTGAGGTTCGGAAGTCGCCATCACCTTATGGTCGTGTGGATTATTTAGACGTGAAAATTGATAATTCGCCAGATTTTGATGATTTTCAAATGTTGAATTAAAGGGGACAAAATGACGATAATCAAAATTGCCAATTATGGTCTCGCTTTTCTACTAGAAATGTCCGCACTCTTTATTCTAGGTTATTGGGGATTTCATCTCCAAGCAGATAAGACCATTCGGATCGTCGTAGGTATCTTAGCGCCACTAGCCATGATTGTTATCTGGGGCATTTGGTGTGCGCCGACATCTACTCATCGACTAGATGGCATCTGGCTACTTTTGATAAAATGTCTTATCTTTGCTATTGTCTCTTTAGCATGAAACTGACAGCATTTGCAGTTACTTTCGGATTTTTGGTCATTCTTCACTTAGGACTCAGTCTTTATTTTAAAACGCTTTGATGACTTCAGAATGAATCACAAAGTCAAAAATACCTTGGCTCATCACGGGATTCATTTCCTGTGATAAGCCAAGGCTTTTCTTTTTGAAAATTAACAGACTTTGCTTCTTAACTGCTACCATTTATCGAGGACATTATCATCTCACTAATTTACAAATAGCGATCCATCATGGTATTAGCGACGAAGGGTTTGTTCATGGTGTAAATATGCACACCATCGACGCCACGAGCTAGGAGGTCGTCGATTTGCTTACAGGCGTAGTCCATGCCAGCTTTTTGCAGGTCTTCTGGCGAGTCCTTGTATTTGTTGACGATTTTAATCAGGCGTGTCGGTAGACTAGCACCGAAGAAAAGCATCCGATCTAATTGAGAGGTTTGCAGGACTGGCATGATACCTGCGGCAATTGGGGCTTCGATTCCTGAGTTTTTAACATAGTCATTAAGCCTTAAAAATTTGTCGTTGTCAAAGAAGAGCTGGCTGATAAAAAAGTTGGCGCCGGCATCATATTTGCGTTTGACGTGCTCGATATTTTCAACGTCCAGTGGACTATCGACATGGCCTTCCGGATAAATGGCGGCAGCAATATCAAAATCGCCCGTTTTTTTGATGTCCGTGATGAGTTCATGGGCATAGTGATAAATATCTGGGCAGCCCGTCACATCCGTATTTTTCGGCAAATCCCCGCGCAAGGCTAAAATATTTTGGACGTTTTTAGCCTTAATCTCCGCAAGAATTTCTGTGATTTGTTCCGGATTATTATTAATTGACGTCAAATGGTGCATGGTTTCGATGCCATACTCTTTTTTAATTTTCTCAGCGATCTCAAGTGTTTTATTTTCACGACCAAGACTGCCCATAGCGCCATAAGTCACACTGATATAATCTGGTTTGTGGGTCAAGCCAGCCACTGTTTGATAGATAGTTTCAATGCCCGCGTCAGTTTTGGGCGGGAAGACTTCCAGAGAAATGACGGATTTCTTCTGAAGATTTTTTTCTCGATAAATGTCAGTTATTTTCATAAGACTATTCTAACAAACTTTACCTGAATTGGAAATTTGTTAAAAATAGCAGTTGGCTATAGCTCCAGATTATAACAAAACAACTTCCCTAATACCCTGAACTGAGTTACAGCAGAAAACCTTGTCTGCTCGGGTTAAATCTTCTCGGTATAGGACCTGCTCACGGCACTCACCGGAATCTAATAAATACTGACGGTAAATTCCCGGCAATAACCCACTTGATAAAGGCGGTGTCAACCACTCTCCATTGATTTCCAAAATCAGATTAGCACGCGACATTTCAGTCAACTCCCCCCGCTCATTAAGAAAAATCTCGTCTTTGGCTTGAAAATAAGGGCGATAGGTTGTTTTATGCGCGAGAAAATCTGCACGGCTGTCAATGGTCATTGGGGATAAAGCAACGGTGTTAAAAGCTTTGATCGGCCGATAAGAGGTCTCAAACTTGCCATCACGACTGAGGAGCAAGCGTAGCATACCATCTTGTTCAGGTTGTAGGTTCAACATATCTGGATTGAACTTAAAGCCATAGTAGGCAGCGGATTTTTGCAGTCGCTCAAAGTGTTCCATTTTAAAGGTTAGCTGACCATTTTCAACTTGAATCGTCTCAATCAACTGAAAATCATCTTGTAAGAAAGCCGTTTTCGTCTGGGTCTCCAGCCATTCATCGGCGGTATCTGAATCCCAAACAATGGCGCCACCTACCCGATATTTGAAGTGATCTGCACCTGTCTGCCGTTGCAAAATACGAATGGGCACACTAAAGGTCATCTTCTCTGGGCTCAGGAAACCAATGGCACCACAATAAATCTCCCGACTGCCTTTTTCCAGACGATCAATGATGGCCATGGTTGATATTTTCGGTGCACCTGTGATCGAGCCATTGGGAAATAGGGCTTGAAAAATTGCTAATAAATCTGTACCCGGCTTTAAATCTGCTTCTATCTGTGAAGTCATTTGGTGGATGGTGGCGTGTGTTTCAACTTCAAATAACTTGGTGACTTTGACACTACCATTCTCAACGATTCTACCTAGATCATTACGCATGAGGTCAACGATCATAACGTTTTCAGTCCGATTTTTCTCATCTGTTTTGAGAAATGTGATACGCTCGGCATCCTCTGCTGCTGACTGCCCTCGTTTGACCGTGCCTTTCATCGGTCGCGTCGTGATGTGCTGATCTTCAATTTCAAAAAAGAGTTCAGGCGAAAAGCTGAGCAAGGTGTCATACTCATTTTTGATATAGGTATTATAAGGCGTCCGCTGCTTGGTCAAGAGGTGTTCATAAAGCGCTAAGTCATCGCCAGTAAAAGGCACCTGATAGTCATAGGTATAGTTGACTTCATAGGTATTACCATCTCGCTGCTCTTGCTTGATCTCAGCAATGGCAGCTGCGTAGTCTGAGAACGTTAGCTGTGCTTGGGGGTTGAGACTAATCTCTGGCGCATTTTTCGGGACGTAGGGCGTGAAGCCTTCGAAAACTTGAAAGTAGAGGAGGGGGCTTTCAGATTTGATCGGCTTGCCTAGGAAAACGTCTTTGGCTTCATAACGGATATAGCCGACCAGATAATGCGTCTGCTGCCATTTTTCAATTTCACCGAGTGCTGCTATCACACCGGCATTATCAAAAGCAATCAAGGTTGCAAGCGGGTCTTCAAATTTTTTATCGTCATATATCATCATCGTCCTTTTATTATAGCAAAAAATTTGCCGTAAAAAAAAAACTGGCTTTCACCAGTTAAATAAATGAACGATTTTCATGTTCCAGCGAACTTCTTTCGCGTAGAAGATGTTACCGCCATTTTTGTAGAGTTTGCCTTTGTTAAACAAAAGCGAATCTAGGGTAATGTGATAGTATTCCTCGCCAGTTGTATTGCCCAGGCTTGGTGCGACGACGTCTTTCGAATAACCTTCTGCTAAAGTCAAGGTGTTCTTACCACCGTTTTTAGCGATATAGTCGACATAGGCTTTGCCAAAGTTATAGGCTTGAACGCCCGTCCAGACGTCGACGCCTTTTTCATGGGCGTATTCCAACATTTCGGTTAGATTGGTAATACCTTGATGGATGCTGTCTTCTTCTGTCTCAATCGTATCATGAGTCGACTCAGTAGACTGCATGACATCGGTGCGTTTCCCCTTGGTTTCGGTGTAGATGATCGACAAAACTAACTCGCGATTACCTGAAACACCATGTTTTTCCAAGGTCTGTGTGACAAAATCATCGTACTGCATGACATTTTTAACGTTTTCATGCGTGCGGTATATCCAAAATCCGAATCCCGCAAGGATGACTAGGAGGAATAGATTTCTAATTTTTCTTAGCAAGTCCTCCTCCTTTCCAACCTCGTTTTAACGAGCAGAGATTACCATTTGTTCTTGATTTCCTCGATATTTTTGATGATAATCGAGTAAGTGCCATCATCATTTTGGATAAATTCGACCGTTTCTGCATCTTCATATAGACTTTGAGGCACAATCATCTCTATCCCATTTGACAATGACAATTTTTGATTGGATAATTTTTTCTCGATTTTCTCCATCGGCATCTGCTCAAATCGAATCTTATCGGGAATTTCTTCCTTGACTTGATCTTTAAAAGCCAAGCGTGCCGTCAGATTATCCGCAAATAATTGGTCAGCAAGTGCTTCTGGATTGAGATTTTCCTGTTTTTCGACTGCATGAAAAACCGCATTTTGCACCTTTTGAGAAAAGGCAAAATCATCATCATCGAAAGACTTGGCAACAGACTCTGCCGTCTTTTTAATTGTTTTAATCGCTTTATTGACAGAAATCTCAGGCTTTTCAGCTAGCAGATTTTCTGAAAAATAGTTATAATTTTTGCCGTTGTACTTGATCCGTTTTTCAAGCAAATGGTAGCTAAACGTATTGCGATTGATGGCAATCGCTTCATCGGCAGCTGATCCAGCCCCAGGTAAGGAAGACTCGGTTTTACGAATCTTGATTTGTCCTGTTGCCGTATCGAAGTCATGCGAAAAAGAATCCCGCAGCGACAATCTGATAAAAGCAAAATGTGGCTGAGTCTCTAATTCATAGGCAACAAAAAGCAAGTCATTTTGCTTTTGTTTTTCTGACAAGATAAACTCTTCTCGCCAGAAATTCGCAACGGCAATCGTTGATGCAATAAAGTCATCTGTTACTAGCGATAAAAAGTGATTCTCTTCTGTTAAAATGCCACGTTTGGCATCATCAGAATAGATTTTTTCTACTTTTTTTGTCACATAGTCAAGCATGACAGGCGTCAACTCCATGAGATTTTCCGAGAAGGTGATCTCAGGTTGACCTGGGTCAAAAGCATGTAAAATCGCTTTTTTGATATATAAATCCATTATAATTAAGCTTCGTAAAGTGGGAAAGCATCCGTCAAGGCAATCACTTCTGATTTGATTTGATCAAGCGCCGCTTGGTCGTCCTTGTTTTGGAAAGCACGAATGATAAATTCTGCTACTTTTGTTGCTTGTGCCTCTTTGAACCCACGTGATGTCACAGCAGCCGAACCAATCCGGACGCCTGATGTTTTAAATGGGCTCAACGTTTCGTAAGGTACTGCATTTTTGTTCAAAGTAATTGACACTGTATCCAGGAGATGTTGTGCTTCTTTACCATTGATACCAAAGCCAGTGACATTAAGCATGAACATGTGGTTATCAGTCCCACCAGAAATCACGCGCAAACCAGCATTTTCAAAGGTTTCAGCCATGACTTTTGCATTTTTAATGACTTGTGCTTGATAATCTTTGTAGCTAGGATCCAATGCTTCTTTGAAAGCAACAGCTTTTGCAGCGACAACGTGCATCAATGGACCACCTTGAATTCCTGGGAAGATGGCAGAGTTAATTTTCTTAGCCAAAACTTCGTCATTTGTCAAAATGAGTCCACCACGCGGGCCACGGAGTGTTTTATGGGTTGTAGAAGTTGTAATATCAGCATAAGGTACTGGATTTGGATGCAGACCAGCAGCCACCAAACCAGCAATATGTGCCATATCAACCATGAATTTTGCACCAACAGCATCAGCGATCTCACGGAATTTCGCAAAATCAATTGTGCGTGAATAGCTAGACGCACCAGCGACAATCAATTTAGGTTGCGCCGCTTTAGCTTGTGCTAAAATTTGATCATAATCCAATAATTCAGTTTCTTTATCGACGTTATAGCCAACAAAGTTATACGTTTTACCAGAGAAGTTGACTGGTGAGCCGTGTGTCAAATGACCACCAGCTGCCAAATCAAGACCCATGACTGTGTCACCAGGTTCGATTAAAGCAAGGTAAGCTGCAGCATTGGCTTGTGAGCCTGAGTGAGCTTGCACATTGGCAAATTTAGCGCCAAAAAGTTCTTTTGCGCGTTCAATTGCTAAATTTTCAGCAATATCAACGCATTCAGTACCGCCATAGTAGCGATTACCAGGATAGCCTTCAGCATATTTGTTAGTCAAAAGTGAGCCTTGAGCGGCCATAACAGCTTTTGAAACAACATTTTCAGAGGCGATGAGTTCAATATTTTGTTGTTGACGTTTTTCCTCTGCATGGATTGCATCCCAGAGTTCTTGGTCAAAAGCTTCGTAGTTTGGCTGGTCAAATATCATCCTTTATCTCCTCGATAATTTCTCTTAAAGTTAGCGCACCTTGGCGCAAGATTATGGGCGTCTTACCTGTCAAATCTACAATCGTCGAATCAATGCCCGAAATACTCTCATCAGCCTTCACAACAGCTGCAATCTGGCCGTCCAAATCCGTCAACACGTCTTGTGCGGTTTTGGGGCTTGGGTTTCCAGTCAGATTAGCAGATGGGCCCACTAAGGGGCCTGTTTGACGCAAAATTGCAAGCGTCGTTTGATTGGCTGGGACACGAAAGCCGACTGTATTCATACCGTTATTGACAAGACTAGGAACCTTTTCATTGGCTTCTAGAATTATCGTAAGGCTGCCAGGCATAAATTTATTATACAACTTTTCGAGATATTTTGGTTGATTTTGAGAGAAAAATTTCATTTCATCAAAATTCGAAATATTTAAGTTAAGGGCATGATCATAGGTTCTATGCTTCACGTCATATATATTTTTGACCACATGATCTTCTAGTGCGAGACCGAATAAACCATAAACCGTTTCAGTCGGCAAAGCGACTAATTGGCCTGATTTAATCAACTCAACGGCACGCTGAACATCTTGTGGTGCTTGGGGAAAAAGTAATTCAGTCAATGGTAATCATCCTATCCTTTCCGGCTAAATCTTGTAAAACGCTGACCCGCTTATCAGGAAAATGGTGCTGAAAAAGTTGGCTAACAGCTTGGCCTTGTAAATGCCCAATTTCCAAATAAATCTTGCCCTTGTCTGTCAAATAAGACTGGGCGTTTTCTGCTATTTTTTGATAAATGGCTAGCCCATTATCCTCAGCAAACAAAGCAAGGTGTGGTTCATAGTCCAAGACATTTTTAGCCATATCCACCTTCTCGAAATCTGCGATATAAGGTGGATTTGAAACAATTATATCATAGTTTCCTGAAACGTTACTGAAAACGTCTGATCGTGTGAAGGCGATATTTGCTATTGCATTTTTAGTCGCATTTTGTTGCGCCAAGGCCAACGCGTCTGGTGAGATATCGCTAGCCAGGACGTGCCAAGTCGACTGTGCCTTAGCGAGTGACAGAGCTATCGCGCCTGTCCCTGTCCCAATATCTAGGACTTTCAAATCATCTGACGCATTTTCCGCCAAAATCAGCGCGACGAGTTCTTCTGTTTCTGGTCGCGGAATCAAGGCACGCGCATCCACATCAAGGGTTAGACCGTAAAACTCGGTCTCACCGACGATGTACTGGGCTGGCTCATCCTGTGATAGTCGGTTAAATATCTCTGTTAGGTAGGCTTGGTCAGCTTTAGTTATCGCCGTGTTGAGCAATAGGATAAAGTCGGTATAGCTGAGTTTTCGCCCATAACGAAAAACATAGCGCAACTCCTCTGGGCGCACCAATTGTTTTTCATATTTTTGAAAGGCTTGTAAGTAGGTCATAAATTCTCTTTCAAAGCTGCTTGGAGTTTAAGCTGTAAAGTTGTCTGTGGTAGTGCTTCATAGGCAACATCTGACAAATAAGTCCACGACGCATCTTCATTTCCAACTTGAACAAGCATGACTTGCCATTTTTGGTGGGTGAAGATGTGTGTGACTGGTGTGATATTCAGTTGTTTAGCGGCTTCGAAATGCTCAGAAACACCGTCATAAATCGCATCCCATGAGTCAAATTCTACCAAAGGATAGGTCCAAAAATTTGCTAACAGACCCGTTTTTGGGCGTTGGATATAAGCCAAGCTGCCGTTTTTTTCAGAGATAATGGCCGCATAAAACTTCTGGACTTGCTTGACTTTTTTAGACTTGACTGGAAAATTCAGCTCTATTCCTTCTTGATAGCTGAGATTAAAACGGGCAAAAGGTGAATCTGATAAAGTCTCAGTTTTGACACTCATCAAAGAAGTGCCCAGATCCATCACGGCTTGGTTAAAATCACCTGGTCGCTCTGGATCGACAATGGGTAAAATAATGTCATAAAAAATTTTCCGTGATTTGGGCTGAGCGATATCCGCTTCGATTTTCAGCAGTCTTGCAAACACGCGAAACATATTACCGTCAAGCGCTGGCACGACTTCATTAAAACTGATACTAGCAATCGCTGCTGCTGTATAAGGGCCAATACCTGCTAAGGTTTGTAGGTCTTGACTCGTTGTTGGAAACTGTCCGTCAAAGTCTGCCATGACTTGTTGGGCTGCTTTTTGCATATTTCTGATTCGCGAATAGTAGCCTAATCCTGACCAGAGTTTGAGCAGAACTTCTTCATCTGCTTCAGCTAAATCTTGGACCCTTGGTAATTCTGCCAAAAAGCGTTCATAGTAAGGAATGACTGTTTCGACCTGGGTTTGTTGCAGCATGATCTCGCTGACCCAGATATGATAAGGTTCCTTGTCTATCCGCCAAGGGAGGTGCGTCCGTCCGCTTTCATCGTACCAAGTAAGCAAGGTTTGACGGAAGTCTGCAACCATGTCCTCGGATAAATGACCATCGGCGTCATACCAGTTTATCATTGTTTCAAAGCCTCGAGTTTTTGCGTTTGATCGAAAAGGATCAGGGCGTCCACGACTTCGTCTAACTTACCTGACAAGATGGTGTCAAGTTTTTGCAAGGTCAGGCCGATGCGGTGGTCGGTCACGCGGTTTTGCGGGAAGTTGTAGGTACGGATTCGCTCAGAACGGTCACCTGTTCCAACGGTCGACTTCCGAAACTCATCGTTTTTGTCCTGCTCGATCTGCGCGAAATAATCGTAAACTCGGGCATTGATGATTTTCATGGCCTTGTCACGGTTTTTCTGTTGATTCCGTTCTTCCTGCATCTCCACCTTGATACCCGTCGGTTCATGGACGATCCGAACGGCTGTTGCGACTTTATTGACGTTCTGTCCGCCGGCACCAGAAGCGTGGTAGATGTCGATCCGCAGGTCTTTCGGGTCAATGTCGATGTCGAAATCTTCGATTTCAGGCATGACGAGCACCGTTGCTGTTGAGGTATGGACACGCCCCTGAGTCTCTGTTTTTGGTACACGTTGGACACGATGCGCGCCACTTTCATATTTGAGTTTTGAGTAGACGCTGTTACCTGAAATCATGACTGAGACTTCTTTGATACCACCGATTTCGGTCACGTTTGACTCTAAAATCTCAAATTTCCAGCCCTGATTTTCAGAGTATTTTTGGTACATGGCCAATAAATCGCCAGCAAAAAGCGCAGCTTCATCACCACCAGCGGCACCACGAATTTCGAGGATGATATTTTTGTCATCATTAGGGTCTTTTGGTAACAAAAGAATTTTGATGTCTTCTTCTAAGGTTGCTTTTTCAGCTTTCAGCGCTTTGAGTTCTTCTTTGAACATGTCAGCTTCGTCAGCGTCAAGGCTTGAATCTGACAGCATTTCTTCAGCATCTGAAATCCCAGTTGTTACTTCGACATAGCGCGCATAAGCCGCAACGGTTTCGCGCAAAGAGGCCTCTTCTTTTGACAAGGCCATAAAGCGCTTGGTATCGTTAACGACTTCAGGGTCACTGAGCAAACCGCCTAATTCTTCGTAACGGTCAGCCATAATTTGTAGTTGGTCGAACATATTATTTTTTTACTTCCTTATTTTCTATATTTTTCTTGTCAATGGTAGCAGGTATTTGAGCAGACTTCGCTAACTTTTATCAACAGCAAAGGTAAAATGCGGCATTTCAATTCCTTTATAGGTTTTGATAAATTTAGTCCGGACAGTCATGCCATTTCGAATCGCGACGTTCATAGACGCGAGATTGTTATCACAAATGATTGAAAACACACGTTCAATACCTAAGATATCAAAAGCATAGGTTTTACAAGCTTGTGCTGCTTCTATGGCATAGCCTTGGTGCCAATAATCGCGATTAAATAAATAGCCTATTTCTGTAACGGTTTCACCTTGGACTTGTTGCAAGGTCAGACCACATTGGCCAACGACTTGGTCGGTTTCTTTTAAGACAACTGCCCACAGACTGAAACCTCGTGTTTGATATTGGGTCATCAAATTATCAAACCACTGCGCTACTTCTTCGTCAGAAAATGCGCCATTGTAAGCAAACATGGCGTCATCATCCTGAAGAATTTTGGCAATCACAGCATAATCTGCCTGTGTGATTTCGCGAAGATAGAGGCGTTTGGTTTCCGTAATCATCTGTGGTCTCCCTATTTTCTACTAAGTTTTAAAGTTCGGGCTTAAACCAATGTTTGCGACAAACAGGTAGGTAGCTTTCATTGCCGCCAATTTGGATTTGACTACCTTCATAGACTGGTTGATTATTTTCTGTGCGTAAAACCATGGTTGCTTTCTTGCTACAAAACCAGCAGATTGTTTTAATTTCTTCGATCTTGTCAGCTAGGAGTAAGAGATATTTGCTGCCTTCAAATAATTCATTTTGGAAATCATTTTTTAGGCCGAAGGCCATGACTGGGACGTTGAGTTCATCTACCACTCTAGCAAAATCATAGATATTCTTTTTGCTGAGAAATTGGGCTTCATCTATTAAGATGCAGTAAGGTTTTTCCGGGAGTTTGGCAACATAGTCAAAAACATTTAGGGCAGCATCAATGGGGACGGCTTGTTCGCGCATGCCGATCCGCGAGCTGACGACACCAATCTCATCTCGGTTGTCGAGAGCGCTTGTCATGATGACGACGGGTTTGCCCTGTTCCTCGTAGTTATGCGCTACTTTGAGAATTTCGATTGATTTGCCGCTGTTCATCGTGCCATATTTAAAATATAATTTTGCCACCTGTTAACTCCTTTTATAATTTATCTCTTAAAGCCCTGTTATCATGGGGCTTTTGGTTTATTGAATGAACTATCAAATAGTACTTTTTCCCTATTTTACCTTATTTTCCACTCAAATTTGCCCAGAATTTGCCCAAAAAACATTTAATTTTCATCTATCAAATCAACCAGTCTTGATCTCATTTTATCAGTCGTATGCGTATAGATTTTAGTCGTAATAGTCGGATCTGAATGGCCTACTCTCTCCATAATCGCTACTTGATCAGCACCGGATTCAACTAAATGAGTAATATGGGAATGGCGCAAAGCATGAGGAGAAAATTTTCGATCAAATCCAGCTCGTTTGCCAAAATTTGCAAAGCTTCTCCCTAAGTCTCTCCATGAAACAGGATTGCCTGTCCTACTAGGAAATATATACCCATAATCTTTAAAACTTCTACCATTTTGTAACAATCTCGTATTATCACTTTTAAAATAAGTAAGAATCTCGATTGATCGATTAGACAAGTAAACTTTCCTATTAGAAGCAATTGTTTTTGGTGTTGTATGGCATTTTTTAGTCACACCACCAACTGAATAATCTAGGGTACTATTAATATCGATATATGCTGCTTGCTTATCATAATCTTCCCATTTCAAAGAAGCTAATTCACCATATCTTAATCCTGTCAAAAACAAAAATTCTAATATCAATGCATTTCTACGACAATCAGGTCTAGTCATTAAAATAAATATCTGTTTTAATTCATCATAACTAAACAACTTTTTACGCTCTTTTTCCATATCTTCAAGTGTAATTGGTGGAACACTTAGTTCAACTTTTTTCATTAAATCTACTTTAACAAAATCGAGTCTAAAAGCAAAGTTCATAATTTGTCTAAAAATACCAAAATACGTCACTAACGTTTTACGAGTATATGGCATTTTGTTAAAATAGCGCTGAATCATCAAAGGAGAAAAATCACCAATTGCTTTGCCTTTAAAATCTTTTTTTAAAATATTACAATATCTTGTCCTAGTTGCATAAGTAGAATGTTTTATTTTTCTAACTTGATCCTCTAGCCATATATCAATAATATCGGAAAAAAGAATAAATTCGCTTGCAATATCAAGTGTCGCGCTCTGTTTTTCAATTTTCTTCTTTATCTTATCAAGCATTAAATTTAGTGCTTGGTTTCCTGCTTGCTTACTTTTTGAAGTAAGCGTTATAGAAGTTTTTTCTGCTTTACATGTCACCGGATTTTCATAACGCATCCTCCATACATATTTACCAACAGTTTTTGATTTTTCTACCCAAATACTGCCTACTTTTATATCTCTCATAAGTCCTTCCCTCAAAATAAAAAGGCAAATATAGAGATAGCCATTAGTTTTAATTATATCACTATATTTCTTTTTTTCTAAATTATTATTTGATCCATCCCTATTTATAACAACTGTCTTTTTGTTTATTTAAAAATTTATCAAATGCTGGCACCCAAACTCTTCCAGATAATCTAAAGCAATTACCTTTAATGTATTCTTGTTCTTTACGCATCAAACTAATTTGATTTGATACTGTTTTCTCCGACAAACTATAAAAATCGGCAATATATTTTTTATCCCCAAATTTTTTAGGAATTTCTACATCTATCATTTTTACTCCTTTGCTATTCAAAATCAAATCTAAATATATTATTTCTTTATATGTTTAAAGTATTATCTATAAGATCCGTAATCACTAATTTTGCAATTGATAACTCGAATATTGTCCACTAACTTTTTTGTATAACTATTTATCACTAAAATGTGTAAAATGTATTTCTCCTTTCGACATACATTTTACATACCTTACAGGACTCGAACCTGCACCTCTCACACTATCGTAATTGTTCTACCATTGAACTAAAGGTACTACCTCAGATATTATTTCTAAACTTATTATCTACTTTGTAAGTAAGCAAGAATGAATCCCTCTGAAATATTTGTGATAGAACAATCCTTAAGCAATGCGCAAACCTCATCACAAGTTTTGATTACAAAATGACTGGACATAAAATCAAAACCGTATTCTTCAATAAACTGCTCACGATCTCGGCCCATATCATCAAACGCATTTCGCCAACCAAAATAATCAGTTGTACATTGAGTTGCTGAATCAATTACTGCTCGTTTATCTTTACTCATACCAATCGCATACATCATTATTTCTTCGCTAGGATATGTTATACCATCAAGTTCCATTGACATATTTGTTTCTG
>NZ_BCVN01000024.1 GCF_001591765.1 Pseudolactococcus raffinolactis NBRC 100932 | reverse complement strand
CCGTTTTTGAAAGCTTATTCGCAGTTATTAAACCTTGATTTTACCATCGTTAATTCCGATGTAAAACATCATCCTCAAAGTATTGGATGTATTGCCGATACTCATCTTCTAACGTATCAGGCAAGGCTTGATAAGTAAAATATTTAAGGTTTAATGTTTCATCATTATCCCGATAACACATTTTTCCTGTGACTTGCTTGGCAAGAAATAATGTCGTCACCACATAAATTTCATCCTGATTATCCAATTTATATCTAAAGGCATTACCCGAAAAAGTATGAAGTTGCGTTAATGACTTAATCACCAATCCCGATTCTTCATGAACCTCTCGAATAGCCGTGTCCTCCAGAGATTCACCAACCTCCATTATGCCGCCCATCAATCCCCAATTGCCATTCGCGCGCTGCTGCAAGAGATATTCGTGATGATCATTGTAGATGATGACATTCGCACCTACTAAGACAAGTAAATCATGACCGATTTTCTCCCTAATTTCTGCCACATAGTTTGTCATGTATCTCACCTTCCTTTCCAGTTGACATGACATTTTCTGATATTTTTCGCGCATTAGCGATTATTTTTTTGATGCTTGATGGCTCTGATTTTCGACTTGATTTGCGCAATATCGTAAGCTGATAAAAACTCTGACATATAGTAATAATTGTCCTTAACGGAAATCGCTTTTTTTGTTGTCGTCAAAATTAAATCATAATATTGATGCTGACGATACTTTTCAAAATGGACCTGAGTCAGACTTGAAAGCTCAGCTAATAAGAAGTAATAAAGCGAGTGACCTAGTACTGATAGATTTGTCAGATCAATCCCGACCGATACATTCTCATGTAAAGATAAATCAATTGCAATCAAAATACTTGCGTAGTTTAGCCATAGAAAATGATGTCGTGAAGCCTCAATATCTAACAACTCCTGTGAGATCTCAATCAAATTCGAAATAAGTATTGCGATTTCTGATGTCACATGCTGCTGATAATACTGCATCAAACGATCAGTCTCATAACTTGTCAATTGCCCCTGAAAATAAAAGGCTTGAGCATGAATCTGTGATAAACGGTAGGTCAATCCCTTTTCATCCGAGATGCTTAATTTTTGATAACCATAATGCATGACAATCATTTCTCTACTAAAAGTATCTAGAACAGCCGTTGAAATTTTCTTACGTCGCAATAAATCATAGCGTGCAAAATTATCTTCACCTATAATATCAAAAGTGATCAAAAAACAGTAGAACATAGCACCTTCATATTTTCCAACAAAATTAACGGTCTGTTGAAAATATTCAGGAATAATGTTTTGAATCATCTGATAGAGTTGATCGGCTTCAAATCTATCATGAATTTGGGTCAGTCTTGTATAATCACTATTGGCGACTTGTAAACGGTGGCGTGTGACGAATAACCAACAGCCCATCCGCTTGCGTGCAATTTTTGAAAAACTTTGTTGAAACTCTGGTTGCAGTTGAGCCATCAATTTTGTCACAGCTAAATCAGTACTGGAGAAACCTGAATCAACCAACAAATAAAACTGATAGTAGAAATACCTGATTTGGAGTTCATCACCTACTAACTGACCATTTTTGATGCCAATATTAAAAATACGCAAGGAATTATTAAGATCTCGTAGTTTTCGAAAGATCGTGGCTTCACTACTGTTAAATTCCTGAGTCAATTGAAACGTAGAAAACTTTTTATGCTTGAAAACAAACTCTAAAATCTGATAGCCTAAACTACTATTCAGGTAAGTTAAAAGGATTTTATTCAGATTGATATCTGATGAAAAGGCGAGTCTCACTTCTTTTGCTTCAAGCGTCAGCTCAAAACGCTCTCCCAAAGCTTGGCACATCTGGACGATATCCGCCAGATAGTCTTTCAAGGCATTTTGTGTCAAACCGACCTGTTCTGCCAACGCTTTTGAGGGCATCTTACCAGCATGAAATAAAAGTTGCCGAATAATGTCAATCTGAGTGGCTTCTTTTTTATCTAAAAATACGTCAATTTTCACAATTCGGTTCTTTCATTTATCAGACTCAAGTTGCATGAGACTACTTGATCTTTAAAGGGGCAAGCTGTTGATCAATCTCATCAAAGCTACTGCCTGCCTGAATCAAGGCTGCAGCTGTGTATGCTGATTCTACAAAGGCTGTATCGTACAAATGAACAGGTCGATCTGAAAATTCCATGACCATTTCCAAATTCATTTTAGCGGATCCTAAATCGTAAAAGACTAGTAGTTCATCTGATGAATTAGCGTCAAAAGCGGCTTGGATGCGTTCAAAACTTGTCCCAATTTGACCTTCATCAAGCCCTGCACCAACTGTGATGTCAACATCTTTTGCAACTTCTCTCAACAGTTTGACCAAGCCTTCAGAAACTTCTGTAACATGCGTGACTAAGACAATTCCTAGGCTTGTCATCCTAGCACCTCCAACAAACTTTCAAATAAATAGCCTGAAGATTGGCTGCCTGGGTCGATATGCCCGATTGAACGTTCGCCAACATAGGAAGCACGGCCTTTTTTAGCTAATAAATCAGCAGTTGCCATGACAACTTCATCAATTTCAATTTTTGTCAGTGAGCCTTTTTGAATTTCTGCTAAGATTGGGGTCCAAACATCCACCATCGTTTTATCACCGACTTGCGCGCCACCACGTTTGATGATCCCAGCTAATCCAGCTGCAAGTAAGCTAGATAAATCGTCAGATGTTGCAGCAACTTTCGCCATTTCCATAAAAGCAGTACCATATAAAGGACCACTTGCGCCGCCTACTTTAGAAATCAAGGCCATAGCAGTCGCCTTAAAGACTTCTTGTAAGCTCTGGTCGTCATTTAACACAGCTACGACTGCTGACATGCCACGCGCCATATTATGCCCATGATCACCGTCACCAATTGGTATGTCTAACTCACTTAAATAATCTTGTTTAGCCTGGATTTTTTCATCAAATAAGATAAGCCATTTTCTTGCCATTTCAGCTGTAAAATTCATTTTGTCACCCCCAAGCAATTGTTCTAACATCTGCATTCAAGGCGTCAAGCCAAGCGGCATCTGAAAGTCGCAACATGGTCAAGGAAATACCTGCCATATCTATTGATGTCATAAAATTTCCGACTTTGGTATAGGCGACCTTGACTGCTTGATCATCCAATAAATGCATCACATCATTGGTAAAGATAAACTGTTCCATCAAAGGCGTTGCACCCATCCCATTGACCAGAATGGCATACTCACTTGTCGTATCGCCATCAAAAGATGAGATAAGTTTGTCAACCAATTCTTTAGCTAAATCTTTTGAAGGTAGCATTTTTTCACGCCGGTAACCTGGTTCACCATGAATGCCTACGCCATATTCGATCTCGTCTTCTGGTAACACAAAGCCTGGTTTTCCAACTTCTGGGACAGTGGCACCAGATAGCGCGACAGCTATTGTATTAATCTCTGCTACTAATTGATCCGCAGCTTGTTTAATGGTTGCTAAATCAGCACCAGAGCGGGCTAAATTACCTAGAATTTTATGGACAAGAACAGTGCCAGCAACACCACGCTTACCTTGTGTATAGGTCGAATTTTCAACTGCGATATCGTCATCCACGATGACAAAATCCACCTGGATATTCTCCATTTCAGCCATATCTTTCGCCATATCAAAGTTCATGACATCTCCAGAATAATTTTTGATAATAAAGAAGACACCATCAACTGTATCAACTGCCTTAGCTGCTTCATAAATTTGATCTGGCGTTGGACTTGTAAAGACTTCACCACAAACAGCCGCTGAAAGCATGCCGTCGCCGATAAATCCTGCATGACTTGGCTCATGACCGCTGCCACCACCTGAAATCAGCTGGACTTGTGATGTATTATCAGCTTTAACGAGCACATTTGTTCCGTCTAATCTCTTGATCAAATCAGGATAGGCACGGGTCAAGCCTGATACCATTTCAGTTACAACATCTGCTGGTTGATTGATAATTTTTTTCATCTCATGTCCCTCGTCTTCTAGTTTTTTTATTTTTGAAAGCGTTTTTCAATTTCATTCTAGACCAATTTTCTTAATTTGTCCAACTTTTACTATCTCAATTAACAAGGATCAGACAGACAGGAAGATTTGTGGGATGAAAAAAACGCCTCTCATATTAAATCATCAATGAGAAGCGTTTATTTAAAGCTGATTAGTCAAGCATTTCCAGTTCTTCATCTTCGTAGAGTCTCGAAATCTTGCGATACCATTTGTAGAAATAGACAACAATAACTTTAGCAGACGCATAGACAGGAATCCCGATGAGCACACCCCAGAAACCGAAAATTTTACCGGATGTCAAAAGAACAAACAGAATTGTAATCGGATGGATATTCAATTTGCTACCTAGAACAAGGGGACTGACAAAGCGCCCTTCGATCGTTTGCTCGATGACAAAGACAATGGCAACTTTAATAACCATGAGCGGTCCTGCCACTAAGGCAATGATAAAGGCTGGAATCATGGCCAAAAATGAACCAAGATATGGAATCAAATTTAAGAAACCAGCTGAAATCCCGATAACAACAGCATACTTGAGACCAATAATTGAAAACATGATTGAGAACATAATGGCAACAGTTCCTGCGACGATCAGTTGTCCTCGAACATAACTAGAGAGCTGTAAATTAACCTGTGTTAAAACGGTTGAGGTATCATTACGCCAAGCGGTTGGCAGCATATTCGTCATGTATTGATTGAGGGATTTACCATCTCGCAAGAGATAAAACAAAATGAAGGGGAAAATCATCAAGGAAATGATGACACTAGTCGCTGCTGATAAAAATGAACTTGTACTATTAACCAAAGTTGTTGAAAGATTTTTGGAAATTTCAATCAAATTATCTGAAAAACTCGTGACAGCTTTTTCAATCTGTGGTCTAAATTGTTTAAACCGTTCATCTCCAAGAAGGCTTGTGATATGTTTCTCACCTGATTCAACATAGTCTGGGAAATTAGCAGCAAACTTTTCACCTTGCGTCACCATATTTGGTATCGCAACCGCCAACCCCCAGATGATCAAAGCTAAGATAATGGCAAATAAAATTGATATTGTCACTACCCGATGCACTTTACGTGACTCGAAATAGTCAACAATCGGGTTGAGTAGGTAATAAAAAACTGCTGCTAGAATAATCGGCAACATGATGACACCAAGAAAATCAGCAATTGGTTGAAACATGAAGCTCAATTTTGTTAACAGCAAAATATTTAACAAGAAGAGCAAGACAACAGCAAAACCAGTCGCCACCTTATTATCTAATAACCATTTGAAAAACCAAGTCGTTTTAAAACTATTTTTATCATTCATTATTCTTCACCTATCTGATCTATATATTGCTATCATCTCTATCTAAAATTTAAACAACTTTATAGTTTATATTATAGCATATCTTATCTCTATCCCTCTTTGCAAACTATTTGAAATGGGGTGCATCAATTTTAAAATTGGGGGACTGTATCAACACATCCCCTTTAGGCGTATTCAACCTCTCATCATGCGAATTTAAAAAGTTATGATATAATTAATATATCTATTTGAAAGGGATTACATTCATGACAGAAACACTTTATTTTGGTACCTATACGAAGAAAACATCTGAGGGCATTTACAAGGCGAGCTTGGACACAACGACTGGTTTGTTAAGCGATCGCCAGCTAGTCGCAAAAGAACCTAACCCAACTTATCTCACATTTGATAAGTCGGGACATCTCTACAGCGTAGGGGCTGAAAACGGAGAGGGCGGTGTTGCAGCTTTTGACAATGACGGTGAACTTATTAATCACGTTGTTGACGATGGCGCGCCACTTTGTTATGTGGCAGTAGATGAAGTCCGTAACTTAGTATATGGTGCCAACTACCATAAAGGGGAAGTTTTAGTTTACAAGCGAGCAGCTGATGGTGCTTTAACACTTGCTGATAAAGACGTGCACACAGGTTCTGGTCCACACGAGAATCAAGCCAGTCCACATGTCCATTTCACTGATTTGACGCCAGATAAATACCTTGTATCTTGTGATCTAGGTACTGACGAAGTGGTAACGTATGATGTCTCTGACCAAGGGCAATTAACTAAAGTTAATACCTACAAATCAGCACCCGGTGCTGGTCCACGTCATATAACTTTCCATCCTACGCAAAAGATTGCTTACCTCATGAATGAATTAAACAGTACTGTTGAAGTCTTAATTTATGATGGCGTTGGTCAATTTACTTTACTACAAACGATTTCAACCCTTCCTGAAGATTGGACTGATTTCAACGGGACTGCTGCTATCCGCGTATCAACAGATGGGAAATTCCTTTATGGCTCAAATCGTGGCCACGATTCAATTGCAGTCTTCAAAATTCTTGCTGATGGGACTTTAGAATTGAGCCAACTCGCTGCAACTCACGGCAAAATGCCACGTGACTTCAACTTATCATCTGATGAAAAAATTGTCATCGCAGCGCATCAAGACTCTGACAATGTGACGACCTTCTTCCGTGATGCTACTACTGGCCTCCTAAGCGAAATCCAACATGATTTCATCGTACCAGAAGCCGTCTGCGTTTACGTCAAAGCCTAATTAAAAAAGCCTGTTCAGGCTTTTTTATGTGCTTCAAAATATTGGATTTGTAAATGTCTGCGACCTTTGATCAAAACAAAACCTGCTGTTTCAAGTAAAGCCTGCAGTTCGTCAAACGTATAAACTTTAACATCGCCTTCTTTTGAGAAACGTTTGATATAACTATTATAAAGACCATGAAAAATCGGAATCCGAATCTCAGCAATGACAAGTTTGCCACCAGCTTTTAAAACACGTCTAGCTTCTTTGAGAAATGTTTCAGGTATCGGAAAATGGTGAAAAGAGGCTGAACAGATCAGCACATCAAAACTCTGGTCTTCAAATGGGAGCTGCATGGCTGAGCCTGTTACAAATGAAAATTCAGGGTACTGAGTTTGAGCGAACTGTGTCATCTGTGATGAAATATCTAAACCAATACCTTCAAACTGATGTTGACTCGCAAGCATCTTGAGCAGACGACCAGTCGCCGCGCCGACATCTAAAACCTTAGCTTGATCAGGCAGATCCAGATTTTTAAGGATATAGCGCTTAAAAAAGCCAGATAAAACCCCATCAAATGACCGATCAAATTTTTTGGCCTGATAATCATAGTAGGTTTCAGACAGTTTTTCATAATTTTTAGACACGTCAGTGGCTCCTCGTTTGTACTTAACTGTCTCCATTATAGCATTTAAATTTTTCAACATCAAAAAAAGCCAAATCATTTGGCTTTTTGAAAAGACAGGTTAATGGGCAATCATTTCTTGTGCCACTTGACTTGGGCTCAACTTCGATGGATAGTAAGTTGGCCAATTATCTAATTCAGCAGTCAGTGCAGCCTGACTTTCATTACCATAATAAATGTGGAAATGTTCTGCTTGAGCTGGCGCAATGCCATGATCGCTAAACTGAACGTACTTGAACGCACCATTTGTGTCGCCTACTGCTTCAAAAAGGTAGCGTACCCCACGGTTTCCCTTAGCATAGTTCAATATCTCTTTACCGATATATTTATAACTTGCTTGGTGTTTAGCACCATGGCTATCAAAGGTAATGGTGTCTTTTTTGATGGTGATTTTAGCGACATCTGATTTGTATCCAGCTTCATAATAGGTCTTGTAAGCCGCCTCGGTCTTGTCCTGGTTTAGGAGAGCTTTGTAGCGCATGACTTGATCCAGATCACCGTTTTGAAGGAGAGGATAAACGGACTGCCAAGTGCCTGACCAGTCTGATAGCTTGCGGTCTTTAACCTGGTTGTCCTTGAAATAACCTGAAGTCGTAGTTTTTTCTAACGACTTTTCTGGTTCAATATCTGTAACTTTTGACGCTGCATCTGTTGTTTTCTCTAAGTTTTTCAAATTTTCCGTCATGACTGAGATGTAGTCTTCGCCTGCGTCTTCTTGATCTTGAGTCAGTGATTCTAAGGGGTTCAGTGGCAAGGTTTTAACACCTGCTTCCTCTGCCAGCGTTTTCGCTACTTTATCAGAGGCATTTTCTTCGAAATAAATATAGTGAATATCATTTTTATCAACATATGCTTTCAACTCTTTGAGGCGCGACGCTGATGGTTCCGTTTCAGGGTTGATGCCTGAGACAGAGACTTGATTAAGGCCATATTCGAGTGCTAAATAAGCAAAGGCTGCATGTTGGGTGACAAAATTTTTCTGTTTGGCATTGGACAAACCATCCTTGTAAGCTTGGTCTAATGCCTTGAGTTTCGACAAATAAGCATCCGAATTTTTGGTGAAGATAGCTTTTTTCTGAGGAAATTTTTTAATCAGCTGATCCCGAATTGTCTCAACTTCTTTAATAGCGAGACTTGGTGCTAACCAGACGTGGGGATCATAAGCATGCGTATGCCCTTCGTGTCCTGCTTCATCGCCACCTTCGTTCGATCCAGGCAGTAGTAAGATGCCCTCAGATGCCTTTATCACATCAACGTTCTTCATGTCTTGAGTTGTTTTTTTAACCCAAGTTTCCAGATTTTCGTTATTATAAACGAAAGCGTCTGAATTTTGAATGGCTGCGACATCTTTAGCAGATGGTTCAAAGTCATGTGGCTCAACACCTGGTTTGACCAAAACCGACACGTCTGCTTCTTTACCGACAATTTGCTCTGTAAATGCCTTCATCGGATAGAAAGTTGTTACGATCTGTAACTTATCCGATTTCTTACTTGCCTCACTGCCACAAGCAAAAAGTGTTAAGGCTGCAGTCGTAGCCATTAGGCTTAATAATATTTTCTTTTTCATTCTTCTCTTTCTTAATTCCCTTTACCAGTTAAGTATATCCACAAAAAAATAAATGCAAGTTAACTGATAACTTTTGAATGATACCTGTGATATCGTCCTAAATTAGTTTACTGGTTAAGTATATCATGACAAAAAAATAATGTCAACTGGTAAACATTATTTTTTTGCATTTATTTAATTTGTTGTATTAGTCGTCAATAAAAATTCACGTACTTGACTCATAAAATAGAGAGAACCTGTCAGAAGATAAAGCTCATCAGCCTGTTTAGGTGCTGTCACAAACTCCCGCCAATCTTCCAGCCAGGTAACATCAGAAATATCTGTCACATCAGCAGCTACAATCGTTTTAGGGTAGTCAAATGTCGTTAAAGTCAAAGCAACATTTGGAATGGTTTGTAGCAGTGTAATCATCTCATGAAAATCTTTACGCTGTAAGGCAGAAAATAGAATATGGACTTTTTTCGAGCCATCAAATTCTGCCACTAAACGTTTGATAGCAGGCAAATTATGGGCACCATCCAAGATAAAGCCATTCAAGTCTTCCATTCTGGCAGGCCAGAAGGCTTGCTTAAGGCCTTTATTGATTTTCTCACGATCAAGTCTCAAGCCTAATTTTTCAGCTAAAATCTCAAATAGTTTGAGGGCTAAAGCCGAATTATCTTGCTGATACTGACCATGAAGATTTAAATCAAAAGTCAGACCTATCTCGGGATGAAAAATCGGCGCATCTTTCTCATGGGCTACTGTTTCGATTACCTTATAAGCTTCTTCAGGCACACCTTGGCGATTGCCTACAACGACAGGAACACCAGACTTGATAATCCCAGCCTTCTCACTGGCAATCTTAGCGAGTGTGTCCCCTAAAATATCCTGGTGATCCATGCCAATCGTTGTAATCGCCGAAACAAGTGGTGTTATCACATTGGTTGAATCGTAAAGCCCACCTAGGCCCACTTCTATCAGGGCAATGTCGACTGCCTGATCAGCAAAATAATAATAGCCGATAGCCGTGAGGATTTCAAACTCTGTGATATTGACAAGATCTACATCCTCATCCATCTTAAAAACAATGGGCTTGATGACACCGACGATCCGGTTTAAATCCTCATCAGAAATATAGCGACCATTGATGGCGATACGCTCGTTGAAGATTTCGATATAGGGTGAGGTAAAAGTCCCGACTTGGAGGCCATACTGTTGGAGGATGTTTGACAAAAAAGTGACGGTTGAGCCTTTGCCATTGGTCCCTGCGACATGGACAGTCTTGAATTTGTTTTGGGGGTTGCCTAGCTGCTCGAGCAAATAGACGATCCGTGATAGACCGGGCTTAATGCCAAATTTCAGGCGCGAATGGATCCAATCAATGCTTGCATTACTCACTTTTCTCAATATCCTCTTTCAATTCCTCTAAATTTAACTTGGCAAACAAATATTTCCGATCTTGGACTGGAAAACGTTGGTCCAACTGATCGACAGGGCCTACTTCCACAATCCCTTCTGACATGACATAGTCAATCACGTGACCACCAAAAGTGTGGTCATCCGTAATAAAGTGCAGATGATATCCCGCTACACTCACGCCATGAAACATGTCAGGTGTCCAAATGCCAACGATGGTACCCGTCACATTTTCAACGGTGTACTCAGGCTGTCTTGTTGCAACATCAGCAAATCGAGCGCCTTCTTTAGCTTTGGGAATCATGCGGACATGCATTTTAGAGAAAGTCCCGTGGATTTTGATGGAGCGAAAAAGATTAGCGCCGTCGTAGTAAGTCTCGATACGTGTGTGTAACTCGTCATTAGTGACCTCAAACCGTTGCTTGAAAATCACTTCTGCTTGGTGGAAAACAACTGCCGCATAAGGCACCTTAACATCAGGGCTTACTTCAGTAATCGTTTTATCACCGCGCGCTTGATAGGCTTTACCATCTAGCACGATTAACTCACCATCAATTTCGTCCAGCGTGCCAATCCCTAAGTCACCTTGTTCCAGCAACTCACCAATGGTCAAGCTCCCTTCGAAAAGCCCGCTCATCAAAGCAGATAATGTATTATATTGAAAAAGTTTTATCGGTTCAGACATCTTCTTATCCTTCTTAATTCAGTAAAAACTTGTGAAACCTCACAAGTTTTAAATTTATTTTACCATATTTTTTAATAGAATTCATCTGGCAGTATCGTTTCGCCTAATTTCACATTATCTTTATAATCGATTGGTACATCAATCACGACTGGTCCTGTTGTACTGTCAATTTCTGACAATACTTTTGCCAGATCTTCTTTGTTAGTCACGCGAAGTCCTTTTGCCCCAAATGCTTCAGCATATTTGACAAAATCGACTGGGCCAAAATCTACACCCGATGCGCGACCGTATTTCATGACTTCTTGGAACTCCACCATGTTATAACGACCGTCGTTCCAGATGATATGAATCAGCGGTAGGTTCAAGCGTACTGCTGTTTCAAGCTCTTGCGCTGAAAATAGGAAGCCACCATCACCTGAAATCGAGTAAACTTTTTTGCCAGGACGTAAAAGTGCTGCGGAGATGCCCCATGGCAGTGCGACACCGAGCGTCTGCATCCCATTTGAAAAGAGCAAGTGACGTGGTTCGTAAGATTTGAAATTCCGTGCCATCCAGATATAATGACTGCCGACATCGACAGTGACCGTTTCATCATCTTTAACAGCAGCCTGAAAGACATCGATGAAATCGAGCGGATGCACAAGATTAGGCTCAGCATTGCGATCAAACTCATTTTTAGACAGGAGATCATGCAGCCCATCTAAATATTCAACGCTGCCTTCTGGAATCTTGTAACCCCGAATCGCTGGAATCAAATTCTCCAAAGTCTGTGCAATATCACCAATCAACTCACGCTCAGGTTGATAGTAAGTATCGATCTCAGCCAGGGCCTTGTCGATAACAATCACGCGACTATCAATCTCAGCATTCCAGTTGCGCGCTTCATATTCAATCGGATCATAGCCAATCGCAATGATCAAATCAGATTTTTTAAGGAGCATATCGCCTGGTTGATTCCGGAAAAGACCAACACGACCGAAGAAATTATGAACCAAATCATGCGAAATCACACCCGCACCTTGGAAGGTTTCAACGACTGGGATATTAACATATTGCAAGAGTTCACGAATGGCGTGCGTCACACTGGCAGATGACGAACCGCTACCTAGAAGGAAAACAGGTAAGACGGCATTTTTAATCGCCTGCGCCAGATAATTAATATCATCAATCGATGCATTCCCAAGTTTTGGCTCGTGCAAGGGCTTAATTGCCTTAACCTTCACCTTACTGTCAACAACGTCTTGGGGAATGGAGATGAAACTTGCACCTGGTTTGCCAGCTTTTGATAAACGATAGGCATTAGCCACAATCTCTGATAGTGTGTCTGGATCTTGGACTTCTGCCGAGTATTTGGTAATGGGTTCAAAAAGCGCCGCATTATTCATGGATTGGTGCGTCCGTTTCAGGAGATCGCCACGCTTCACTTGGCCGGCAAGAGCAAGGACTGCATCACCTTCTGCCGTTGCCGTTACAAGACCTGTTGCTAAGTTTGACGCCCCAGGACCAGAAGTCGCAATCACAACACCCGGCTCACCTGTAATTCGCCCAACAGCTTGCGCCATAAAGGCAGCATTTTGTTCGTGACGTGCAACAATCAACTCAGGGCCTTTATCAACTAAAGTATCAAAAACCTTATCGATTTTAGCACCTGGGATTCCAAAAATGTATTTTACATCATGGTTAATGAGTGAGTCTACAATTAAATCTGCACCAAATTTTTCTTCTGTCATTTTTTAAATACGTTCCTTCTTGAAAGTTTAACTTCACAATGGTTATTGTAGCAAAAAAGGCGTTTAAACGCCATTATCATAACTCATTAAATAGAGCTTGTGAATTATCATCATCTGGTACTAGTGATAAATATTTGCTTAAACTTGTCTTGGCATCAGCTGTCCGACCATTTCGGATGAGCATTTGCGCATAATCTAATAAAAACTCAGGATTATCAATTAAGACGCTCTGGCTAATCTCGTCATAAATCGTTAACGATTTCTCATCTTGATCAAGTTCACGATATGCTTTTGCGATATTCCACTGCGCTAGGACATGTTCTTCGTCAAGCAGGCTTTCAAGACCGATGACCGCTTCAAAATCCTCTTGCTCCATGTAGAGGTTGCTCAAAAGAAAGACCGTTTCATCGTGTAAATCAGGTAAATCAAGCGCTTGGGTCAAATACTTTTCTGCCCCTTCAAGATCATGTAAGGCATAGGCAATCCGGCTGGTCAAGTGAATCAAAGGCACATCAGTTGGATTTTTACTCAAGCCATCTTTTGCGACTGTAAAAGCCGCTTCAAAGTCATTTTCTTCAATCAAGGCTTGCGCATAAGGATAGGCATAGCCATCAAAGTCAGGTGCTAAGGCGTCTAACTGTTTGAAATAATCAATGGCACGTGTGGCTTCACCAGTTGCAAAATTGATCTGTGCCAATTCAAATAAAACGTTATCGTCATGATCAATCTCAAGAGATTTTTCTAGAAATTTTGTGGCGTTTTCAAACTCTCCTAATGAGGCATAGGCAGTCCCAATCCGCTGGTAGGTTGATATTTTGGTGAGTTCTAAAATCTGACGTTGACTCAGTTTTGCGAAATGAGAAATCGCCTCACGCCATTTTCCTTGATTATAATAGAGTTCACCGATTGCAAAGGTCACTAGAGGTGAATCTGTCAGACTTGCTGCTTCCAGTAATTTCTCAAGCGCCGCTTCCCAAACGCCATCTGCCTGGTAGAGGTCAGCAATCATAACGAGAGCTGCGACGTAGTTGTCATCTGTTGCCTCTATTTTGTAGAGCAACTCGAGCGCGCCGTCCAGATCGCCATCATCGAATTTCATTTCAGCGAGGTTGAGCAAAATATCTGTGTTATTAGCATCTTTGGCTGCAATTTTTTCATAAACCTGACGGCTTTCGGCCATAAAACCCATCATCGACAAATATTCGGCCAAATCCGTCAGCAAATCAAGACCATCTGTCTCAATCGCTTTTGCTAACTCTGTTGCCATCTCGTCAAATTGACCTGCATGGAGCAAGTCAACAACTTTTTCAGAATGCGTCATTTTTTCTTATCTTTCTAAGTAAAATTCAAATCGTTCGCCAACATATTGGGATAAAACATACTCAAAAGGTGTTTCATCGGTGTTAGCAAAGTAAGAAACCTGCGTCAGGGCTAAAATCGCTGAACTCTGTTTGATTGACAAAAAGTTAGCAATTTCTTTATTGACTATCTTAGCTGAAATAATTTGCTCGCTTCGACCGATTTTCTTACCAGCATTGGCCAAGGTATCGTAAAAGTGATTAGCTATATCGTTTTTTGCAAAATCTTCAATCAAACGATAAGGAATACTGGCCACTTCATAACAAATCGGTAGTTCATCCGCATAACGAATCCGCTCCATACGAATGATTTGTGCACCTTTTTTGAGTTGTAATTTATCACACTCAACTTCATTTGCCTTCGTTTTTTGATAACTCAAAACTTTTGAACTCGGCGTCTTCCCTAAATTTTGGATGATTTCAGTAAAACTGGTCGTTCCCCGCATTTTTTCACGTACACGATCGCTAGCAACATAAGTCCCAGAACCAACATGACGCGTTAAAATGCCTTCTTCAACTAGACTCGTCACTGCTTGACGCAGGGTCATGCGAGAGACCCCAAATTGCTCAGCCATGACACGTTCACTCGGCAAGCGTTGACCGACTTCAAAAAAACCTGTCTCAATTTGATGCTTAATTTCATCATGTATTCGAATATAAATTGCTGTCACTTTGTATTCTCCTTTTTTGCCGTACTATTTCTAGTTGTTCTATTAGATTGTTTTGATCCATTGAGTTTGTCTCGAATGATGGTTTTAATCGTCATCTTAGGCGCATCATGTATAAAAGCACTGTTAACAAGCGTCGCCACAGCCACACCGAAAAAAGTATCGAAGATTCGATTAATCGCATAACTAACATAGGCATTTTCAGAAATGGTCAAGCCGATAATCAACAAAGTCGCATTCGCGCCAACTAGTCCCGGATGGAGATCAAACCCATCCATAATGACAATGTTGACTAACACAAATAAAGGAATCAGTATAATTTGAACTGCAAAGTTCTGGTGACTCAGCAAATAAAAAAAGTAGTAAACAGTCGCAAGTGTACCACCTAATGCTGAACCAATAAACCTTGCTTTAGACGCCTTAATCGTTGCAGTATAAGAATCTCTAACCGCAATAATCGCTGAAATTCCTGCAACCATGGCAGCAGATTGTCCACGATGAAATAAATGTGAAAAAACTAATATGATCAAGATGGCAATAACTGTTTTAATTGTTCTGAGACCCAGACGAAACCGCCCAAACTGAAATGACATGGTATTCCTTTCACTAGTCAGTAGGTTATACGCGTTCAAATCTAAAAAAGAAATGCAAGATTTTTCGATTAAACGCAAATAGTACTACTAGCTTACCTATTTTCTTTCTTTATTATAACACAAATTGCTTTTAAAAAATAAAATTTGCGTTATGGTTATTTAAGTGATATAATAGCTTGTATTGTGTTTTGCACAGTATCAATTAAAACATTGAGTAAAGTTGAACTTTCAACTTTATATCTTTAACAAGGAGAACAAACATGGCTAACATTAAATCTGCTATCAAACGTGCTGAGTTGAACATCGTTCAAAACGAACGTAATTCTGCTCAAAAAGCTGCTTTGCGCACTTCAATCAAAAAATTCGAAGCTGCCGTTGCTGCTGGCACTGACGATGTGCAAGCATTGTATGTCGCTGCATCTGCTGCAATCGACAAAGCTCATTCCAAAGGTTTAATCCATAAAAATAAAGCTAACCGTGATAAATCACGTTTGGCTAAAAAATTGGTGAAATAAGTTTTATTTCACGATTTTGGATTAAGATTAAAACGGATACTCTTAACGGAGTATCTTTTTTATGTTATTTTTATGCTAAAATATAGGTTATGGATATCGAACACTATAGGGACCTTGCCCTACAAAAACAGAAAATACATCGCCAGTTTTTGACGTCACTCAAAAAGAAACCACCTAAAAACCTAGATAAACTAACAAAAGAACTCCACGATGAAGTCTTTACAGAAATTGACTGTACCCAGTGCGCCAACTGTTGCAAATCACTTGGACCGCTCTTTACAGAAAGCGACATCGAGCGAGTTGCCAAACGACTCCGCATGAAATTAGCCAATTTTGAATCAGAGTATTTACAAGTTGATGAAGATGGCGACAAAATCTTCCAATGTATGCCCTGCCCTTTTTTAGGGGCTGATAATCTATGCGATGTTTATGACGTCAGACCCAAAGCCTGTCGGGAGTTCCCACATACAGATCGTAAAAAGTTTCTTCAGATTAATCATCTGACACTCAAGAATACCTTGATCTGTCCTGCGACTTACCTGTTTGTTGAGAAACTAAGGGAACGGGTGGGGTGAATGAAATAAAAAGAGGCATCAAGTAGACAATCTTGGTGTTTTTATTTTGGTAAATATTTGAATTAATATCATAGAAATGGTACAATGTAAGCACAATGAACAAACAAAGGAGATCTGCCATGCCTAGTATGACCGAAAAAAATGATCGAATCGCTTTCCGTACTAATAAAGCGCTGAAAGAAAAGGCAACAGATATCTTAGCTAAAAATCAGTTAGATTTATCAACAGCGCTCAATATGTTTTTAGGCAAAATTGTTGCTGAAGAAACCTTGCCACTGGATTTTAGAACAGATCAGATGAAAGCTGCAGAGCTTAACTACATCGAAAAACATTTAGATGCTGCAATTGCAAGACGAAAGAAAGGTATTCGAGGCTATTCTCTTGAATCATTTGAAAAACTTTTTGACGATCATGATCTCATAGTTGCTGAAGCTCCTGCGGATTACACTTTAAATGACTAAAGTGGTAATTGATCCAGAAGTCTATTTTCAAGTCAGAGGATTCCAACGCTATATCGTTCATCATTTTCAAAATCGGAAAGCAGCAAGTAAAATTCCTAAACTTATCAATAACCAAATTTGAATTCTACATAAATTTCCAACCACAGGCAATTTCATCACAAATGTCTATAATAATATCAGACCAACATTTAAAAATTATCGTCGAATGATAGTTAAGCATTATGTTATTCTGTATCTTTATGATTCTAGAAACGACACTTGCTACGTCGACTTCATTTTTGATGATCGTACAAATTATCTTTCCAAAATCTCTGAATAAGTTTGAGATTGTTTTGATTTGAATAGATGTTTAAGATGTGCGTAAATTAATAAGTATAAAAATAATGAGATGACCTGATGCGCAAATAAATTACAATCCAATTTGATGAGACAAGCTATCAAGAAATGATAGATTACACTAACTTAACAGAACAATCCCTCTCTGACTTTGTCAATGAAGCAGTTACTACATATCTTAAACAAAATAATGTGTCACCAGAAGTCAAGCAAAAAATTTACGAACACATGAATCGTTTTTTGCCACTTATGGAGACATTAAAAGATAGATAGAAACAGCCTCTTATACATCATCACTGTGTATTGTAGACACCTATCAAGAAATGATAGTAAAGGCGCTACTCCCCTAAAGAGATAGCGCCTTTTTTTATTTAATGCTTTGTTTATCCTTACTTTTTTTCATTTTTATCATGACAAAGGTGATAAGAAACGAAACGACTATTGTTAGGAGATAGAGAGCAATGATCAGCAGGGGACTATGAACTGGCCTAATAATTGTTAAAAATATAGATAAAGAAATGCCACCTATAACCCAAATACGTCCTGTAATTTCGTTAACGACCTGCTTTTCACTTTTATATAACAATGAGAGAGGGTTATTCCACTGGATATTTTTAAATACTATGAATAAATAACCACCTAAGATCAATACAATACCAGGTAGGTATGTAAAAACAGTATTTAACACACCGTCATTCGTAATTGTATCCCTCATATAATAGTTATACTTCATCTCTAGATATATAACACAATATTATCATTTTTATACATAAATTATATCATACTTTAAATAATATTCATTAAATTTGAAATATATAATAAGAATGAAAACACAAAAAATTCAGATATATCATGAATATCTGAATTTTTTCATTTAAACACAGCAACATCTTCTGCAGTTAACCCAATCATAGGATCAATCGTCGTAATATTTTCTTCTGTCAAAATATAAGTTTCAGGCGTTGTCATATTTTCTGAGATGACATCTTCTTCGATTTCTAGAGATTCAACGGATTCATTATCCTGAGCACCATGTGCCTCAGCCACATCTACCTCAACACCAAACCGTTCTATCAAATAAGTTTTGCGATTGGCACCTTGGCGAGCGACGGCAGTCTGAAAACTCCGGCTTTCGCCTAGCAAAATCAGGGATTTCTTGGCACGCGTAATGGCGGTATAGAGCAGATTGCGCTCCAACATCCGGCTATAACTCGACACCATGGGCACGATGACGCTCGGAAACTCGCTCCCTTGCGCCTTGTGGATGGACATGGCGTAGGCTAGCGTAATCTTGTACCACTCGCCCCGCGGATAGATGACCTCATTGCCATCAAAACTCATGACAATCTCGTCCTGCTTGGACTCCGTGTATTTAGCCGGCACAAGATCGGTAATCTCACCGATATCGCCATTAAAGACGTCCAGCGCCGCTTCATTGACCAGATGCAACACCTTATCCCCTTGCCGAAAAACAGTCTCCTGAAAAGCAAATTCCAAACGTTCTTCGAGCGGATTAAACAGCTCTTGCAGGACCTTATTGACATGATTAATCCCCGCAACGCCCTTATACATGGGAATCAGCACCTGTAAATCAAAAGGATCATTCCCACGTTTCAGCCAGGCGCTGGCAATCTGGCCAATGTAGTTTGGAATATTAGCCGCGTTACTCTCGATATAAGAACGATCAGGCTTCTTAGCCGTGAAATCAGGGGGGAGCTGACCATCTTTGATGCCATGTGCCAGATTGGTAATGGTCGAGTCTTCACCCTGTCTAAAAATTTTATCCAGTTTCACCGAGGCAAAATCAGGAATTTTTAACAAATCCGCAAAAACCTGACCTGGACCAACAGATGGTAGCTGATCAGCATCACCGACGAGAATGACCGTCATAGAAGGTGGAATGGCCGCAAATAATTTATTAGCAAGCCAAGTATCCACCATAGAAAATTCATCGACGATTAACAAACTTCCTGACAAATCATTACCAAAATCGTCTTCTAAGTCATCTGAGTTCAGTCCCAACTGGCGATGAATGGTCGCTGCAGGTAGGCCAGTCAGCTCATTCATCCGACGTGCTGCACGACCAGTTGGCGCAACCTGAACGATTGGAAAGACATCATCCGTGTAATTGTCTGGATTCAAGTCTACTTTGTGCAAAGCTGCGTAAGCGCGTATAATGCCCTTAATGACCGTTGTTTTACCAGTCCCTGGTCCACCAGTCAAAATGAAAAATTGATGCGTCAGCGCTTTATAAATGGCATCCTTTTGCAGGCTGTCATATTGAATTTCAAGATCTGCTTCTACTTCTTTGATAATGCTATCAAATTTGTCAGTGTCAAGTTTATCACCAATTCGATTGGCCAGTTTATTCAACCTTTGATGAATGCCATCTTCCGCAAAATATAGGGAGTTCTCAAAAATTTTAGTATTGTTAGCTTGGAGCTTGCCCTCAGATAGCAGAAAATTAATATTTTCAACCACTTGATTCGGTAGTATCTCAACATTTCGCGCTGACTCCAACAAATCAATCGTCTTTTCCAAGAGGTCTCGCGCTTCGATATAAGTATCGCCAAGTTCAAGCGAATGAGTGAGTACCGTATGAATCAAGCCAGCCTGTATCCGTTCATCACTTGTTGCCGAAATCCCTTCATCTTCAGCGATCTTATCTGCTTTTTTAAAGCCAATGCCTTTGATTTCAAACACAAGCTGATAAGGGTTAGCCTTAATGACGTCTAGCGTGTCTTCTTTATAAAGCTCATAAATTTGGAAGTTAATCTTACTTGGCAGCTCATATTTGGCCAACTTAGAAAGAATCTTTTCCATGCCGTGATTCTCAGATAGATGTTTGACAAAAGCTTTCAGTTTTTCAGCCGTCAAAACACCTGACAGACGATCAGGTTTATCTAAAATGCCGTCAATTGTATTCTCAGGAAAAATGGCAACAATTTTTTCAGCTGTTTTTTGACCAATCCCTGGAAAGTGGTCACTCGATAAATATTTCACGAGGCCAGCACCAGAGGTAGGCACATTTTTTTCGTAAGTCGTTACTTTTAACTGTTCACCATACTTAGGGTGATTGGTCAATTCACCATAGAACTTATAGCTATCCCCTTCGACGACATTACCGATGATACCATTGACCACGATTTCGCCATCTGAAAAGTCAGCATTTGTATCTGTCACTTCTAGTAAAATGACTTTATAAAAATTTGACGGGTTACTGAAAAAAATAGCTTCAATTGTACCCGTGAAATAGAGTTTATCTGCCATGTTTTTCATTCCAATGGGTTAAGGTATATTTATCTCCATCATAATCGACGATAGATAAGGTGTTGTTATCCAAGCCAACACCACCAGGTCTTAATTCACCAATCGGCGTGCCTGTCAACATTTTAATTGTGCTTGACAAAAAAGCACCATGGCTAACAACCAGGACATTGTCATAGTTTTGCTTGCTCAGCCAATCGATAAAGTGAATAAAGCGACGATAAATATCTCCTAAATTCTCAGCACCGATTGGATTGCCCCAAAACTGTTCTGGGTGATGGCGAAAGGCTGCCATATTTTCAGGATCTTTTGCCACCGCTTCATCAATCAGCATGCCTTCAAAAATACCGAGTCTCCATTCGAATAGCTCGGTTCTTTTGTTAATCTCACGCGGCTGATGGTTGCGCTCTGATAAAATCATCGCTGTATCAATCGCGCGTTTAGAAGGGCTCGAAAAAATGGCATCAAACTTGAGGTCGGCCAAGTAATCTCCAAGTGCTGCAATTTCAACTAAAGCCTCTGGCAACAAGGGGGAATCCCCAGTCATGCCTTGTAGTCTATGCTCTTGATTCCACTGAGTTTTGCCATGGCGCACAAAATAAATTTTCATTTTAATTTGTCTTTCTCATAGGTATGGACAAGCTCCAAACCTTGGTAGTGTTGCTGTCTCAGGCACTCGTAAATCACGATGGCTGCAGCATTTGAAAGGTTTAGACTTCTGACGTGTTCATCATTCATGGGAATTCTCATGGCTTTTTCTGGATGCTCACGCATGAACGCTTCAGGCAGACCGGTATCTTCTCTCCCTAGAAGGAAATAGTGATCAGCCTCATCAGTGTAAAGCCCATTTTCAGAGTAATCATGTTCTGCGAATTTTGTAATGAGGTGCAGTTTTGCAGTTTCATCACCATTGACATAAGCCATAAAAGCAGCTAAATCATCGTGATAGGTGATGTTAACTTTATCCCAGTAATCAAGGCCGGCACGCTTGAGATTTTTATCTGTAATCTCAAAGCCAAATGGACGGATGAGATGCAAGTGTGTATTTGTTGCGGCACAAGTGCGGGCAATATTGCCAGTATTGAAGTGGATACGTGGTTCAAAAAGTACAATGTGATTTGTCATAATAGTTATTATTATAGCAGATTTTACTATTTTTTTCATCTCATCCAGTTGGCTTCTCCACCTATGAGAGTGGTATAAGTCGTTGGTAAATTTTGGGTACAAAAAAACTAGAGTGCTCGGAGTCAGTCTCAGCAAGCACCCTAGTTGGTAGTCGAGATTTGCTTTAATCATAACAGGTTTGATTGAAACAAATTTCTATAAAAACAATCTTATCAATTTATTAAGTTTTTGTCAACCTATTTTGCTTAAAAAAACAAATGAAATGTTTAGTGTTTTCGGCTTAAACAGGCACATCTCTTGGGATTAGTTTTTAGGTTGATACTCACCATATCCACTTTTTTCAAGATCAGTGTAGACAGCATCAATATCCAGATAATTTGACCATGATAAACCGCTTGTTTCAGACAAATCAGAGAGGACAACAGCATCTTTATAGACTTCGACATTTTGGTAACCAAGATAAGTGTAAACTTCTTTTGTTTCAACATCACCTTTTTTCTTATTGTCCAAAGTATCATCTTTGACCCAAGTTTGCGTTCTTGTAATCTTATAAGTAATAACTAATGACAAGTACGCTTCATCGTAGTACTCATCATCAAAAAATTGGATAAAAGATTTTTGTGGTTCAACCTTATAGGTCAAATCATATGAGCCATATTCACCTGCAGGTTTATCCTTGAACTCTTCTTTCACTAAATCAGGAATCTTACTGTAGAGAGTATCGAGTTTACTAATCTTATTAATATCTTTCAGATCAGATACCTTAACTTTAAATGTTTTATCGGTGACGGCTTTACCCTCTGTCAACAGTGTATCTAAGTAGTCAGATGTGAACTCGAACTTCAACATATCGCCATTTGACAACGTACCTGACTCATCACTTGAAATTAATTCAAGTTTACTATCATCATAGTCAACAAGACCATAGCCGTCATAACCAGAAAATGTGATTTCATCTTTACTCAACTCACTAGCTGAAACTTTTTTAGTCTTCTTGAGTCCTTTAACCTGATAGGTTTTATCAACAGCTTTTAATGGTGTCCCTTTTTCAGGTTTGATTTTAAAGGTTACATTGTCACCGTTTTTCAAATTCGAATCAGCATCAAAAGTAATTTCTAAATCACTAATCCACTTCATGAGTTTTGACGCTTTTGCTCGATATTTACTATTTGTTAAATAATCAGAAAGAGAATCCAAACTGATTAATTTATGAGATTCAGCTTTAGAAAATCCTGCTTTGAGGGCTAACTTTTCTGTAATCACTTGATGTATTTTTTCTGAATTATAATTTGCCGTTCCATAGCCGTCATAACCTGTGAAAGTCACATTGATGTCTTTTGTGACATCCACAGGTCTTGATTTAACAAATCCAAAAATACCCGCGCCTATGATTAAAACAGCAACAATCGCAATAATCAATTTGGTTGGCACTTTTTTCTTAGTTGTAGGCTTGAGAGTTTCTCCTACAGAATTCATCGCAATTTTTTGTGCCGCTTTAACTTCAGTTTGAGTTGTTCCAGCAACTGTAGCCTCAACATTGCCATGATCGTCAACTGCTTGCTCGTCACTATTCAGTCCAACAGTTAAACCTGCAATTTTCTTGATTTGTTTTGGATCAAAATCATTGGATTTGGCCTGTAGGAACTCTTGTGCTGTCAGCTCCCGTCCAACGATTGCTTTAAAAAGTTTGGCGTATTTTTCTTTTTCCATTTTGTATTTCCTCGTGATTTAACAACTGTGATAACGGCTATTAAGACTTATAAAGTAAATGCTGCTTTAAAGATAATCGTTGTAAAAATCAATGTTAGGATAAATGTAATCACAAACATAATCGCACCACTTGTAATCAGTGCCAATAATTTAGCATAAAAATCGTCAAGCTTTAAGTTATTCTCAGTAGTCAAAATAATGTAATACAAAGAGATACTAATAATCAATAATGCTAGAATAAAGATGATATAAGATAAGAAATTTAAGCGAATCAATGACAAAATAGAAGCAATAATAATCAGAACTGCTGCAGGTACAAAGAGACTCGTGTATTTGTCCACAACATTAGAAAAGCTTAGCGGAGATTTTAAAACTTTCAAAGCAACCCAAATAGCAAAAACTATGGTCACAATAAAAATTACTACTGCAAATAATAAGGCGATAAATGTGCCAAAACCAATGGGATTCGTTGCACTAATGCCAACAAAACTACTAAATTCTGAAAAAGTGGTATTAACAACTGTTCTTTCGTAAAATGCATGTAAGTTCAGAGTTGTTGACAAGGCTGCAAAAATAACAATAATACCTAAAGTTAAATAGGTGTAAAGAGAATTAAAGCCAGATGCTTTAGTCATCGGACGCTTGACGGTCTCTAGTACCCACGAAAGATAATTCGAGGCGACTTGCGCTGTATCCGCAATCATCTGATTTTCTTTCAATTTTTCGATAACTTCCTTTTCTTTTGCCTTTAAAGCAGCTGTTTTTGTTTCTACCCCAGACTCTGACACGACACTTTTTTCTGTGTTCGTTTCAACAGTCGTCGCTGTGTCAACTGGTGTAACTGTTTCATTCTCTTCGACTGAGCCGCTTTTTTCTAAAGATGTTGTGTCTTCAACAGCTTCAACTACTACAGTTTCAGAAAATTCCCCTGCTGCAAGTGCTTGTGAGATTTCTTCCTCACTCGGTTTACGCGAATTAATCGCTTCAAAGTATTCAATCCAATCTGTTTTGTTCATAAAACTCCTCCATAAATAAAAACGTAATTGCCTTAATAAAATCAATTAATAACAAAATAAATCATTCGACTATTATAATTATAGCCATTTCCTAAGAAAAACTCAAGTTTTTTATGAATTTAATTTTTCATTAACCTTATATGATAAAATTATAACATAAAAAGGCCTTAAATGCCTTTTAAAAGTCTAATGAATCATAGTAAATCTTGATAGTATTTTATACTATTAAATGAGATAAATCTTCAAAAAATGTTGGATAAGATGTTTGAATCGCCTCTGAACGCTCAAGGATCACCTCGCCATCAGCAACTAATAATGCTGCAACAGCTGCTGTCATCCCGATACGATGATCGCCTTGGGTGTTAATCGTTGCACCATTGAGTTGGGATTTCCCTTGGATGATCATACCATCTTCAGTCGGTGTAATTTCAGCACCCATATCATTCAACATATCAGCAACAACTTGGATTCTGTCCGTTTCTTTGACCTTCAACTCCTCAGCATCTCGAATGATTGTTGTGCCATTTGCTTGCGTCGCCAAAAGCGCAATAACTGGTAATTCATCAATCAAGCGAGGAATAATATCACCTGAAATTTCAGTTGGTTTTAACTCTGATGAACGAACTGTTAGAGTCGCTGACTTAGCCACTTCATCCACATCAGTAATGGTCAAGTCCCCGCCCATGGCTTGAATCACCTCTATAATACCTGTCCGAGTTTCATTGATTCCGACATTTTTAAGCGTAATCTCACTATTGGGCACGATTAAGCCAGCTACCAAGAAAAAGGCAGCACTTGAAATATCACCTGGAACTGTTACATCAGTAGCTGTAAAGGTTTGTCCACCTTTGATGCGAATTTCTTTCCCATTGACAGAAATTTCACCACCAAATTGTTGGATCATATCTTCGGTATGGTTACGCGTCTTTTCTTTTTCAATGATGACTGATTCACCATCTGCCTGTAAAGCCGCAAAAATCAAAGCTGATTTAACCTGAGCTGAAGCGACTGGCAAAGTGTAGTTAATCGGTGTCAAATGATCAGAACCTGTTATTTTAAGCGGTGGTAGATCGCGATCTGTTTGACCTGAAATCACAACACCCATTTGGCGCAATGGCATCGTCACACGATCCATTGGTCGTTTGGAAAGCGAATCATCACCGAACATCTCAGCGGAAAAAGGCTGTCCTGCCAAGACACCTGAAATCAGGCGAATTGATGTGCCTGAGTTCCCCATATCTAACCGCTTTTGAGGAGCACGTAGCCCATCAAAACCAACACCATGGACAACAACTTCATCGCCCTTATCTTCAATGGTCACGCCGAGTTCACGGAAAACGGCCATGGTTGAAAGAACATCCTCACCACGTAAAATATCATGCACTCTGGTTGTCCCTTTGGCGAGCGAGCCAAACATAATGGAGCGGTGGCTGATTGATTTATCGCCAGGTACCTTGAGCTTTCCGCTAAGACCTGTCGCATTTGTCTGCAATTTCACTGTTATCTCCTCTTTCTCCTACTTTTACTGGTAAACATCATAGCTAGAATTTTCCAAAATCAAACGTTTTGCGGTCGCCTGATCATTTTCCGTCTTGAAGGTAATTTGCAAAACCCCATTTATCTCAACGCGTGTCTCATTGATCTTGATATTGATAATGCTGAGATCATGCCCAGCAAAATACCCTAAAACCTCGTGAATCACATCCGACTTATCTGGCACACTGATAAAGAGATCGTAGAAATTTTCCATAGCCCCTTTGTGAATGGGCATCTGCGCTCTGAGCTTGCGCGCTTCATCAAAAAAGTGCCAGATTTCATCACTCTGTTTTTGGAGCACCAGCTGCTTAACATCCGCAAGTTTTTGACTAAATTGATCGATTTGATAGACGATATTATCAGGATTAGACATTAAAATCTCAGTCCACATATCAGGCGAACTTTCAGCAATCCGTGTCATATCTCTGAAACCACCTGCTGCAAGATTTTCTGTAAAGGGCATGATTGCCGCAAAGTCATGGGCGTTATCGACTAGACTCGAAGCCACAACGTGAGGAAAATGACTGGTAACAGCCGTCATCGCATCGTGTTCTTTTGCAGTCAGTTGGATAAACTTTGCGCGTGTATTGACTAGCACATCCTTAAGCTCTTCAAAGTCTTCAGGTCGTGATAGCGCAGATGTCGTTAAAATATAATAGGCATTTTCAAATAAAAGTTCATCAGATGCGATGACACCAGACTTATGGGAACCTGCCATAGGATGACCACCGATAAATCGAATGGCCTTGCCTTTAAAAATTTCTTCAGCGGCTGTGACAATTTCAAGTTTGGTCGAGCCTGAATCTGAAATCAGGACATTCTCTTTCAAAGGTAATGTCGCTAGGGTTTTCAAAAAATGGATAGAGAGTTGAACTGGAAAGTTCAAGATGATCACATCCGCTTTGACAGCGAGTGCTTCAAAATCATCGGATACTTCGTCTACAATCCGCTCTTGAATGGCAAAGTCTCGCGGTGCTTGACTCCGATTATAAGCGGCAACATGATAGTCAGGATGACCTGATTTGATTGTTCGCGCAAGCGAGCCACCAATGAGCCCTAAGCCTGCAATTAAAATATTTTTTTTACTCACTTGTTAGGCCTCCACCATGTTACCTGAAATAATGTTTAAAATCCTTTAATAAAGTCTTTATGACGTGCGATGTTTTCCTTCAGTTCTGCCATATTATCTGAGGCGAATTTTTCTAGGATTTCGGTTGCTAAAACGGTCGCAACAACGTGTTCTGCCACAACTGCCGCTGCCGGCACTGCGGTTGGATCAGAACGTTCAACTTGTGCTTGATAAGGTGCATGATTTTCAGTATCAACTGACATCAAGGGTTTGTAGAGAGTTGGGATAGGTTTCATGACACCCCGAACAACTACTAATTCACCATTGGTCATGCCGCCTTCGAAACCACCGAGGTTGTTTGATTTACGGGTATAACCATCAGTTTCTGACCAGACGATTTCATCCATGATCTTGCTGCCTGGTTGATAAGCTGCTTGAAAGCCAACGCCAAATTCAACGCCTTTAAAAGCATTGATAGATACAACTGCTTGGGCGATTTTGGCATCTAATTTTCTGTCCCATTGGACGTATGAGCCTAGACCTACTGGCAGACCACCAGCAACGACTTCAACGACACCACCGATGGTATCGCCGTCTTTCTTGGTTTTATCAACTAAATCTTTAATGTCTTGTTCACGCTCTGTATTGACGATAGAAACTTCTGATTCACTGGCACGTTGACGAATTTCTGCAACCGTTAGGTTATCAGGTACATTAACTTCAATCCCACCAAAAACCGTCACGTGACTGGCAACGTCAATACCTAGTTCAGCTAAAAGCCGCTTTGCCACAGCACCGATTGCCACGCGCATCGTTGTTTCACGCGCACTCGAGCGCTCTAAAACATTTCGCAGATCATTAAAACGATACTTCATGCCACCGACTAAATCGGCATGGCCTGGACGTGGTTTGGTCAACTTGCGCTGTGATTTGAATTTTTCTTCGACGTCATCAGCACTCATAATGTTGGTCCAATTTTTAAAATCTTTGTTGGTAACGTTTAATGTGATGGGGCTGCCCATGGTCAGACCATGACGAACGCCTGATGTAATGTCGACTTGATCACTCTCGATGAGCATGCGGCCACCACGACCATAGCCGCCTTGGCGACGTTTCAGCTCAACGTTAATATCTTCAGAACTCAAAGGTAGTCCCGCAGGTACACCTTCAATAATAGCCGTTAAACGCGGCCCGTGACTTTCTCCAGCTGTAAAATATCTCATCATCGTTCTCCAATTTTCGCAATATTACTACAATTATAACAAAAAAACGTCTTAAAGGCTAGCTTCTTAGCCGACATGACTGATTTTGAGATGAAAAAAGACAATCCTAGGATTGTCTTGAACTATTACTTTCTTCTTTGATATACATCGTTTCTCTTCCCAGCCTTGATTACTAAAACGAGAAATTCATCATCTCTAATATCAGCAATAATGCGATATTTACCAACTCGATATCGCCAAAGTGTCTGAAAATTACCTTCCAATGCTTTACCTAGTAATCTCGGGTCCGTCACATTAGTGATATTCTTGTTAAGCCAAGACACAATTCTACGTTGAACCGTCAGATCAAGTTTTTGAAACTTTTTTGCAGCTTTTTCATCAAATTCCCAATCAAACTGTGTCATTACATACCTAACCGTTCCATCATTTTTTCACGTGAAACGGTCTTGCCATTACTTTCAGACAAAGCTTTAATACCCTCTTGATAGTCTAACTCATCTTCAAGTTGCTCAAGAATAGCATTTTTCATAAATGTCGTTGGTGTTAGCCCATGAAATTCCGCTAGCTCTTTAATTTGAGAATAGATATCATCATCAAAACGCATAGTTGCAGTTGTCATCTGTTTTCTCCAATCTTATTCTATAATTCATTATAACATAGAACTCAATTGAGTTCAAGAGATTTGAACTCAATTGAGTTCTTGAAATTACAGTTTTCAATAACAAAGAATGCCTTAAAGGCTAGTTTCTTAACCAATATGGCTGATTTTGAGATTAAAAAAAGCTTGGGACAAAAGTCCTCTAAAAATAGGCGATGAACCCTTTCAGAGATTGATCGTAATCGTTTATTGACTTTTTTGTGTTGCTTTTCATGACTGGTTAAGCAGAGAGAATGACCCTCATAAAACACCAAAACTGGAATTTTTTGATAAACTTGTACACTTTCTGCGAAATCGTACGGAAAAAGAGAAAAACAGACTAGGAAATGAAATCAAAATTGCCTAGTTTGCTTTTCTCTTTTAATGACTGAGGACTTTTATCCCAGTCTCCAATCGTTTGTTGTAAAGCCATCATGAAAACGCAAAATAATCAATCATCAACCAAAGACTCTGAAATATCTTTAGCTAGCGTTGCTAAGCCTGCAACTGTCTCTTCATTTACGGCAGATGGGATTGCCACAGGTGTTCCAACTTGGGTAAAGCGTTTTTCATCTTCAAAATGTTGTTGCATGGTTTTGAGTGCCATGCCTCCCCATGTTGCGTTTGAGATAAAGCTTACTTTTTTATTTTTAAGATTTAAGCGGAGTGCTTCTCGCATTAAGGCATCCATCTTGTAGAAAAGATCGCCATTATAATGAGGTGAAGCAAAAACGATGTTACTGTATTGCCACATTTCGGCAATCAGATAGGATGGATCAGTATCAGAAATATCATAAACTTTAATTTCTTTTACACCATTTTGAGCTAATTGACTCGCTAAAATATCAACTGCATTTTCAGTATTGCCATACATTGAAGCGTAAAGAATCAAGGCGCTCTTTTTATCAAAGTCATAGCTTGCCCAGTTTTGATAAGCTCCTAAAATGATGCCAATGTGCTCAGGAGTTCTGTAGATAGGTCCGTGTAATGGCAAAATCGTGGTAATATTGAGGTCGCTAAACTTTTTAAATGCTTTTAAAACATGACTACCAAATTTGCCAACGATATTGACATAATAACGTCGTGACTCATCAATAATGCCCTCTGGGAAATAAATCTCATCTGAAAAAAGATTCCCATCAATCGTTGCAAAAGAGCCAAAAGCATCCGCAGAAAATAGCAGTCCTTCGCTCACTTCATAGGACATCATGACTTCAGGCCAATGCACATTTGGTGTCATGTAAAATCGCAATGTCCTTTTGCCGATGTTTAATTCTTCACCTTCTTTAACTGTTATAAAGTTATCAAAAGCATAAGCAGGATAAAATTGTGTCAAAAATTTATAAGTATTACGGTTACCAACTAATTGGACATCAGGATAGGCTTGGACGATTGCTTCTATATTAGCACAATGGTCAGGTTCCATTTGATGAATGACCAAATAATCTAGTTTTCTGCCATCTAAAGCAGCTTCGACATTTTCCATAAACAGGACACTAATCGAGCGATCTACAGTATCTGTTAAGACCGTTTTTTCGTCTAGAATGACATAGGAATTATAAGACATCCCATGAGTTAAAGGAAAAAGATTTTCAAACCGATTGACCCGACGGTCATTACCACCCACCCAATAAATATCATGTTTGACTTGAACTGTGTTTTGCATAAAAGCCTCCTCAAATTAAGTTATATCAATTCAATACATAACGCGTTGAAAAGTAAACGTTTTTATTTACTCTTATATTATAGCCCATTTATAAAAAAAATAATAGTAAAAGATGTAAAAAGTATTTAAATCTCTTCACCTTAAACACATCTCAATCATAAGAAAGTCAGAAAATAATGCAGAATGACTCAGGTCAAAATGATTTGATTGCAAGAAAAAACAACACTTAAGGGGTTACTAACCTTAAGTGTTGTGTCCAAACCTTATTTGAATCCCAAAATAAGGTTTGTTCTAATCTATCTTAATTTAAAAATAGTTTAACCCCCTTTTTTTCTAAACTCAAGTTTCTTTCTGTCATTTAGTTAATAAAAACTTACCCGAATTTCTCCTAGTAACCCTATAATTATTTTTTTACAAATAATTTTTTAAGCTTGTCAAAAAATCCTTGTTCAAATAAATCAATCGTCATGCCGAAATTATTATCTCTTATTTTTTTATCTGATGACAAGTAATTTGCCAGCTCTTCTCCCTTAATCGCTGCATTTGTTTTGACACTGTAATCAATAGTCATCCTTGCACCGTGCTTATCGACTGCTTTTGTCGTTTGATAACATAAGAAATCACTATCAATCTTGCATTCCTGCAGTGTGACTTTCTCTTTATCATTAA
>NZ_BCVN01000023.1 GCF_001591765.1 Pseudolactococcus raffinolactis NBRC 100932 | reverse complement strand
ACTGCAAAGAATCATCTTTATAGAAATTCTTGACATCTAATGATATTCATGTATAATTATACTGATAAATAATATATATGCAGAAAAGAGAAAACATGAACTTAAAAAAAATAGCTTTAGGTGTCGTTGCTTTGACTTCAATCGTGACTTTGGCAGCTTGTGGGTCGTCATCATCAAAAGATAGCTTAGCTAAAATCAAAGATAAAGGGACTTTGACAGTTGCTTTGAGCCCTGATTACGCACCATTTGAGTTTCAAATGTTAAAAGATGGCAAGAATGAAATCGTTGGTTCAGACGTTGATTTGGCAAAAGAAATTGGTAAGGCTTTGGGCGTGAAAGTGAATATTCAAGCCATGGACTTCAACAATGTCTTGGCGAGTGTGACAAGTGGAAAAGCTGATATTGCGATTTCGGGGATTTCTTCTGATCCTGATCGAGCAAAAGCCTATGATTTTTCAGATAGTTACTATACAGCTAACAATGTTATCGTTGTGAAAAAAGAACATCAAGATAAGTTTGCAACAATTGCTGATTTTAAAGGCAAGAAAGTAGCTGCTCAAAAAGGTTCAGTTCAAGAGAAAGTCGCGACTGAACAAGTCAAAGATGCGTCACTTGTCTCATTAATCAAAACTGGTCAAGCCATTAATGAGTTGAAAAATGGTACTGTTGAAGGTGTTGTTTTAGAAGAACCTATTGGCAAATCTTATATTGCAGCAAATTCAGATTTGGCTTTATCTGACGTCAAACTAGACTCATCAGATACGGATAGCTACTGTGTGGCAATGCCTAAAAAATCTGATAAGCTGAAAAAAGAAATTGATGCAGTCATCAAAAAATTGAAAGCAAAAGATGCCATCAACAAATCTGTTGAGAAAAACTTTGAACTCGCACAAACTGCGAAATAATGTATTAAAATTCTAACATCTATAGACCTCAAATCTATAGATGTTATTTTTATTCACTTAAAAATGAAAAAATATGCAAAAAACTTGACAAGTATCTGAATTAATGTATAATTATACTATAAACTAATAAATATACAGAAAAGAGACGAGATATGAAAATGAAAAAAGTTATTTTAGGATTAGTTGCCGCGACGACAGTGCTTACATTAACTGCTTGTGGGTCAAATAAAAAGGCTGAACCCAATCACTATGTCGATCAAATCAAAGATAAAGGTACCTTGACAGTTGCCTTGAATCCAGAGTTTGCACCTTTTGAATTTCAGGTGATTAAAGATGGTAAGAATACGATCGTAGGATCAGATATTGATCTGGCCAATGAAATCGGTAAGGCTTTGGGTGTCAAAGTTAAATTTCAAGCCATGGACTTTAACAATGTGCTTGCATCAGTCGAATCTGGAAAGGCTGACATCGCCATCTCAGGGATTTCAACAACACCTGAACGTCAAAAAGCCTATGACTTCTCAACGCCCTATTATAAAGCGAAAAATGTCATGATCGTTCAAAAGTCTCAAACAGACACTTATCAAAGCCTGTCAGCATTTGATGGCAAGAAAGTTGCTGCGCAAAAAGGGACGGTTCAAGAAAACATCGTGAAAGAGCAAGTCAAAGGAGCTAATCTAGTTAGTTTGACAAAGAATGGTCAAATGATCAATGAACTAAAAAATGGGACGGTTTCGGGTGTCGTCTTTGAGGAACCCATCGCTAAAGCCTATGTAGCTGCTAATCCTGATTTAAGTATTGTCACTGATATTAGCTTTGACTCATCGAAATCAGATAGTTATGCGATTGCCATGCCTAAGGATTCCGGTAATCTGAAAAAAGAAATTGATAAGGTAATCACACAACTCAAGGCCGACGGTAAAATCGAGGAATTCGTCAAGACAAATTTTGAATTATCGCAAGCAGCAACAAAATAACCAAATAAAGTAAAACACGAACGATCCCTAAATTTTTCAATGAAATAAGGGATTTTTGTGTATAAGTTTTCACAATATGATATAATAGTATCAATATTTAGTTTATTCTAAATATTATGGCGAGTTTAATATTGAACTCATCGCTAAAAAAATCGGAGGTTTCTACCAAATGACAGTTTACAATTTTTCAGCAGGACCTGCAGTCTTGCCAAAACCCGTGCTGGAACAAGCACAAAAAGAAATGCTAGACTACCGCGAAAGTGGTATGAGTGTTATGGAACTGTCCCATCGCTCCTCCGAGTTTGATGAAATTATCAAAGCTGCTGAGTTGCGTTTGCGTGACTTGATGGCGATTCCTGATAATTATAAAGTCCTTTTCCTACAAGGCGGTGCTTCACTACAATTCTCTATGATTCCACTTAATTTGGCACAAAAAAAGAAAAAAGCCTATTATATCGTGGGTGGTTCATGGGGCAAAAAAGCTTATACAGAAGCTGTTAAATTATCGAAGACAATCGACTTCCAACCGGAGCTCTTAGCCTCTTCAGAAGCAACAGTTTATAACCATATTCCGACTTTCGATGCAGCAACGATTGATCCAGATGCGGCTTATGTGCATTTGACGACCAATAATACAATTGAAGGCACAACGATTTATGATTTACCAGATACAAATGGTGTACCGATCGTTGCAGATATGAGTTCAAATATTTTGGCAGTTCGTTATAATGTCGCTGACTTTGGCTTGATTTATGCTGGTGCACAAAAGAACATTGGACCTGCTGGCGTAACCATTGTCATCGTTCGCGAAGACTTACTTAACGATGAGCCGGTTCTCTCTTCAATGTTGGACTACCGTATCCAAGCGGATAACGACTCACTCTACAATACCCCACCTACTTATGGCATCTACATGGCACGTCTTGTGTTTGACTACGTGGCAAGCCTAGGTGGTGTTGACGCCATGCAAGCTAAAAACATCGAAAAAGCCAACTTGCTTTATGACTTTATCGATCAGTCTGAGTTTTACTCAAATCCCGTTGCAACAAAAGCAGACCGCAGCATCTGTAATATCCCATTTGTGACCCCAACAGATGACTTGGATAAGTTGTTTAACAAAGAAGCACTGGCACATGATTTTAAAAATATCAAAGGTCACCGCTCAGTTGGGGGCATGCGTGCGTCGATCTATAACGCCTTTCCACTTGAAGGGGTACAAGAATTGGTAGCCTTTATGAAAGCATTTGAGGCTAGAAATTCAGCTTAAGTTTGTTTACCGTTTAGCGTTTGATTGCGTCCTTTAAATGTGACGCATGGTTCAGTTAAAATAGAAAGCAAGTAGATGACAACATTTTCAGTAAAAACTTATAACAATATCAATAAAATCGGTCTCCGTGAACTTGGCAATGCCTTCCAGATCGATGGTGATCATAAAGAAAATCCCGATGCTTATATCATTCGCTCTGAGAACTTGCATGGCACTGAATTTCCAGAAAATCTAAAAGCCATCGCTCGTGCCGGAGCAGGGACCAATAATATTCCCATTGATGAGGCAACAGACAAAGGGATTGTGGTGTTCAACACGCCGGGTGCTAATGCCAATGCCGTGAAAGAAGCCGTGATTGCTTCAACACTTTTGAGTGCGCGTGATTATATCGCTGCTAACGAGTGGGTTAATACCTTAACTGGTGATGATGTACCCAAGCAAGTCGAAGCAGGCAAGAAACAATTTGCAGGCTCAGAAATCACAGGCAAAAACTTCGGTGTCATTGGTCTTGGTGCGATTGGTGCCCGTATCGCAAATGATGCTTATCGTCTCGGTATGCACGTTTACGGCTACGATCCCTATGTGTCGATTGAGACAGCGTGGAACATTTCAAGCCACGTTCGTCGTGTGAATGATATCAAGGACATCTTCAGAAATTGTGATTACATCACGATTCACGTGCCCTTGACTGAAGAAACTAAAGCGACTTTCAACCGTGAAGCCTTTGATGTTATGGGTAAAGACGTGACAATTATCAACTTCGCGCGTGGTGAGCTGGTTGACAACGAAGCCTTGTTTGATGCCATTGAAACAGGCGTTGTCAAACGCTATATCACAGACTTCGGGACAGAAGATTTGCTCAATCAAGAGAAAATCACTGTTCTCCCACACGTGGGTGGCTCGACTGAAGAAGCTGAGCTCAACTGTGCGATTATGGCAGGTCAAACGATTCGCCGTTTCATGGAAACAGGTGAAATCATCAACTCTGTCAACTTCCCGAATGTCAAGCAGGCCTTGACGTCACCATTCCGGATCACCTTAATTAACAATAATGTCCCAAATATTGTCGCTCGCATCTCGACCCGTGTGTCGGAAGCCGGCATCAATATTTCAAATATCATCAACCGGTCTAAAGACCACCATGCCTATACCTTGCTTGATTTGGATGAGTCAGATGAGTCAAAAGTGCGGGCACTGGCTGCTGAGTTTGATAGCTCAGACAATATCGTGAGAGTGAGAATCATCAAAAAATCATGAAAACATTTTACTGGTATCCAAAGTGCTCGACTTGTCAGAGAGCGCATAAAGAATTAGATATGCTTGGTGTGTCGGTTCAAGAAATTGATTTGAAAACAACACCACCAAATGCAGAGCTCATCTTGTCATGGCTCGAAACATCAGGTTTTGATAAAAAGAAGTTTTTCAATACGTCTGGCATCAGTTACCGTGAGCTTGGCTTGAAAGATAAGATTGCTGACCTCTCACTTGAAGCAGCAGCAGATTTATTAGCATCTGATGGGATGTTGATCAAACGCCCAATCTTGCTAGATGAAGATGGCAAGATTCTACAAATCGGTTATCGGACTGATTACGAAACCTTGCTAGCCTAAACATAAAGATGTGGCCAGACAAAAGGCCAGCAAAAAATAGGCTATGAACGATTTTCGATATTAATCGGAATCGTTCATAGCCTATTTTTGTATGTTACTTTGATAAATTGTCAAGTAGCATGATTAATTAGATATAGAATACCAAATTGGTATTCTTTCTGGGAAACAATTCGAAATTGGTAAGAGATAAGCCGTTTATTGACCAAATTGGAATTCTTTTGCCAAAGCACTGTCAAATCGAGGGGATACATATTTGGACCTTATCAATCTATCGTGCTGATTGGGATTCTTTATTTGCCTATAAATCAATCTCGAGTAAGATTGGCGTGTGGTCTTGTCTGGCACCAGAATCAATCATTTCAGAGGCACTGATTTTATCAGCGATGCGCTCTGAGGTAATAAAATAGTCAATCCGCCATCCTGCATTGTTGATTTTGCTTGTTTTAGAGCGTTGCGCCCACCAAGAATAGACGTTTGGCACTTGACCGTGAACATGACGGAAGGTGTCGGTAAAGCCTGCGCTAAGTAAGTTGGTGAAACCTTGACGTTCTTCATCTGTAAAGCCTGGTGAATTGCGATTGTTATTTGGATGTGCCAAGTCAATTTCGAAATGGGCGACATTATAATCACCTGTCGCAATGACTGGTTTTTTAGCATCCAATGCTAAGAGGTAGTCGCGATATTTTTCGTCCCAAATTTGGCGTTCTGCTAAGCGTTTCAAGCCATCACCTGCATTTGGCGTATAGACTTGAGTCAAGTAGAAGTTGTCAAATTCTAACGTGATAATGCGACCTTCACTATCCATTGTCGAAGGCGCACCGATTTCTGGCGTTTCAATGGTTACAGTCAGGTCTTCTTTGTATAGAAACATTGTTCCGGCATAGCCTTTGCGAGCAGGTTCAACAGATGAGCGCCATGCGATAGCGTAACCAGGGAAACGCTCAGCTAGGATTTCTAAGTGCTTCTTGGTTGGGCCTTTGGCAGAGAGTTTGGTTTCTTGTAAAGCGATGACGTCAGCATCTAAGCTTGCAAGGTGGGTTAGGACGGCTTGCGAGAGTTGGGCACGTGGTGAGTCGCTGGTTAAGGCAGCGTTTAAGGAATCAATATTCCAAGAGATAAATTTCATTTTCATAGCTTATATTATACCAAAAATATGCTTGTTTTAAGTTTTAAAGCCTTTTGAAATGTGTGGGTGGTGAGAAAGCAGATGTAGGTGACAAGGATAACTATCTCTTGTGCTTGTGATGGGGGCTTATTTTTTTAAGTGTCGATATAAAAATTTAGACAGGTAGGCTAAACCTAAGATGAAGATGGCGACCAGCCATTTATTGAGATGCAAGCCTATCAAACAGTTCGCAAGGAACAACATGACACCGACGGTTAGCATGATAGAATAATTTTCATTCATGATTTCTCCAGTTTAGAACTTTTATTAGTTAAGTTTAGCAAAATCATTTGATTTGTAAAACAATAATTTTTTCTAGGTGTATTCAATTTTTAACAGTCTAATCCACACTTGAAAAATGTCTATTCGTTATTTAAAGGATAGTTGTTGAGGCTACTTTACCAGTATATATGTTAAATATATAGAAAATAGATTGATTCTATTGAATTGACAAACGTTTGATGTTTTTATGTAATTTTCAGTAACGTTAAATCAAGAGATAGTATTAGTTATTTATTGCGTTTAAGTCATTGGTATATGTAATAATTAAAGGGGAAAAATGTTAAAAAATTTCAAAGTCTATTAGGTATCGTGGTGCTATTACTATCACTCATCAATACAAGTTCAGTAGCGCTTGCGACAACACTTGGAGATGGGCAGGGTCAAAGGGCTGTCAAGGATTGGGGAGATCAGTTTATTACAAAGGCAGAGCTACAGGATAAAGCAGGTCAAGCTAAAGAATCTTTTGGGATGTTTGATGAAATGGTAGCAAACTGGTCTTTTAAAATACCGGCTGGGACAGAAATTCAGCCCGGAGATACAATGACTGTCAAAGTACCAGAAGTGTTGGGCTTTCAAAATGTTATTAAGTTTGACATTTCGGATGGTTTGGGTCATACGGTTGGTAAAGCAGTTGCTGATCCTGCGACTGGAGAAGTGGTCATTACTTTCACAGACTTTGTGGCAAATGCTCAGACGACTAATATTAGTGGTAGTTTTAATCTTTCCGTGCATTGGGATAGAACGAAAGTTAAGTATGATACGGATACGCCAGTTAACTGGGGAACAATTGGGGAATCGACAGTTAAGATTGAACCAGGGACGGATAGACCAGCTGATGATGAAGGAGTAAAAAAATGGGGGTACATTGATGCTGAAGATCCTTTTCTCATTCACTGGACTGCGCGTATTAATTTTTCGGAAAATCTTGATACAACGATAAAAAATGCTGTTTATCATGATGAACTTGGGCCCAATCAAGAGCTTGTCAATGGCTCAATCTCTGGTTTTTATGTGAGTGGTTGGGAAGATAATTGGTATGCTAAGGCTGGTGCATCAGTTCCAGATAGCATGATTAGTATGACGGATGCTCATCACTTCAAGGTTAGCTTTGGTGATTTAACAGGTAGTGTTTATATTAATTACTTGAGTCGCATCACTGACGATGATACCTCAGGAAAATATGATAATCAAGGTAGTTTAGCTGGCGAAAACTTCTCTAAAACTGTTGAAAGTTATGTCCAAATTGATGGTGGTGGCGGTAATAGTGCGACCAACATTCCAGTAGCTGGTGTGAAAACATGGCGTGACAACGATAACGCAGTAGGTATGCGTCCAGAATCGATTATGCTTGAACTTTATCAAAATGATGTGAAGATTGCGACACAAAAGGTGACAGCGAGTACTGATTGGCATTTTGATTTTGGAGAACTTCCCAATTATGACAGCAACCAGGTCAAGTATCGCTATAATGTGAAAGAGGTCCCAGTTCCTAACTATATCGCAACAACAAATGGCTTCAACATTACCAATACCTATCAACCGACAGAGACTTCTGTGGTTTTAGTGGCACATAAAATTCTGAATGGGAAAACATTAGCTGCGGGTGATTTTAGCTTTTCTTTAAAAGATGCAGAAGGTCACTTGCTTCAGACGCAAGCCAATGATGGTCAGGGCGCCATTCATTTTGATACCATGACTTATGATCAAGCAGGTGATTTTGTTTATACGATTAGCGAAGTCAAGGGTGAAGTTGCTGGTATGACTTATGACGCGCATGAGGTGAAAGTCACTGTTCATGTTGAGGATGTGAAGGGAAAACTCGTTGCGACACCCGTTTATGATGGTGAGACAACATTTATCAATACCTATCATCCCCTTGATCCGGTAGATCCGGAAAAACCAGTAGATCCAGAAAAACCGGTTAACCCAACACCGCCGACTCAGCATTCAAAAGAGCAGGCCCCAGTTGTGACAGATCAAACGAGTCAACCTACTCAATCAGACAATACGTCAGCAACTCAGAAAATAGACCAGTTACCAGAAACAGGTGAGGTTAAAGGTCTATGGCTGAAGGTACTAGGTGGTTTAATTTTGATCATTCTTTTGGTCACAGTTTACGTCAAAAAGAAACGTTAAAGTAACAAGAATAAACTAACAATCGCTATCCTCTTGGATAGCGATTGTTTTTAAAATATGGTATAATAAGAGGGAATACGGCGTCTCATCTGACGTCTTGAAAGAGGATTAAACTTTGACTGACACTAACGCAACGACTTCAAAAGAAACTTTTTATATTACCACGCCGATTTACTATCCATCTGGTAAATTACATATCGGTAATTCTTATACAACAATTGCTTGTGACGTGCTAGCGCGCTACAAACGTTTAATGGATTTTGACGTTTTCTACCTGACTGGGACAGATGAGCACGGCTTAAAAATCGAACAAAAAGCTAATGAGCTTGGGATTTCACCTCAAACATATGTTGACGGTATGGCTGCCGATATGAAAAAATTATGGGCAACGCTTGATATTTCTTACGATAAATTTATTCGGACAACGGATGATTATCATGAAAAAGCGATTGCTGATATGTTCGAACGTTTGATTGCCCAAGATGACATCTACCTTGGTGAATATGATGGTTGGTATTCAGTTTCTGATGAAGAATATTTCACAGAATCTCAACTTGCTGAAGTTTATCGTGATGAAAACGGTGTGATGATTGGCGGGAAAGCGCCAAGTGGTCACGAGGTTGAGCGTGTTAAAGAAGAATCTTATTTCTTCCGGATGAGTAAGTACGCTGATCGTTTGTTGGCCTACTATGAAGCACATCCTGACTTCATCCAACCTGAATCACGTAAAAATGAGATGATTAACAACTTCATCAAACCAGGTTTGGAAGACTTGTCATTGTCACGAACAACCTTCACTTGGGGTGTGCCGGTCAAATCAAATCCTAAACACGTCGTTTACGTTTGGTTCGATGCACTCGCAAACTATATCACAGCACTTGGCTATGGTAGCGATGATACGACGAATTTCGACAAATTCTGGCCAGCCAATGTCCACATGGTCGGCAAAGAAATCGTGCGCTTCCACACCATTTACTGGCCAATCATGTTGATGGCACTTGGTTTACCATTGCCTCAACAAGTTTTCGGACATGGCTGGTTGCTCATGAAAGACGGCAAAATGTCTAAATCTAAAGGCAATGTCGTTTATCCAGAAATGTTGGTAGAACGCTACGGTCTCGACGCTTTGCGTTATTACCTCATGCGTGCTGTGCCGTTTGGTAGTGATGGTATTTTCACACCGGAAGATTTTGTTAACCGTGTCAATTATGACTTGGCAAATGACCTAGGGAATCTCCTTAACCGGACGGTTGCTATGATCAACAAGTATCAAGCGGGTGACATCCAAACGCCAGAAACACAGACAGCCTTTGATGGTACACTACAAGCTGTCATTGAAACAGCCATCACGAACTATCATGCGTCAATGAATAAAATGGAATTCAATGTTGCGCTCAATGAAATCTGGACGATCATTTCACGTTCTAACAAATATATTGATGAAACAACACCTTGGATTTTAGCTAAAGACGCGAGCAAATCAGGCGAGTTAAATAGTGTCATGTATCATTTAGCTGAAAGCTTACGCATCGTTGCTGTCTTGTTGCAACCCTTCATGCGCACAACATCTCAAGCCATTTTTGCACAACTAGGCCTTGACTCAGCTGAACCGAAATTAACAGACTTGGCATTTGGTTATGAATTTACAGCACCGGTTGTCAGCAAAGGTGAGCCAATCTTCCCACGTTTGGATGCAGAAGAAGAAGTTGCTTATATTAAAGCACAAATGCAAGCCACATCACCAGTCGCCGAAGCAACCGAATTTGATCCAGTAGCAACGACTTTAGTATCTGAGAAAAAAGCCATTAAGTTTGATGACTTTGAAAAAGTTGAAATCAAGGTTGCGGAAGTCATTGCTGTTGAAAAGGTTGAAGGGTCAGATAAACTCTTGAAATTTGAACTGGATGCAGGCGATGAAGGCCACCGTCAAATCTTGTCTGGTATTGCCAAATTCTATCCAGATCCTCAAGAATTGGTCGGCTTGAAATTGCAAATTGTGGCTAACTTGAAACCACGGAAAATGATGGGCTTGCTCTCACAAGGGATGATTTTGTCAGCAGAATCTGATGGCAAATTGACCCTCTTGACAGTAGCACCAGAAGTTGTCAATGGTAGCATTGTAGGTTAAGAGACATGAAAATAATCACTGAAATTTGTGAGTTGCTGATTCTGGCCATGAGTACAGTGGCCGTTTTAGTCTTGATTTGCGGTGTGATTAAAGCAACGGTCAAATTTGTCAAAAATGAAGTGAGTCACGCTGATAAAGCCAGTGTGTTGCGAACAATCAAAAATGAGCTTGGTGCCTATGTGCTTTTCTCATTAGAAATTTTGATCGCCGCCGATATTGTTGAAAGTATCATCAAACCGACTTTTGAAGACATTGGTAAACTAGCAGCTTTAGTTGTGATTCGGACCGTGATTTCCTACTTTTTAGGTAAGGAAATTGATCAGGAAATAGAGAGTAGATAAAAATAAGGAGGAGACTCCTTATTTTTGGTATAGCAGATGATAAGAGAATTGAAACTGGGCGAAGCCCTACCGTGGGATCTATTGTTAAATGCTGATCCAGATCGAGAAATAGTCGCCACTTATATCTCAGAGTCGCGTGTGTTTGTCGCTGAAAATGGTCATCAGGCTATTTTAGGCGTGTTGGTGCTGATGCCATTGTCAGAAGATCATCACTATGAGATTATGAACGTATCTGTTGCCCCAGCCCACTTTAGGCAAGGTATTGGCAGAGCCTTGATGACGCATGCCTTGTCGGATATTAAAGCGCGTGATAAACAAGCTGAGATATGGATAAAAACGGGAGACTTGACGGTCGATGCGATCGGTTTATATGAATCTGTCGGCTTTGAAATTGTAGAAGTGGTCAAGAATTATTTTGTCGAACACTATGCCGAGCCGATTTATGAGAATGGTGAATTATTGCGCCATCAAGTGATCATGAGGTTAAGGAAATGACTTTATATGATGATGTGAAAAATAGCTATTTCAATGTGTCTTTGACAGGTGATTTGTTTGAAGATGTTAAGCGGGTTTGTGATGCTAATCAGGGAACGCACGCCTATCTTTGGGGGCATTTGTTGGATGTTGCCAATGAGGCCAAAAATCTAGCCAAACGCTTTGGCTTGGATGAAGCTGCAGCTTTTACAGGTGGTTTGCTGCATGATATCGGAGGTTTAGTCCCAGAACAGCAACGGGTTGCACTTGCTGAGGAACTTGGGATTGACGTCCTACCAGAGGAGCGCTTAGTACCCATGCTCCTTCATGGCAAATTCTCAGCCTATTTTGCAGCAGACATTTTTGGCGTGACAGCTCCAGAAATTTTGACTGCCATCACTTATCATACGACCCTGCATGCCAATCCAACAGACCTCGAAAAAGTGGTGTGTCTGGCGGATAAGGTCAAGTGGGATGGTGAGGGGACGCCGCCCTATCTAACAGACTTGTTGCGTGCTTTTGATCAGTCTCTTGAAGTAGCGACGCAATATTTTATCGCTGAGTTGTTTGACAGTGATTTATTGGTGGTACATCCATGGTTGAGGGAGGTCTATGGGGTTTACTTTGACAAAACGTCGAGGTAAGAATACAAGTTCGTGCTTGGCGGGAAAATGCGAAAGTCGGGACTTTTTGATATAAAAAGATGATTTTTTCAAATAATTACTCAAGGTTAGGAGTAATTCCGAATAAATGAAAATAAATACTAGAAGTTCACGAATAGCGTATATAACACTAGAGAAGCTTCAGTAGTTAACACTTAGCTGAAGCTTCTTTTATTTATGTATTGATATTGACGTTAGAGGGAGAAAAGCCTTACAAAATGTGATAAAATAGTATTAATAAAATTCGGGTTCACTGATTAGAGTGAGTTGTTTTTTGATATGTGTATAACAAAGGGTACCTAAGGGGATCGTTTTATTTATAAATTCATAGATAAAGAGGGGCAGTATGTCAAAATCAGTATCGATTAATCTTATTAAAAATTTTAATGCGGTAAATACAGATATAAATAATCTAGCAGTTTATTTAGGTTTTTAAATTGAACGTATTGAAAGTATCGAGGAAAATTTTGAAAATGATAAAATTTTTTCTTTTAAGCGTCCAGATGATTTTGAAGGATTTTTTGCTTATGTGACTACCCAAGATAAACTTGAAGAAAAGACAAGGGCAAATCAATTTAAAAACTTCTTTGAGCTAGCTACTTTAGCCATGCGAGAAAAAGGACAGACAAGTAGTGAAGTAGATTTTATCATTGTTATTGGACAAGCAACAATGATCATTTTTGATTCAGCAGATTATCGTCGTCGCTTGATTTTGACAGTTGATAAGATTTCAAGAGCCAATTCAAAATATCTTGATAAATTTGATTCTTTGAAGTCAGATGTATTAGTTGAAAAGAATGTTTATCAAGAAGATGAAGATTTTGGAGATGTTTTACTTGCTGATGAATTTAAAATAGAACTTTTTCGCTTTGCTATTAGTGATGATGAACAATTTGTCTCAAAAACAAGAATTCTGCGTTTGAACTTTTGGAAGAAAATTCAAGATGAACAAAAATGCCAAAAAATTATCAAAGATATCTTCTTTAAAAATTTAGATTTAGATATGACATCTCAATATTATGCTGATGTTATTTCTGCTGTTTTAGATACCCTAGTTCTAAGGTATTTGCTTGTTCGTATTTTAGAAGGTCGTTTCGGTTATGAAATAGATAGAGCAAAAAAATCAGTTTTAAATGTAGGTCTTGGTACTTCAATTGATAAAGCTTTAGAAAATAATGTTAAGTTTAATCAACAAGAAATAGAAATATTGCTAAATAAACCTAAAAAAATGTCATTACAAATATCATTATTTGATGATTTCGAGGCAATGTCTATTGATGAGAAAGCGATTCAAGATGTTAAAGAAAAGCAAGCACAATATATGGAAGAAATCTATGGTGGAGACCTTTATGTTTCAGATATCGCTAAAGCAGCTACAGAAATCGAAAAAACTTTAACTGAGGAACAGTATGCACTAAGTTGGGGATTGACTAGCTCAACGAATTTAGACTTTGATTTAGCTGATATCACACCAGGAACAATTGGTGAGCAGTACGAACAAACCTTAAAAATGAGCTTAGTAAAAGGTTCATCTGGAAACTGGGAATATAGTAAAGATAACACTCAACAAAAAGATCTCGGAGCTTTTTATACCAACGCAAAAATTACTGATTACATTATTGATATTACACTTGGTAAAAAATTGGAAGAAATCAAACAGAGTGTTATTGACGCTCCTGCTTCTCAAAAAGAGAAAGTATTAAGAAGTGTACTTGATTTGAGAATGGCTGATATCACGAGTGGTGGTGGAACTTTTTTAGCGGGTGCTGTTAGAAAATTAGGAAATTGGTATGTAGAGTTAGAAAAGACGCTTGGAACTAAACAAATCATCGCTGAAATAAAAACAAAAGCTTTGAGTTCTATGGCTGAGTTTCAAAAATATGCCATCAATAACATGATCTATGGGGTTGATGTGGACTTGAAAGCTTTGATTGTTTCTAGTTTTGCGCTGACTTTAGAATCATTAGGTGATGAGCAAGATAAATTGCCAGAATTGATTGGTAAGACTTTAATAAATCAAAATTCCGTTATTTCTCTTGTTCCAGAAGACAAGAAATTAGAGATGTTCAAGACTTATAAAGCGGACATTATGAATTTAGTTGAAGAAAAGAAAAAGTGGGCTTCAAAAGGGGAAGATTTCCAAGAAAAAAGGCTTCATCTTGAAAAAATATTTGCTACGATTTCAGTAACTGCTCTGAAGTCAAAGAAAATTTCAGACGTAGAATTTTTGAAGACGTTCGATGAGAAGAATATGGGCGTTTTGGAATTTAGTCTTCCAGAGATTTTCTTTGATAGAGAGGGGAATTACACTGGTGGTTTTGATATTATTTTCGGTAACCCTCCATATATTCAGCTCCAAAAGAAGGAGATTTTTTCGGATACAGAAAAAGAGGTTTATAAAAAACTTGGAGAATTTGAAAGTTATGAAGCGACAGGAGATATCTATACATTGTTTTTTGAACGCGCGATACAACTTTTAAAACCAAATGGGAAATTGGGATTTATTACATCAAACAAATATATGCGTTCGGGATACGGAAAATCTTTGAGAAATTACTTCTTGGGTTATACAAATCCCTATCTTTTAATTAATCTCGGCTCAGGAATGTTTGGTGCGACGGTTGATACAAGTATTTTGGCGCTTGATAAATCAGACAATAAAGATGAGCTTGAAGCGATAGACTTAGTGAAACGTGCGCGTGAGCCAAGAAAGCGCATAGAAAATATGAGCGATTATATTGAGCAGAATAAGTTGAACGTTTCTTATCAAAAAGATGAAAGTTGGACGATTCTGTCACCAATTGAGCAGAGCATTAAACAGAAAATTGAATCTGTTGGAACACCACTTAAAGATTGGGATATTTCTATCAATTATGGTATCAAAACTGGCTTTAACGAAGCCTTTATCGTATCTGAAGAAAAACGGCAAGAAATTTTAGATAATTGCAGATCCTATGATGAACGTACTCGAACTGCTGAACTTATACGACCGATTTTGCGTGGCAAAGATATCAAGCGATACTCTTATGAATTTGCGGATAAATACCTGATTACAACCTATAACGAATACAAAGATTCAACTGGAAATAAAGTTCCAAGTATTGATATCAATAATTACCCAGCAATTAAAAGTCATCTTGATATATATTTGGAACAAATTAGCAAGCGACAAGATAAAGGTGATACACCGTATAACCTTCGACGTTGTGCATATATGGACGATTTTTCTAAACCAAAAATCATATGGAAAGTTATAGGTAATCAGCTTGCTTTTGCAATTGATAATAATGAGCAACTTGTGAATAACGCATGCTATATACTAACCGGAAACTTTTTAGAATATTTGGTAATTTTTCTAAATTCTAAAGCTATATATTGGTATAGTGATATAACTAATATGAATAAGACAGGAATGGGAGATGTTCAAATAGGTGCTCAAAATATTGCACTATTTCCAATTCCAAAACCGAATAATCAAAAACAACAACCATTTATTGAATTGCTAAATAATATAACGACACCTACAAATAATGAGCAAGACCAAAAATCAAATGAACTAAAATTAATAGATTTGGTTAATAATATATATGGTTTTTCTCTAGAAGAAACCGACTTCCTTAATAACTATGAAGGGTAGTAGGACTGATAATCTTGTTGAATCCAGTTTTTTTCAGACTCTGTGAAATCATATAGACCACAAACATCTTCTTCTGATAAAATAATATCTTCAATAGGCCGAGGGATAGGAATCTTCTCAAAAAAAACCTTGCTCAACTCCTTAGTTCCTCCTTGTAATTCTGGAAAATACTCTTTAAAACATACTTTAAAAACATCTGAGTTTAGGAAACTAGTGAGATAATTAAGGTTTTCACCAGATATAATAAAGCATTTTTGGTTAGTCATAAATCCATTATTATCTAAATAAAAAGGTAAATACTTTGTCATGTTCGGATAAATGATTTTTGGTTTAGAAAAAACGTCCCAATAGGCTATACTATCCTGTGTTTCAAACCATTTATTATTGGTTTTCTTGCGGGCATTATTTCCTAAAATACCATCAATATCCTTTTCGCCTGATTGCTCTAATTTTCTTTTTCCAAAAGTTAGTAGATAATCTTTAACTGCCGGAAAATTATTAATGTTATATTTTTTAGCAGGAAAAGTGCATATTAGATACAAATTAGCGAATTCATAATTGTATTTCTTGATGTCTCTGCCACGCAAAATCGGTCGTATAATCTCAGCAGAATTTGGATCTTGTGCGATTAATTCATCTCGTTTTTCCCCGCTGATGATGAAGGCTTCATTAAAACCAGTCAGAATACCTCGATTGATTTTTATATTCCAATCTTTAAGTGGTGTTCCAACAGATTCAATTTTCTGTTTAATACTCTGCTCAATTGGTGACAGAATCGTCCAACTTTCATCTTTTTGATAAGAAACGTTCAACTTATTCTGCTCAATATAATCGCTCCTTTAAAGAAAGCAGGAATGAAACATGATTTATGGTTATATCAGAGTAAGTACAGACAAGCAAACAGTAGAAAATCAACGTTTTGAAATCAAAGAGTTTGCTAAAATAAGAGGCTTGACAGTTGAAAATTGGACTTCTGAAACAGTAAGTGGAAGCAAAAAAGCAAATGAAAGATTGCTTGGTGAGTTACTTGAACAATTGACAAAAGATGATATTTTAATTATTAGTGAACTTTCTCGGTTAGGAAGGAATTTATTGCAAATAATGTCCATGCTGAATTATTTGATGGAAAATGAAATTACACTTTTAACTGTAAAAGAAGGCTATGAACTTGGAAATAATATCAATTCTAAAGTTCTAGCCTTTGCCTTTAGTCTTTCAGCAGAGATTGAGCGTAATCTTATCTCACAACGTACTAAAGAGGCTCTTGCACGTAAAAAGGCAGAGGGTATCATTTTAGGACGGCCTAAAGGTCTAGCAAAGATTCAAACTTACAAGCTTTATGGACATCAAGCAGAGATTTTAAGATTACGTGCATCTGGTTTATCATTTCAGAAAATAGCTGTTGAATATGGTGTGAATCGAGCAACAGTAACTAAATTATTAGGAGAGGAAAATGGCAGTAGATAACTATGTACCTAAGATTGGCGATGAGAATCGAATTGACAATAAAGAAAGAACCATGCGTGGTGCGATAGCTGGGTTAATGGCTGAAAATGGCAATATAAAAATTGCAAGTGGCTACTTTCGTTTAAGTGGAGTTGCAGAGCTTGAAGATGATTTTAGAAACTTTTTTTCACGATCAGACCAAAATAAAATTGAATTATTATTGAGTAATCAATATGATACAAAGAATTCGGAATCAAGAAAATTCTTTCAGATAGCTGAGGGTTCTGCGGATTATAGCACTGAAAATTTTTACTTGGATAACCGATTCTATCAACAATTGGTTGAATGGATTCAAACAGGAAGAATTGAAGTGAAAATATTTGTAGATGAAAAATTCTATGAAACGCACTCCAAAGCTGATATTGCTTTTTTGCATGGGAAAGCATATATGTTCTCAGAAACAGAAAGTTCAAGAACAGGTAGTGTATTAATTAGTTCTTCAAACTTTACTTACGGTGGACTTGTTGCTAATCGGGAATTAAATATATTCTCAAGTGATTCTTTCCCACCTATCCGAAGTTGGTTTGATGAAATGTGGCATGAATACTCAGTTGCTTATGCAGACGAGTTGATAGCTGACTTAGATGACCAGAAAAATAAATTTGCTAAACCTAAAGTTAAATTTACTCCAGTAGAATATTTTTATTGGAATTTAGGGAAGTATTTTGGTAAAAAAGCACCTAAAAACTTGATTACTCGTATTAAAAAAATCGAACAAGACCTTCCTTATCCAAGTCGAGATGATGGCAATAAGTTCTTTGCTCATCAGTTTTATGGTATTCAACACGTTTATCAAGTTTTGAAAGAATTTGATACGCAAGTCTTAGCAGATGGAGTTGGTTTAGGAAAAACACTTGAGGTGGCAAGTATTATGAAACTATATTTGCAGGATTTGTCTTTAAAAGATGATAAAAGAAAGATATTAATCTTAGCAAATGATCGTTTGCGTGAACAATGGTTGGAAGAATTAAAGAATGTTGAGATTGACCGCTCAAAATTTGATATCACCACTCGACAAAAATTTACTGGGCTAGATGAAAAAGCAATTCAGTATTATGCTGAAACTTATGCACTTGTTGTTATTGATGAAGCTCATGAAGGTTTTTTACGTCAGAGTAATCAAGCATATAAAAACATGAAAGCAATGATTGAATATGCTAGAGTCACACAAAGTAGAACTTTAAGAGGGCTTCTTCTGACTGCAACACCGTGGAATAATTCTCGTGAAGATGTGATAAGATTAGGATTACTCTTTTTGAATCTGACTAAAGTTCCCACCTCACGTCAATATTACAATTATGTTTTAACGAATAGAGAAAAAATTCTTTATGATGTAAAGGGTGATTATAATCAAGAAGCCTATGTAGAATTTTGGAAAGATTTATATTATCAACGAACTCGCGCAAGTTTGGCAGAAGATAAATACTTATCAGACAGATATCCAAGTCGAAAATTTCCACTTGAAGATGGCGAAACTCCATTTACGATTGGCTATTCAACTGAAGTTTCTAATGCTTTAAGTGAAATTTTAGAACGATTGATTACATTGAAGTTACCTTATCAAGACACAATCTGGCAATATTTTGGACCAAATAAAGAAAGTAACGTTATTTTACGTCAAAGGTTCCAATTATTACGTCGTGCGGATTCTAGTAACGCTGCTTTTGGTATTAGTTTGAGAAATATAAAAAATAAGTTAGAAAAATTCCAGGATGAAATTCAAGGATTACAAAAAGAGAGTATTTCAACGATAAAAAACTATTTTTATGCCAAAATTAGTGAAGAATATGCTGATACGGTAAAAGAGGATGAGGATAGTTTCGATTTTGGAAATGAGTTTGAAGATACTGATAACATTCTAAATAAAGCCCAAAAAGATAGAATTCGTTTAGTTGATGAGCGATTAACAGAGCAATCTCGTTCGGAAATACTATCAATGATGCTTGAAGACAGTAATGATGATATCAGAGATTTAGATGAAATTCTGTTAGCGTGGGAAGTTGTCTCAAAACAAGATGAAAAACAGAAAATTGTTATTTCTCAAATAAAAAATGCGGTATTGCGCGGGGAAAAAGTACTTGTATTCTCAGAATTTGCTGATACTGTTGAAGATTATTTTAAGGAGCTGATAAAAGATGATGAACTATTATTAGCTGGTATAGGGATGATACATGGTGGCTTAGCTAGGATAAATTATGATGAAGCTTCTAAAATAGACGTTCTAGGACGCTTTTCACCAATATCCAAATCTTATAAACTCTTTGATAATACAGAAATTTCAGTTTTAGTAGGAACAGATGCGATCTCAACTGGTCAAAACTTGCAAGATGCAGGACACGTAATGACAATCGAGCTTCCATATAATCCAATGAGATTGGAACAACGTATTGGACGTATTGACCGTCCAAAATCAAACGGTGAAAATATGATTTTTGTTTATGCCTTTCCATCAGAAGAAATTATTAGTGCGGAGTTGAAACTTTCAGAACGCTTTGAAGGAAAAGCTAAAGGGGCGACAGTAGATACAGAGGGAGTTTTCAAATTACCTTTTATAAATAAAGGACAGTATAAAGGACTTATTTCAAGTCTTAAAGATGAAAATATTAAAGCAACTAAAGGTCAAGAAGAACTTGTTGCTTCAGTATCTGAATTTGAAGCTCGTGAGCGTGTTAAAAAGTTTTATGATGAAATAGGTGATGATTTTGTGAAAGATGTTGATTATTATGCCTTTCCATATTCGTTTGTTTATAAATCAGAACCTTTAGTTTTGGCTACAGGAATTTTAAATGATATCAATGGAAAATATATTGAATCAACCGTGCCTGAGATATGGAGCTTAAAAGATTCCTCTCAAATAAGTTTTGTTGACTCCGAATATAGAACGAGAGAATTGATTGGTAAGACAGCTTTAATTGAAATTGAGCAAGTTGATGAAACGATCAATCAACTAACTGGTGATGGAAGAGAGATTATTGAGAAAATAGTTACAACATATAACTCAAATTTAAAATCAGTGAATGAGATTGAACAACAGCCAGCTTATATTTCAGAACTACGATCACATTTGATTGATAATATGCGAAATTTTAGAATAAATTTTAAAGAGCAAGGAGTAAGTGGAAAAGAATTTAAATCTGTTGCTTATTCACTCAGTAATCGGGGATTTACTGCAGAACAACAACTTTTCTTGAGAAATTTACGTGGTGAAAACGGACAACTAAGTACTTCTAAAATTACCCAAAATATCTGGAAGAATTTGAAGAGGTTTGTTGAAGTTTTTAATATTGAAAATATAGGAAAATTAATGGAGGAAGAACACTCTTCTGTTAAAAGTAAGGTAAATAATGATACTTCTAAGCTTGAGGTTATTGCTGGGATTTTGGTGGTATAATATTTATCTGTAGATGAGATTCTGTCAAATTTGATAGAGTCTTTTTCTGCGTTCAAAAATAAGAACACGACTCACTCTGATTTTTATCTTCCTTTAAGGAAATGGTAACTTTATTGAGCGATCTATGGTCAATCGGTATTTAGAACAGTTTCAGGAGGTGCTGACTTACTAACTTGAAGCGACTTCTGTTTCTCATGCTTTGGGTCACGGTAATACGGTGCTTCAAAAAACTTTTTTGGGGATTAACAGGTGATTGTTCAATGTGGAGAATGGACAGATACTCAGATGATTAGTCGGGCATGTGACGTCCGTTCTGCTTGAGCGTACAGGCCAATTGTTCAAAGGGTTTTCGATTGAAAATTAACGAAATGTTCACAAAAATAGCAGGAGGGAAACCGAGTCTTAGAAATAAGGAAGTCGTTAAGCGAGGGGGACGCTGCCTTATCAAACAGACTTGATGCGTGCTTTTGATTAATTCCTCGAAGCAGCAGCAAAATTTTTTACTGCCTATTTATACGATAGTAATTTATTGGTTATCCATCCCTGGTTATCTGAAGCGCATGATGATTATTTTGCCAAGTCTTAGAAATAATAGCCCCTTATAACACTTGACGGGAAAGTGCGAAAGTCAGTACTTTTTGATATAATAGAAACAATGGAAACTTTACAAGAAAAATTAAGAGACTATCAGATTAATTTCAATAAGCCTGAGTTGTTAGAAGAGGCTTTTACACACAAATCTTATTATTTTGAGCATAAAAACTCAAGCGTCTTTCATAATGAACGCTTAGAATTTTTAGGAGACGCGGCGCTAGGATTTATCATTGTCGAATACCTCTACAAAGCCTACCCGCATGAGCGTGAGGGTGTTTTAACTGAAAAGAAAATTTCAATCGTTCGCAGAGAATCTCTTGCGGACTTTTCGCGTAAATTAGGGTTTGATCAGTACCTCAAACTTGGGAATGGCGAAGAAAAAAGTGGTGGGCGTGAAAATGATGCCAATCTAGAAAATCTATTTGAAGCCTTTCTTGGGGCACTTTTGATGGATAAAGACTTGGCTGCAGTTAAGCAGTTTATTTATGACGTGATGATTCCTGAGATTGAAAATGGCTCTTATGATAAAGTGACTGACTACAAGTCGGCCTTACAAGAAATTTTTTATACAGCAGGTCAGATCGACAAAAATAATAAAATTCCACTCGAATATGTCGTTGTTGGGAAAAGTGGTCCGGTGCATGCACCTGTTTTTGAGGTGGATGTGGTATTTGAAGGCCACCCGATTGGTCACGGCAAAGGGAAATCCAAAAAAATTGCCGAACAAGATGCCGCATGCTCAGCTTTCCTAAAGCAGAAAAATCAACAAAAGGATAACTAAGATGTATTTGAAACAAATCGAAATGGTCGGTTTTAAATCTTTTGCTGATCGGACAAAAATTACTTTTGATACAGGTGTGACGGCGATTGTCGGGCCAAATGGTTCAGGCAAGTCAAACGTTACTGAGAGTTTGCGCTGGGCACTAGGCGAGCAGTCGGCTAAAAGTCTGCGTGGCGCTAAAATGCCAGATATCATCTTTGCTGGTACGCAAAAACGCCGCGCACTCAACTATGCCGAGGTCATCGTGACCTTTGACAATGCCGATGGCTACCTGCCAAGTGAAGCGACCGTTGTCATTACCCGTCGTCTTTATCGTAATGGTGATAGCGAATTTTTGATTAACGGTAAAAAAGTACGCCTAAAAGACGTCCATGAACTTTTCACTGATACAGGGCTTGGCCGTGATAGCTTCTCCATTATTTCTCAAGGGAAAATTGAGTCGATTTTTAATAGCAAACCAGAAGAACGTCGCGCTATTTTTGAAGAAGCAGCGGGTGTTTTAAAGTACAAAAATCGCAAGAAAGAAACAGAATCTAAACTCTCCGCAACACAAGAAAATATGGATCGTCTAGAAGACATCATCTATGAACTAGACGGTCAATTAACACCGTTGCGCGCACAACGTGATGTCGCCCTGAAATTCCGGGAACTCGATGCGCGACGCACGCAACTTGACATCTCTGTTCTAGTCGCACAAATCATTGCTGAAAAAGTCAGCTATGAAAGTGCGCAAGCGCAATTTAAAGATGTTCAGGAGACTTTGGCACAACTTGATGCGGCACAAGAAGTCTTTGAGCGAGATGTGCTTAAACTAAAACAAGCGCGATCTGCTGTTGAAAGAGATCAAGAAAAGTTACAGGCTGAGATTTTACAATTTACAACGGCAAAATCTGATTTTCAGTCTAAAATTGATATTTTTCACAGTCAAGCTCAAATGTCTCAAAAGTCAGCAGCAGAGCGTGAGGCACGCATCGCAAGTCTCACAAGTAAACTGACTGAAGTATCTGAGACATTGGCAATCTTGACTGACAGACTTGAGACCAATCAAGCTCAAAAAGCAACGCTAGACGCACAAATTCGGACGCTACAAGGTAAACTAGATAACTTTTCTGAAAATCCAGATGATGTCATTGAACGCTTAAGGGCAGAGTTTGTGGACTTGGTTAACCAAGAAGCGCAACTCTCTAATGCGATCACCAAAAATACTTCAGAGCTAGATAATATCAGAGCTAATGCTGCTAGCAAGTCTGATGAAAATCAAGCGTTAGCTGAAAAATATAACAATTTAAAAACAGAGTTAGACGCAACGACCCAACGCTCTGAAACACTAAAATTAGAGTTAGCACAACTTTTAGCCCAGTACAATACATCTGATATCGAACTCAAGACCCTAGAAACGGCTATCGGTCAGACCCAGAATCGCTTGTTTGCTGCCATGGATGAATTAAACAAAGGCAAGGCACGTTTAACAAGTCTGGAAAATATCCGAGCTAGTCATGCCAATTTTTATCAAGGTGTCAAAGCGGTCTTACAAGCCTCTGACAAATTACCAGGGATTATTGGTGCTGTCGCTGATTTGGTGAGTTTTGATAAACAGTATGCGACAGCAATGGATATTGCCCTAGCAGGTGGTGCTCAAAATATTATCGTCTCAGATGAACAGGCTGCTAAATCAGCCATTAATTTCCTAAGAGCGCAACGCTTAGGACGTGCAACATTCTTACCTTTGACGACCATTAAACCCCGTCATTTTAGTAAAACCAATCAAGTTGCCAATATACCAGGTTTCATTGATACGGCACAAAATTTGGTAAGTTATGATGAAAATATTGCACCTGCCATTTCAAACTTGCTTGGCAGTGTTCTGATTGTTGATAACAATGATCATGCGACACAAATCGCTAGAGCGCTGAACTTTACAGCGAGAATCGTTGCGCTTGATGGGACAGAAATTCGACCTGGCGGCTCTTTCTCAGGTGGTGCGAATAAGAAAAATTCAACGACTTTTACCAATGTCGAAATTGATGATTTGACGCAAAAAGTCGCCGTTTTGGATCAGACTGTTCGTGGATTTGAAAAAGACTTGCAGGAATTGCAACATCAGAAAACGAGCTTGACCACAACCTTAACTGACTTGCGCCAAAAAGGTGAGGCAGCACGTCTACAAAGTCAAGAGTACAGCCTAAAAGAGGAAGCACTCTTAGAAAGCAAGCAAGACTTAGAAAGTCGTTTGGCGCTTTCCAATGCATCTGACGAGCAAGCCGTTATTGACAAACTCACACTTGAAAATGAAGCGTATGACGCATCACTCGTTACGATTCAAGAGAAGAAAACACAGATTAACACCGACATTTCTGAAGTGAAAAGTAGTCAATCACAAGTTAAAACACTAACGGAAAACTTGCGTCGAGATCTGCAAGAAAGTCAACTGAAACTTTCTGAGGTCACGTCTGATATCCGCCATACAGCGGGTGAAATCAAACGGTTAACCACTGAACAAGCCAACTTAGAGGCTGAAATTCAAGCCTTGACCAGTCAACAAGAAACGACTATATCTGACTTAGACAATGAAACGCGTCTTGAAAGCTTGACGACGCATCTGAAAGCAGTATCTGACAGTCTGGAAGCTGCTAACATTAAACTGGTCAGTCTACGTTTCGAACGTGAAGACTTGACTGCCCAAATCGAAGATTTGGATGACGCGAACACGGTGAATATCAAGCAGCGTCAGGATCAATTAGCTCAGAAAACAAGATTAGAATTGTCACTTGAAACGTCTGAAAATCGTTTGAGAAGTCGCCAAAATAAACTGGTTAATGACTACCAGATGAGTTTTGATGCGGCAAAAGAACAGGCAGAAGAGTTAGTCAGTCTGTCAGAAAGTGAACGTCAGCTACAATCACTAGAATCTCAAATTAGAAAACTTGGTCCAATCAACCTAGCAGCTATCGAACTATTCGATGAAGTGAATGAGCGTCGTGAGTTTCTCAATACGCAAAAAGAAGATTTACTCAAGGCCAAAGCCTTGCTAGAATCTACGATAAATGACATGGATGATGAAGTAAAAGTCCGCTTTAAATCAACTTTTGAAGCAATCAGACTTTCCTTTCAAAAGACCTTCACGCAAATGTTTGGTGGCGGTCAGGCTGATCTCATCCTAACTTCGGAAGATTTGTTGGATGCTGGGATCGAAATTGCCGTTCAGCCACCTGGAAAAAAACTCGCCAGTCTCAACCTCATGAGTGGCGGAGAAAAATCCCTAACGGCCCTGGCTTTACTATTTGCCATCATACGTGTACGGACAGTACCATTTGTCGTCCTCGATGAAGTTGAGGCGGCATTAGATGAGGCCAATGTCAAACGTTTCGGGGATTATATGATGCGTTTTGATGAAAGTAGTCAGTTTATCGTCGTGACGCATAGAAAAGGCACGATGAAGGCAGCCAAAGCCATGTATGGTGTGACCATGCAAGAAGGTGGCGTCTCGAAAATCGTTTCAGTCAAACTGAAAGATTTCGTGGCGGCCGATCAGAAGTAAAAAAAGAAAGAAGTCCTTAACATGTCGAAAATAAAATTATTAGCCTTGGATTTAGATGGGACTTTGCTCACACACGATAAGCAGATTTCTACTGAAAATAAAGTCGCAATCAAACAAGCGCAGGCTGCCGGAGTTCATGTGGTCATCACGACCGGTCGCCCTTTAAAAGCAATCGAGCACATCTTGAAAGAGCTAGATTTGCTAGTGGTATCAGAGTATTCAATCACCTTTAACGGTGGTCTGGTTCAGCGCAATAACGGAGAGATTCTCTCAAAGAAAACTTTTTCCTATGATGATCTAGTCGAGATTCATGAAGCGCTCGCAGCGCTTGACTTACCAATGGATGTCATCTCTGAAGGTCTAGCTTATGAAACCAATCCTAACTCGCTCTATCAAGGCTTCAGTCCTTTTCTGAGCTTTGTCGAAGGGCCATTTGATGAGATTCCTCGTGATCTGATTTTCAACAAGGCAGTTAGTGCTATTAATGCGGAATTTCTGGACCAACAAATCCCTAAAATTCCAGCCAATTTAAAAGAAAAATACGAGATTTTCAAGTCTCGTGATATTCTACTAGAAATCATGCCTAAGGGCGTAGTCAAATCATTTGGGCTTGGAAAATTAACAGCCATTTTAGGCATCGATCAAAGCCAAGTCATGGCTATGGGGGATGAAGAAAATGATCTAGCCATGCTAGAATGGGCGGGACTAGGTATTGCCATGAAAAATGCGACTCCTGAAGTTAAGGCATTAGCAGATGTTGTCGCACCTGTCACAAATGATGAGCATGGTGTTGCATGGGCGATTCAAACCTATATTTTGGAGGATTAAATGGGCTTATTTGATAAAATTTTTGGTAAAAAAGTTGAAGAACAAATCGAAGAAAATGCCTCAGCTGATATTTTCAAATTTGACTTATCAGAAGTAGAGGCAGTAGCAGAAACAGAAACTGACATTGAATCAGACCTTGAGCATGAAGATATAGCTGAGTCTGAGCCAGTATTTGAAGTGCCAGCATCTACTTCAGAAACGACAGATAATACCGTTACGATTGAAACTGTACCAGAACCTGAAGTAGCAGTAACAGCAGATGAAGTGGCTGATGTTTCACCAGAGCCAGAGCTCGAAACTGAAACACCGCAACAAATCGAAGCAAAATACGAGAAATCCTTGAAAAAAACGAGCAAGTCATTTGGCGCACGTTTTAATGAATTTTTAGCGAATTTCCGTTCAGTCGATGAAGAATTTTTCGAAGACCTAGAAGACACACTGATCATGAGTGATGTCGGTGTTGATGTGGCGACTCAATTGACAGATGATTTGCGTCGCGAAGTTAAACTTCAAAATGCCAAGTCAAAAGACGACGTGAAGCGCGTCATCATTGAAAAAATGGTTGACAATTTTGGAGAATCAGGCCTGAATACACAGCTTAACCTTCAAGATGGTTTAACCGTGATGATGTTCGTTGGGGTCAATGGTGTTGGGAAAACAACAACGATTGGTAAACTTGCGAACCGTTTTAAAAATGAAGGCAAAAAAGTCCTACTCGCAGCTGCAGACACTTTCCGTGCTGGGGCAAGAGATCAATTGGTCGAATGGGCGCGTCGTAGTGGTGTTGATGTAGTTGTTGGGAAAGAAAATTCTGATCCAGCCTCTGTTGTCTTTGATGCCGTCAAACGTGCACAGAATGAACAGTTTGACATGCTATTGATTGATACAGCGGGCCGTTTGCAAAATAAAGATAACCTGATGAAAGAGCTTGAAAAAATGGGCAAAATCATCAAACGCGAATTGCCAGATGCGCCACATGAAACCTTGCTAGCATTGGATGCGACAACTGGTCAAAATGCCATTTCTCAGGCCAAGGAATTTTCAAACGTCACCCCATTAACTGGGATTGTCTTGACAAAATTGGACGGTTCGGCAAAAGGTGGTATCATCTTAACCATCCAACAAATATTACAAATTCCTGTCAAATTAGTCGGGCTTGGAGAAGGTCTTCAAGACTTGGAAAACTTTGACGAGGCGCTATTTGTCAAAGGTCTCTTCCAAGACTTAATTTAATCTAGTCCTATCAGGAGCATTTACAAAACACTTGAAAAATAGTAAAATGGGAGAGTATCCTATAGTAGGATAGTGTTCAAATTATTCTAATCCATACCTGTTAGCCATGGTGAACAAGCCTGACCTTGAATGTTTAAAAGGGTTCAAGCGACGAGTCTAGCACCATTTGGCTGGGTATCAAAAATCACGGAGGAAGTCATGTCGTACGCAAACCTGAAGTTATTTGCACTCAGCTCAAACCAGGAACTGGCTAAAAAAATCGCTAGAAACATGGGACTCGATCTCGGAAAATGCAATGTTAAAACTTTCAGTGACGGTGAAATTCAAATCAATATTGAGGAGTCAGTTCGTGGCAGTCATGTCTTTCTGATTCAATCAACATCTAGTCCGGTCAATGAAAACTTGATGGAGCTGTTGATCATGGTTGATGCTTTGAAACGGGCCTCTGTTGGCTCAGTCAATGTTGTCATGCCTTATTATGGCTATGCACGTCAAGACCGAAAAGCACGCCCACGCGAACCAATCACATCAAAATTGGTCGCAAATATGCTCCAAAGAGCTGGGGTTGACCGCTTGGTGACGATTGACCTCCATGCGTCACAAATCCAAGGTTTCTTCGACATTCCAGTTGACCACCTCATGGGTGCGCCCCTCATTGCAGATTATTTCGAACGCATCGGCTTGACAGGTGCTGAAGGTGATGTTGTGGTTGTCTCACCTGACCATGGTGGCGTTACACGTGCGCGTAAATTGGCAGACTTCTTGAAAACACCGATTGCGATCATTGATAAACGTCGCCCACGTGCCAATGTTGCAGAGATCATGAATATCATCGGTGATGTCAAAGGTAAAAAATGTGTCTTGATCGATGACATGATTGATACTGCAGGGACGATCACACTTGCGGCCAATGCGCTTAAAAAACTTGGTGCAACTGAAATCTATGCTTCTTGTACCCATGGTGTTTTATCAGGTCCAGCACTTGAACGCATTGAAAATTCGTCCATTACGAAATTGGTCGTAACAGACACAATCGAGTTACCAGATAGCATTCGCAATTCTGAAAAAATTACGGAAATTTCAATCTCAGCTTTAATCGCTGATGCCATTGTCCGTATTCACGAAAATCGTCCTTTGTCACCATTATTTGCAATGCGTGTCAAATCAGAAGATATAGTCTAAACGCCAGTTGGCGTTTTTTGGTAAAGTCATGAAGATAGAAGCATTAGCCAAGCTATTCCCAATCAAAACAGGCGCAAGTGAAAATCCGGCTGACCTCAACTTTGAAAGCCAAGGTCACCCCTTTCATATCGCCAAAAACGAGCTGACCCAACGCGAAATCAGCCTCTTTAACGATGTCTTGTTTCAAGCCAAAACCCTAGATTTCGACCGACTCCCCCACGGCACCTACCGCGTCATTCAGTTCAAATCCCAAGGCTTTTCTGAAATCGCAGAAAATCTATCCTTGATTTTCCCAGGGATCGTAAAAGTTAAGCAAATCACACCCACCTACGGTATCGCCATTGAAAAAATGACGGCAGAACGCTTGAGCGAGGGAGAAATCAAGCAAGTTCTGGGGACCTTAACACAGGATTTAGGGGTTAAATGTGACTACTATTTGGGGTTGTTTGCAGATCAGACAGAACTCAGCACGCTTTATCCAACTGAGCAAAACAACTTTGATCATGGTCTCAGTTTTTCAGAATCGCTCATCAAAGCAGGTCTAGGCCAAGTCACCAGTCCACCATTAAACAAAATCAAGCAAGGGCTTTTGACCGATGTAGAGGCGCAGGATTTGATTACGCAGCTCTATCAACATGACGGCAACCAACTGAAAACGGCCAAGGCCATGTACATTCACCGCAATACCCTGACGCAAAAGATTAAGAAATTTGAGCGGCAGTACGGCTTGACTTTAAGTGGGAGCGATCTGGTCTTGCTCTACAGTTTGATTTGAGATGGCAAGTTGTCAAAACAGTGAAATTATCGTAAAATAAAGACTACTAACACTAACTAACAGAAAGAATATTATGACTTTTAATCATCAAGCAATTGAAAAAAAATGGCAAGCTTTTTGGGCTGACAATCAGACCTTCAAAACAGGGACTGATAAAAATAAACCTAAATTCTATGCCCTAGATATGTTTCCTTATCCAAGTGGTGCCGGTCTTCACGTGGGGCATCCAGAAGGCTACACGGCGACGGATATTCTTAGCCGCATGCGTCGGGCACAAGGTTATAATGTCTTGCATCCAATGGGTTGGGATGCTTTTGGTCTCCCTGCTGAACAGTATGCTATGGATACAGGCAATGATCCAGCCGAGTTTACTGCGAAAAATATAGCGACTTTCAAACGTCAAATCAATGCCCTTGGTTTTTCATACGACTGGGAGCGCGAAATCAATACAACTGATCCAGACTACTATAAATGGACACAGTGGATTTTTACTAAACTTTATGAAAAAGGCCTAGCCTATGAAGCAGAAGTAGCGGTTAACTGGGTAGAAGAACTTGGTACAGCTATCTCAAATGAAGAAGTACTGCCTGATGGAACATCAGAGCGTGGTGGCTATCCAGTCGTTCGCAAACCCATGCGCCAATGGATGCTAAAAATCACAGCCTATGCTGAACGTCTCTTAAATGACCTTGAAGATGTGGACTGGCCAGAGTCAGTTAAAGATATGCAACGCAACTGGATTGGTAAGTCAGTTGGTGCTAATGTTGCTTTCAAAATCAAAGGCTTTGACCAAGACTTTACCGTCTTTACGACACGTCCTGATACACTTTTCGGTGCAACTTATGCTGTTTTAGCACCAGAACACGAGTTGGTCAACCAAATCGCAAGTCCAGGTCAAGCTGAGTTTGTGAAGGAATATCAACATCAAGCCAGCCTCAAATCTGACTTGGCGAGAACAGACCTTGCCAAAGAAAAAACAGGCGTTTGGACTGGTGCTTATGCCATCAATCCAGTCAATGGCCGTGAAATTCCAATCTGGATTTCAGACTACGTCCTTGCAAGTTACGGGACAGGTGCCATCATGGCCGTACCAGCTCATGACCAACGTGACTGGGATTTTGCGACAACATTCGATCTACCGATCATTCCGGTTATTGCCGGTGGTGACGTCACAAAAGAAGCTTATACAGAAGACGGTTTACACATTAATTCAGACTTCTTAGATGGTCTGGATAAGTCAGAAGCCATTGCTAAAATGGTCGAGTGGCTAGAAACCCATCACTTCGGTAAAGAAAAAGTGACTTATCGCTTGCGTGACTGGCTCTTTAGCCGTCAACGTTACTGGGGTGAACCAATCCCAATCATCCATTGGGAAGATGGCACATCAACAGCTGTACCAGAACAAGATCTACCGCTTGTTTTACCAAAAACAAGTGACATTAAACCGTCAGGGACTGGTGAGTCACCACTTGCAAACTTAACTGACTGGTTATCAGTCACACGTGAAGATGGTGTTAAAGGGCGTCGTGAGACCAACACCATGCCACAATGGGCGGGATCTAGCTGGTATTTCCTACGCTATATTGATCCGAAAAACAGCGAGCAGTTGGCTGATCCAGAACTCTTAAAAGAGTGGCTACCGGTTGATATCTATATCGGTGGTGCTGAGCATGCCGTCCTTCACTTGCTTTATGCTCGCTTCTGGCATAAATTCCTCTACGACATTGGCGTGGTGCCAACGAAAGAGCCCTTCCAAAAACTTTATAATCAAGGGATGATTTTGGGTACAAGCTATCGCGATGGTCGTGGTGCGCTTGTGGCATCTGATAAGGTTGAGGCGCGTGATGGGAAGTTCTATAATCTGGAAAATGGTGAAGAACTCGAGCAAGGCCCTGCCAAGATGTCGAAATCATTGAAAAATGTGATCAATCCAGATGATGTCGTTGAACAGTACGGCGCAGATACCTTGCGTCTTTACGAAATGTTCATGGGGCCGCTCGACGCCAGCATTGCTTGGTCAACAGAAGGTCTTGAAGGCTCACATAAATTCCTCGAGCGTGTGTATCGTTTGCTGACTGAAAAAACAATCACGGCTGAAAAAGATGGCAAACTGGATCGTGTCTATAACGAAACGGTTAAGTTAGTCACTGAACATTTGGATGCCTTGAAATTTAACACGGCGATTTCTCAGCTGATGATCTTCGTCAATGCCGCTAATAAATTACCTGAATTGCCACTTGATTATGCTAAAGGCTTCATTCAGTTATTAGCACCATTCGCACCGCATTTAGGTGAAGAATTATGGCAAACCTTAACAGGTGAAGCAGGCATTTCTTATGTCGCTTGGCCAACATTTGACGACAGCAAACTTCAAGATGATGAAGTCGAAATCGTCCTTCAATTTTTAGGCAAAAACAAAGCTAAAGTCATGGTACCAACAGGTGCTTCAAAAGATGAACTGGAAAAAATTGCCCTTGAAAATGATGTGATCAAAGACTTAATCGCTGGTAAAACAGTCCGTAAAGTGATTGCAGTGCCTGATAAATTAGTAAACATTGTTGCGAATTAAGAGATAAACAAACACCATCTGAATTTTCAGGG
>NZ_BCVN01000022.1 GCF_001591765.1 Pseudolactococcus raffinolactis NBRC 100932 | reverse complement strand
ACACATGACTGCGAAATCATGCTCTGTTTTTTACCTAACGTATTAATCTAAGAAAAACGGATTGTGCAGTTTTTCAGCACCAATTCTAGTTTGTGGGCCGTGGCCTGGGAAGACGCGATAGTTGTCAGGCAGTGTGAAAAGTTGGGTCTTGATAGAGGTTTTAAGTGTGTCAATATCCCCTGTATTGAGGTCTGTTCTACCGATTGTACCTGGGAAGAGTGCGTCTCCTGTGAAGACAATTTCTTCTTTCTCAAAAACGAAAGAAACACCACCTTGGGAGTGACCCGGTGTGGCAGGTACAGTGAAGTCAAAGCCACTGATGTGATAAGTTGTGTCTGCTGTGAACGTGTGTTCTGCAGCATTGACCACGACGTTAGGAAGATCATGCTCATGACGCGGTAAGCCTGAGAGGTTAAGCGTTGGCGTATAGAGCCAATCTGCTTCAAGTGGGCTGACGTAGACAGGGGCGCCTGTTGCTTTGCGGACGGCTTCGACGCTCATGATGTGATCGTAGTGGGTGTGCGTCAATAGAATGGCTGCGACAGGTTTTGCGATGTCATTGATGACACTGAGAATTGAATCTGTGTCATTGCCGGGATCGATGACGAGTGTTGCCTCATCGTTGGATAAAAAGTAAGTATTTTCGTAGGCGATTGGGTTGGTTACCATTTTAATGTTCATAGCGACTCCTTTGAGATATACAACGTTAGAATAGAGCAGTAGCAAGTGATTTTTCTTGTTATTGCTTGTTTCCCTCATTATATCAAAAATCATTATATGTTATAATAGATTCAACTTATCTTTTGCATGAATAGAAAACGAAAACTATGACCAAATACGCAGTAGTGGACTTAGAGGCGACAAGCGCTAGCCACACGAGTAAAATTATCCAGATTGGCATTGCCGTGGTTGAAAACGGCAAAATCACACAGACCTATCAGACCGACGTCAACCCCCACGAGGCGCTGGACTACCATATCACCATGTTAACAGGCATCACGACGGCTCAAGCACAAGCCGCGCCTGATTTTTCTGATGTCTTACCTGATGTTGCCGCCATTCTGCGTGACTGCGTTTTTGTCGCACATAATGTCAAATTTGACTACCACCTCCTAGCTCGTACCTTTACACAACATGGCGTCAGCCTTGACATGCCTAGAGTCGACACGGTCGAGCTCGCAAGGGTTTTCTTCCCAACTCTGGAGAAATATGGGCTAGAGACCCTCTCACGTGTTCTGAATTTGCAGCATGATAAACCCCATGAAGCCTTATCAGATGCCTATGCGACAGCGAAACTTTTGATTAAACTTCAAGAGAAAATGCGTCATCTGCCTAAAAATGTCTTGACAGAAATTGAGCAGCACGCTGACAGCATGATTTATGAAACAAGATTAGTCATTACAGAACAATTGCCTGAAGCCAAACGCAAGCACGCTGATATGATTAAAGTTAATCATATTTCAACCTTGAAACCTTATTTTTCAGAAAACAAAAATCTCGTCAAGAAGAATTTTAGGAAAAATTTAAAACTGCTGAACTTAGCCGAACGTCCGCAGCAAAAAGCTTTTGCGGAAGTAGTAAAAGCTCGTTTGGCAGATGAATCAGCTTCCTTCATTGAGGCACCAACAGGTATCGGTAAGACGTATGCTTACCTTCTAACGCTATTAGGTCAAGGCAAAAAGCTGATTTTATCAGTGCCGACTAAAATTTTGCAAGACCAGCTCATGCAGGATTTAGCACCTGTGTTCAAGGCGAAATTTGGTGTCAACTTCGCGAAAGTACTTGGGACGGCTAACTATATCTCGCTTGAAAAATTCAGTAAATTGCTTTACAAAGCAGATGACGGCAAGAACTTTGAAATCTTTAAGATGAAAGTTCTGGTCTGGTTGACTGAAACAAAAACTGGTGAATTAGACGAGTTGAGCCTGACCATGACCAGCCATGCTTACCTAGATAGTATCCGCCATACAGGGACAGTGAGTCCAGGTCAACTCTATTTTGAACAGGATTTTTGGCAGCTCACACAGAAAAAAGCAGAGAATGCCCAGGTTATTGTCATGAACCATGCCTATTTGGCAGAGCGAATTGCTGATCAAACGGCGATGTTTGAAGACAAAGTTTTAGTCGTAGATGAAGCCCAACAGCTCTTTTCTATATTAGAAAATGCCCAGCAAAAATCGGTCAAGCTTCTAGATGAACTGGTAAAAGTTAACCGTCATGCCTCTCAATTACACAGGAGACTACTAGAAAGTCTGACCCATCAACTGTCACGTCGGCAGCTTAATGTTGACAAAATTCGTCTGGACGCCCAAGAACTCGATTTAACGGCTATTACAGATGTCTTAGCAAATCCAGAGGATTTTATCTGGATTCAAAATCATGTCCTCAAGTCCAGTCCGACTGACTTTCTGAACTTTGCAGCCATGATCCCTCAGGCGACAAAAACCTATTTGATTGGGGCTACCTTGGCCATGTCTGAAAAACAGGCTGTTTTTCCAGAGTTGTTAGGTTTTACAGATTATACTTTTGATCGCATGCCACTGGAAAAAATCAATAACCAGCAAGTCTATGTCGCAACCGATAGTGTTGACGTGACCACAGAATCTCCTGAAAACTATGCAAAATTTATCTCAGAACAAGTCCGACAAGTCGCTAAGATCGGCAAGTCAATGGTTGTTTTATTTACCAGTAACGATAGCCTAGCGCTGACAGCGCAGGCTTTAGAAGCAGCGGAAGTTGACTTTCTCCAAGCGGATGTATCAGAAGATGCTAGCCGAATTAAGAAAAAATTTGATGAACGTGATCAGGCCATTCTCCTAGGCAGTAAAAAATTCTGGGAAGGCGTCGATTTTGAACGACAAGATGACTTGATTTTGCTTGTGACAAGATTGCCATTTACAGTGCCTGATGACATTTTAATTCGAAAATATGCCAAGCGCTTTAAAAATCCTTTCTTTGATTTTTCAGTGCCCATGGCAACCTTGCAGCTCAAGCAAGCTCTTGGACGCGTTAACCGTCGAAAAGACCAAAAATCGGTGGTCATCATCCTCGACAAACGCTTGGCTGGCAAAACCTACGCCAAAAAAATGGTTAAGAACTTGCGACAAGCCAGTCGCGTGGACTTTGCCAAGTTAGATGATATCTTGCAAGAAACCAAAAGTTTTTGGAAGGAATGAAAGGCAGTTATGAGAAAAAAAAGAATGACAAAAATAAGCCAAATTTGGATTGGCGTGCTCTTGATTATCCTGTCATTACTAATCGGGACAATCTTCTTCTACATGCAAGCCATGAGTCCTTATAGTCGTGCCAAGTCTGAAGCCATTAGCATTGCTAGGGCAAAGACTCCGGTTAAAAAGGTCACAAACTTTGAAATTACGACGACAACAGACACAACTTATAGTCTCATTGGTCAGGATAGTAAAGGGCAAGCCTTTGGTGTTTTGATGCCTGCTAAGGGAGGCGAGATTAAGGTTGTTAAGCTAGCTGATAACAAAAGTGAGTTGACTGAAAAAACAGCTAGCTTAACGCTTTATAATGGCAAAATCGCTTGGCAAACAAAAGACATGGTTTTATATGCTTTTGATTCAGGTAAGAAACTGAAAGGTTAAGGTCATGTCGCTATGTGACCTAAAATAACATAAAAAATAGTGAAGGGTTAAAACTATCCTTTTATATTTGAGAATAAATTGAGAATATCAACAAGAAGGGCTGATTTTTCAAGGCATTTTTGGTATAATTTTAAGTAATCGAAAAATTTTGCAGAGCAGTTGGGAGAAGATACCTTATGAAATTATCAAGCCTAGTCAACAACTTAGAAGAATCGGTTACACTAGCAGCGTCTGCGCGCGCCAAAGCGTTACAAACGCAAGGCCGTGATATTCTCATGCTCACCATTGGTGAACCTGATTTCACAACACCTGATAATATTGCAGCAGCAGCTAAGGCGGCGATTGATTCAGGAAAAGCAAGCTTCTACACCCAAGCGGGCGGTTTACCTGAGCTCAAAGATGCCGTCGGGACATATTTTGAGAAATATTACGGTTATGGTGTCGCGCGTAACGAAGTTGTCGTGACGACTGGGGCAAAATTTGCCCTCTACGCTTTCTTTGCCAGTGTCCTAGATGCAGGTGATGAGGTTATCATTCCAACACCCTACTGGGTTAGCTATGCAGATCAAGTTAAAATGGTTGGTGGTGTGCCGGTGTTCGCTGTTGGCACTCAAGAAACTGACTTCAAAGTAACAGTAGCTCAGCTTGAAACGCTCAAAACAGATCAAACGCGTGTCTTGCTTCTCAATTCACCATCAAATCCGACGGGTATGATTTATACAGCAGAAGAGTTGCTGGCTATTGGGGACTGGGCGGTTGAAAACGATGTGATCATCCTAGCTGATGATATCTACGGTCGTTTAGTTTATAATGGCCATGACTTTACACCAATCTCTAGCCTTTCAGAAGCCATTAAAAAGCAAACTTTGATTATCAATGGCGTATCAAAAACTTATGCTATGACAGGTTGGCGGATTGGCTTTGCTGTGGGGAATCCTGAGATTATCAGCGCCATGAGTAAAATCGTCAGTCAAACAACTTCTAATCCGTCTGCAGTGGCGCAATACGCAGCCATTGAAGCCTTAACCGGTGACCAAACCGATATTGAAAACATGCGAGCAGAATTTGAGCAACGTTTAAATACGATTTATCCGTTAGTCAATGAAATCCCAGGTTTTGAAGCCATTAAGCCACAAGGCGCATTTTACCTCTTTCCAAAAGTAGCCAAAGCCATGGCTATCAAAGGCTTCACGGATGTCACAGCTTTTTGTGATGATATCTTAGAAGAAACCGGCGTTGCGGTCGTAACAGGTGCAGGTTTTGGTACCAACGACAATCTTCGAATGAGTTATGCGACTGACATGGCAACCTTGGTAGATGCTGTTAATCGACTCAAAACTTATATGGAAGCTTAAAATTAGAAATTCAAAGGGGAATTTAAGATGTTTCAATCAGAATTAGCCATCATGCTTTATGTTGAGAATATCAATGACGCCTTAGCATTTTGGCAAGGGATCGGCTTTGTCGGTCAAAAAATAGATGACAACTCAGCAACAATTAAACCAGCTGCAGATAGTCAAGTTACGTTGAATTTATATGCCAAGGCATTCATCCGAGAAGTCTCACCAGAAGTCGTTGACAACGTGCCTTCACTCATGTTTCAAGCCAATGAGTTTGACGCTTTGCATGCCAAAGTGACAGCGGTAAGTGATGCAGTCGGTGAAATTGTAGAAGCACCAGGCCTAGGTCGAGTCTTTAATTTTGCGGACCCGGATGGTCATTATTATGCAGTTTGTGAAGTAAAATAATTTTAGTTGAGACTTTGAACGGACGATAGTTCGTGAATGACCCTGCTTGGACGGAGCGCTAGCGGAGGTCAAGTTTCAAGCTCTCATGAAATGGAACCGCAGAAAGTAGGAAATAGAAAAAATGGGAAACTTTGTATCAATCATTGACGTTAAAAATTATGTCGATCAAGAAATCACAATTGGCGCTTGGGTAGCCAATAAATCAGGGAAGGGTAAGATTGCTTTCTTACAATTGCGTGATGGGACAGCTTATTTTCAAGCAGTTGCTTTCAAACCAAATTTCATTGAAAAATTTGGCGAAGAAGAAGGCCTTGCTAAGTTTGATATCATCAAACATTTAGCCCAAGAAACTTCGGTGAAAATCACAGGAACTGTTAAGGCTGATGATCGTAGCAAGTTTGGCTACGAACTTGATGTGACAGATATTGAGGTCATTGGTGAGTCAGTTGATTACCCGATTACGCCTAAAGATCACGGGACAGACTTCCTCATGGATAACCGTCACCTGTGGGTGCGTAGTCGTAAGCAACATGCGATTATGCTCGTTCGTAATGAAATCATTCGTGCGACTTATGAGTTTTTCAACGCACGTGGTTTTATCAAGATTGATAGCCCGATTTTAACAGGCTCAGCACCAGAAGGGACGACAGAATTGTTTGAAACTGACTACTTTGGTCAGCCTGCTTTCTTGTCACAAACTGGCCAGCTCTATGCTGAGGCAGGTGCCATGGCTTTTGGTAAAGTCTTTACCTTTGGTCCAACATTCCGTGCTGAAAAATCTAAAACACGTCGTCACTTGACAGAGTTCTGGATGATTGAGCCTGAGATGGCTTTCACGACACATGAAGAATCTCTTGATGTCCAAGAAGCTTACGTGAAACACATCATCAAAGCGGTGGTTAATAATCAAGCTTACGCTTTAAATGAACTTGACCGTGATGTAGCAGTCCTTGAAAAATACATCGAGATACCATTTAAGAAAATCACTTATGATGATGCGGTTGCTTTGCTACAAGAGCATCAGGCTGACAATGATTATGAAAAAATCGAATGGGGAGATGACTTTGGCTCACCGCATGAAACATGGATTTCAAACTATTTCGGTGTTCCGACATTCATCCTCAACTATCCCAAAGCGATCAAAGCCTTCTACATGAAACCACATCCAACACGTGAAGATGTGGTCATCTGTGCTGATTTGCTAGCACCAGAAGGATACGGCGAAATCATCGGTGGTAGCGAACGTGCGACAGACTATGAGTATCTTAAAACCAAATTAGTTGAGTTTGGATTGTCAGAAGAAGAGTACGCTTGGTATCTCGACCTTCGCAAATACGGTAGTGTGCCACACTCAGGATTCGGACTCGGATTAGAACGTGCAGTGACTTGGATCACAGGCAACGAACACATCCGCGAAGCGATTCCGTTTCCACGTCTCCTCCACCGTTTGAAACCTTAAGGGGAATCAATAGCTATGAAAAAAATGTTACAAGTTTTGATTGTAGTCATCCTCCTTGCCTTAGTGGGTACGATTATTTTCAAAATGGTATCTGGAAAATCAGCAAGGCTTGAAAATCGACCAATCAAAGTGACGAAGTCAGTGACCGAAAAGGTCGTTGAAGAGAGCGGTGAAAAAGTTCAGCCGTCAATATCCAGTAAAGAAGAAACCGAAAAGCCAGAGCCAAAATGGGTGAAATCTGATACGCCAATTAAATTTCCGATATTGATGTATCATCATATCGCAGATGTCGTCGGTGGTAATACCTTATTTGTGCCAGCTGATGAGTTCAAAATGGAGATGACTGCGCTAAAGAATGCCGGTTATTATACCTTGAGTCCTGAGGAAGCCTACCGTGTGTTGACGACCAACGAAAAACCTGCAGACAAAATCGTCTGGATAACTTTCGATGATGGGTATAAAAATGCGCACGATACAGCTATGCCTATCTTAACGGAACTTGGTATGAAAGGTAGTTTCTTCATTATCACGGGTATGGTGGGCAATGAGGATAAGATGGCGGATGATGGTTTGTTAGCATTAAAATCTAATCCGCTCATGTCGATTGGTAGTCATACGGTCAATCATCCGGATTTAGAGTACTCAAGTAACGAGGCAGTGAACACTGAGTTAATTGATTCAAAAAAATATTTAGATAATTTATTGCATCAAAATACTTCAGTTATTTGTTATCCTGCTGGGCGCTATAATGCACAAACTGGTGCCCTTGCTGAAGCAGCAGGCTATAAACTTGGGTTAACGACTCATCCAGGACTCGCAAGTAGTGCCGATAGTCTCTTCGCCCTTAATCGTGTGCGCGTGGCCTACGGTCAAAACGAGGCGAGTTTTATGGCTTTGATTGGCAATCAATAAAGAAAAGAAGTCACTGTTCACTGAACAGCGACTTCTTTTATAACTCAAGTTAGCAAAATTTTCTGATAATTTGTTATACTAGAATGAGTATCATATCAAAAAAATATTTGAGGAGAAAACTATGCCGATTAAAACAGTCGCGACAGATCAAGCACCGGGGGCAATTGGTCCTTATGTTCAAGGAAAAATTGTAGGAGATTTTCTTTTTGCATCAGGTCAGATTCCATTGGATCCTGTGACAGGGGAGATCGTTGGTGAAACGATTACTGAGCAAACACAACAAGTGATGAAAAATGTTGGGGCGATTCTAGTAGCGGCCGGTACAGACTTTGATCATGTGGTTAAAACGACTTGTTTCTTGAGTGACATGTCAAATTTTGTTCCTTTTAATGAAGCTTATGCCCAAGCTTTTCAAGTTGAGTTTCCAGCACGTTCTGCTGTCGAAGTTGCCCGATTACCAAAGGATGTCTTGGTTGAAGTCGAAGTCATGGCTTATCTGGGAAAATAATAAGTATCTAAAGTGTCTAAGGACGCTTTTTTTAATATAGTAAAAAATAACATTCGTTTAACTGAGTAAATTCTTGGGTTTTGTTAACGAATAGTGTAAGATAGAAATTGTAACACTATAAAATAGCAAATTGGCAGCGAAAGTTGCCTTAGGAGGATGCAGATGAAGATGAAACCCGTAGCACTTGGTGCTGGTCTATTATTGGCAGCAAGCCTATGCCTTCTTGTGGGGTGTGGTTCAGGCAATAAGAAATCAGAAAGATCAAAAGAATCAAGTTCAAGCAAATCTAGTTTGAGTAAATCAAGCGCCAAACCTAGTTCAAAAACGGATATTAATACTAATGATAATTCTAGTCAGAATTCCGAGGAGGGAACTTCAGGAAATGCTCAAGCTGGTAGTGGTCAGACATCAACAGCCACGCAGGAACTCGCAACACTTCAAACGTCAATACAAGGCAAAATAGCCTTGGTTTAGCTAAAATGGCTAGTCAGACCCCTGGTATGGTAAGTGCTGAGCGACTGAAAACAGAACCGAATTTAACATTTTCAAAAAAAGCAGTCATTTATTCTACAGAGACTGAACGAAATATTCCGGTATTGGATGCAGCTGGTAGGCCACTAGAAGAGTATCGTACTGGGACAAATGCAATCAATAGTATCGAGAATGCTCAACAAGTCAGTTCTGGTTACTGCAATTTGATCATCCAAGATGGTTCATTCATCCAGTATGATGGTAATGGTATTCCAGCGGTTGATCCAACAACGGCTTACCCAAGTTATGCTTATCAAACCTTAACGGCAGATCAAATCCATCTGGCGACGGCTATCAAAAATAAAATTGTAATCAACTAAAAAATGAGCACTCACCAAGTCGATGAGTGCTCATTTTTTATTTTATGACCTTCAAGAGAATGGTTTTCAGTGGCAAATACAAAAGTGTTACTAAAATAATTGTTCCAATTCCATTAATGGCAGTGGCAAGGAGCGAGGTAAAAGCAGCAGCAGCTGCGGGTTCGAAACTAGCGCCAGCAACTAAGGCTCGAATCAAACCTTTTAAAAAATCAGTTAAGAGTTTAACTAAGACTCCTGATGAAACAGCGACGGTGACTAACCAGAGTTTGTCACCAAAAACGCGATATAGCGCTTTATAAACAAGTTGAATGGTTAAAGCAACTAAGACGTTGCCCAGAAAAACAACAGGCATTTCAACGGCATAACCATTAACGATATCAAAAATTGCGAGACCGATGGCGCCTGAAAAGGTGCCGTAACCTAAGCCTAAATAGAGGGCTGCAAGTGCCACGACAGCATTGCCGACGTGGAAAAATGGTGCCCCGATTGGTGCAAAAATCGCAACATGAAGTGACTGAATTGAGACGTAAGCCAGTGCTGCGAAAAGTGCAGCTAAAATAACTTTTTTCGTTTTATTTTGTGTGATAGTGGTCACTGTGTGAGCTGTCATACTCTGAATTTCCTTTCTGTGTTCTTGTGCCGTACATTCGTTTAAAGTCTTATAATGTATATCCTTGATCCCGATACGCACCATGCCAGATATGTCCGAGATATTGATTGAAAGGGTGCCCATTTGTAATGGCGGCATGGACAAAGGCTTTGGCAGTTGTTACGGCTTCCAAAGTTGATTTGCCATTGGCAAGGCCTGCGGTGATGGCAGCTGCAAAGGTACAGCCAGCCCCGTGATTGTTATCAGTATGGACGAGTGGACTTTTGAGATAGTGAAACGCATGACCATCATAGAAGACATCTAGCGCTTCATCCTCTTGATTATCAAAACGGCGACCGCCTTTGATGATCACTGTTTTAGCCCCGAATCCGTGGATAATTGTTGCTGCCTTTTCAATATCTGCGACCGTCTTCAAGTCTCCAAGATCAGACAAAATACCAGCTTCAATCAAGTTTGGCGTCGTCACAGCAGCAACAGGTTAGAGTAGTTCGCGAATGCTGTCAGCATTCTCAGAGAGTAGAATACCAGCTGTTCCTTTGCAAGCTAAAACTGGATCAATGACGATGTTTTTTGGATGGTAATGGTCAATGGCGTCACGGACGACAGCAATCGTCCGAATATCGCCTAACATGCCAGTTTTAAGAGCATCAGGCTTGCCGCCCGCAAAAACAGTCTCAAGTTGCCGCCCAACAACTTCAGGTTCAATCGTTTCGATGTTATGCGACCAATTATCGTTAATATCCATGGTAACAATTGAAGTGATGGCACTCATACCAAAAGTACCGTATTCTTGGAAGGTTTTTAGGTCTGCTTGTAAACCAGCACCACCTGTGGTATCACTTCCAGCGATTGTCAGTGTTTTTTTCATATGCCTGTCCTCTATTTATGATTCATCATGATTCAGTTTGATGTCTGAATTTTCTTACTTGCATTCTATTCTAGCATTTGGTATGCTAAATGAAACAACCAATTGGACTGTTTTTTAACCATCCAATTTAAAGAAAGGCCTGCAAATGAATTGGGATATTGAGAGAGCGCCTAAAATACCGATTTACCAGTTGATTATGAAGCACATTACGCAAAGTATCCAAAATGGTCAATTATTACCTGGTGAAAAATTACCCTCTGAACGGAAATTGGCAACTTTGATCGGTGTCAATCGCTCAACGATTGTTCGGGTCATGTCAGAACTCGAAGCTAAAGGGATTATCAAGCGCCAACAAGGGAGCGGAACTGTAGTCAATGATGATAGATGGGGGCTAAGTCAGGAACCAATCGTCGACTGGCACCAGTTAATCCAAACGCAGCAACCAGATGAACATCGCCGTTTACAAGATAAGATCAAGGCGAGATTACATGATGATACGGTGATTGATGCCTATACGGGGGAGTTACCCCTTGATTTGGTTCCAGCTTTTGCTCTACCCCAGTCAAATTGGCGGGACTTCATAGAAGCCGATAAAAATCAAGATGACCTAGGTTACTTTCCACTCCGCCAAGCTATCTCAACTCTAGTGGCTCAAGATTATCAGTTTACTTTACCAGTTGAGCACCTAATGATTACTTCTGGTGGACATCAGGCGATTTTCTTAATTGTTCAAGCTTTACTCAATAGTGGGGATGCAGTTGCGATTTGTCAGCCGTCATTTTTGTATGCCTTGAAATTGTTTCAAACAGCGGGCATTCGCCTCTATGGCGTGCCAATGGATGATCAGGGGATGCGTTTGGATCTACTTGAGACGGAGATATTAAAGCACCGAGTCAAGCTGGTCATGCTCAATCCAACCTTTCAAAATCCAACTGGTACAACCATGTCTTTAGCACGTCGAAAGGCATTAATTAAATTATGTCAGACTTACAAGATTCCGATTATCGAAGACGATGCTTTTGGCCTGCTACCATTTGACAAGCGCCAAAATTTACCACCATTGAAAAAACTAGACCCGCAAAATGTCATCTACATCGGCTCTTTATCTAAAATCATTGGCTCAACGACAAAAATTGGCTGGATCAGCGCGCCGCCGGCAGTGCTAGAAAAGCTATCAATTGCACGACAAGACTTGGATTTGACACTCAGTATTTTTCCGCAAGTTTTGGCCAATTATGCCTTGTCAGATATAACCTTTCAGGAAAAACTTGCTAGTTTGCGTGCCAAAATCAGCGCTAGAATGACTTATTTCTTCGACTTAATCGGTCATGATATCACATGCCATCGACCTGCTGGCGGCTTTTACGTCTGGCTGAAATTGTCGACAGACACGCTGACGAAAAAACAGATGGATGCCTTTTTAGGGGTAGGGATTTTGTGTCTACCAAGCTTTATATTTGGGGATAAAACGCCTGCCATACGTCTCAATATCGCCCGTCTCAACTTCGAGGAGATCACCCGATTGGTTGAGACATTACAAGATCTGAAACAGACAGGGCTCTGTTAGGCAGGCAATTCAAATTTATCATAATTGATTCTTAAAATGTTATAATAGAGGTAGTTAACAGTCGCTTTTGAGACAAAAAGTGATTCAAAATAGCATGCGTGAAAGAGGCTAACTTGGCACAAGAAAACATCGTAATTCATGGCGCTCGCGCCCATAACTTAAAAAATATTGACGTCACGATTCCGCGGGACAAATTAGTCGTGATGACCGGATTATCAGGGTCAGGGAAATCATCGCTGGCTTTTGATACACTCTACGCTGAAGGTCAGAGACGCTACGTCGAGAGTCTCTCGGCGTACGCCCGTCAGTTCCTTGGGAACATGGATAAGCCAGATGTTGATAGTATCGACGGCTTATCGCCTGCGATTTCGATTGACCAGAAGACGACTTCTAAGAATCCACGCTCAACGGTTGGCACGGTAACAGAAATTCATGACTATCTGCGTCTGCTTTATGCACGGATTGGTACACCCTACTGTGTTAACGGTCATGGTAAAATTACAGCACAGTCTGTCGAAGAAATTGTCGACAGTGTTTTAGTCTTGCCTGAAAAGCAACGGCTCCAGATTTTAGCACCCATTGTCCGAGCAAAAAAAGGCCAACATAAGAAGATTTTCGAGAAAATCCAAAAGGACGGCTATGTCCGTGTACGGGTTAATGGTGAAGTTTATGATGTGTCTGAAGCGCCTGAGCTGGAGAAGAATAAGAAGCATGATATTGACATCGTGATTGACCGAATTGTACTTAAGGACGGGATTCGTGGGCGTCTGTTTGACTCGGTTGAGGCAGCTTTACGTCAGGGTGATGGCTATGTCAAAATCGATACTATGGATGGCAATGAGCTCTTGTTCAGTGAATATTATGCCTGTCCGATTTGTGGTTTTTCTGTGCCTGAGCTTGAACCGCGTTTGTTCTCGTTTAATGCGCCACAAGGTGCGTGTTCCGACTGTGATGGGCTTGGCATGCGTCTGGAGGTTGACCTTGATTTGGTCGTGCCAGATAGGACGAAGACGATCCGTGAGGGTGCGGTTGTGCCGTGGTATTCAGGCACTTCAACCTATTATCCAGCTGTTTTAGAGCAGGCCATGACGGCTTTTAAGGTTGATTTGGATACGCCTTTTGAGCAACTATCAGAAGATGATAAAAACTTGATTTTTTATGGGTCAGGCGACAAGCTATTCCATTTTTATCACGAGGGAGATTTTGGTCTACGTGATTTGGACATGGCTTTTGTTGGGATTGTACCCAATATTTTCAGACGTTACGAAACGGGTTCTGATAGTACGAAAACACAAATGCGAGCTTATATGAATGCCTTGCCGTGTCAAACTTGCCATGGCAAGCGTTTGAACGAACAGGCCTTGTCTGTGAAGTTGAATGGTGAATCAGGCTATGATATTGCTGACTTGTCTAATTTGCCGATTGGTGAGCATTTGGCGCTGATTCATGCATTGACTCTATCAGAAAATGAAGAGATGATCGCCCGTCCGATTGTTAAAGAAGTGGGCGATCGCTTGAGCTTTTTGAAAAATGTCGGCTTGGACTATTTGACCCTGTCTCGTAATTCTGGGACTTTATCAGGGGGTGAAAGTCAACGGATTCGCTTGGCGACGCAGATTGGGTCAAACTTATCTGGTGTGCTTTATATCTTAGATGAGCCGTCGATTGGTTTGCATCAGCGTGATAACGATCGCTTGATCGAGTCCTTGAAAAAAATGCGTGACTTAGGGAATACGCTGATCGTCGTGGAACATGATGAAGATACCATGATGGCAGCAGATTACCTGATTGACATTGGGCCAGGTGCGGGTGATCTGGGTGGTGAAATTATCGCTGCTGGCACACCGAAACAAGTCGCTAAAAATAAAAAATCAATTACCGGTCAATATCTGTCTGGTAAGCGAAAAATCCCAGTACCCGCAGTTCGCAGGCCACTGGATTTAGAGAAAGCTGTCATCATTAAAGGCGCAGCAGAAAATAATCTCCAAAACTTAGACGTTGCCTTTCCTTTAGGTGTGATGACAGCAGTAACTGGCGTTTCTGGTTCTGGTAAATCAACCTTAGTCAATGCCATTCTTAAAAAAGCTTTGGCGCAAAAACTCAATCATAACAGTGATAAGCCTGGTAAATATAAGTCAATTTCAGGTTATGAAAAAATTGAGCGCTTGATCGATATTGACCAAAGCCCAATCGGACGTACACCACGTTCTAACCCCGCGACTTACACATCAGTTTTTGATGATATTCGAGATCTTTTTGCTAATACCAATGAAGCCAAGATTCGTGGTTATAAAAAAGGTCGCTTCTCCTTTAATGTCAAAGGTGGGCGTTGTGAAGCCTGCTCTGGTGATGGGATTATCAAAATTGAAATGCACTTTTTGCCAGATGTTTATGTGCCCTGTGAAATTTGTCATGGTAGACGTTACAACTCGGAGACTTTAGAGGTGCACTATAAAGAGAAAAATATCTCAGAGGTGCTTGAGATGCGCGTGTCTGATGCGGTTGACTTCTTCAAACACATTCCAAAGATTGAACGGAAACTACAAACGATTGTCGATGTCGGATTAGGCTATGCCACCTTAGGACAGCCTGCCACGACACTCTCAGGCGGTGAAGCCCAACGGATGAAACTGGCAAGTGAGCTGCAAAAACGCTCGACTGGTAAGTCTTTCTATATCCTTGATGAGCCAACAACTGGTTTACATACTGAGGATATCGCCACCTTGCTTGAAGTCTTGAATCGTTTAGTTGAGCAAGGCAATACGATTGTGGTCATTGAGCATAACCTAGATGTCATTAAGACGGCTGATCATATCATTGACTTAGGGCCTGAAGGTGGTATTGGTGGGGGCACGATTTTAGCAGTCGGTACACCAGAAGAAGTGGCTGAAGTTGACGCGTCTTATACGGGAAAATATTTGAAAGAAAAATTAATTTAAGAAGTTGAAAGTAGTTTTCATTTTGAAAGCTACTTTTTTTGTATCAATTTTTAAAAATTTTTTGCAACATTTAAGCTTTATTTACGTATAAGGAAGTGGAGGTGAATAAAATGAAAACATTACTAACACTTATTTTCACAGGGATATTATTTTTTATTTCTGTCACAACGACTGCTGCACTTGATGTCGCTAACAATGAACTGCTAAATCAAAAACATGAGCAAGTCCTAAAGATGAAGTTAGTTGATGATGATCTAACTATCTTTTTAGTTGACACATCAGGGAATATGAAAAATGCAGATAAACAAATGACGATAGATTTGATCAATCGTTTTGCACAAGAAAGTGGGCAAGCCAAAATTGCTGTCATGAGCTATGGTAATGACAGTCAAATCCTTGTTGAGCCGACAACAGACAGAGATCTAATACGTGAAAAATTAGCTAATCTATCAACAGGAGGTGAAAGAAATTTAACAGCTGGCTTGAAAGCAGCTGAAACGCTAGCTAAACAACAGTCTAATCTCAAAGCCAATCTATTCATTATCGCTGATAATGCACCGACAACAGGAGATACTCTCAAAAAGGGTATCTATAACAGTAAGGATAGTCACAGTTATAAATACGCTAATGCAGCGCATGAATACGCCAATAAATTAAAAAGTTCAAATATCGCCATCAGAGCATTGGTGTATTTGTCACGAGTTCCTGATTCTAGAAGAGATCATACACAACAATTTTTTGAAAATATTCAAACGCATGGTTTTTTTGACTTAACTCTGAATCATAATCTTGACTTTTTGTTTGAACACAAGCGCCCTGATGCAACGCTTCTAACGGGTCAATTTAATTATGGTGTTCAAATTGGTAATCGGGATGGACAGACACAGTTTCATTACTCTGATGACTATTTCAAGGAACCAAGGGGTACTTATCAAAATGACTCCTCAACGTATAATCCTAGTTTAGCCACGATGTCTTTAAATTTGGAGTTATCAGCTTGGGCCAGCCCAACTAAAAATGATTATTTAGTAAAGAGTGACAATGCCAAAAAATTGCTTGGAAAATTGGGCTTTGAACATTTCGAAGCAAATGATGGCTTTAAAGTGAAACCGACCAAAGATTCAATTGGTGCAGTCGCAGCAGAGAAAAAACTCACAATTGATAAAGAAGATTATACGCTTATTGCACTTGCTATCCGTGGTGGCGGATATGAAGCGGAGTGGGCAAGTAATGTCACGATGGGGAAAACAGGCCAACATCAAGGCTTTGAAAAGGCCAGTCAAGACGTTTTAGATTTTTTGGATACATATATCAAGAAAAACAAAATCAAGGGAAAAGTAAAGCTTTGGCTGACAGGCTATAGTCGTGGTGCAGCAACAGCAAATTTGATTGTAGGAGAGTTAAATAATGGCAGAAAATTGCCACAAGTGACACTAGCATCTTCAGACTTATATGCTTTTTGCTTTGAACCACCAGCAGGAGCGCTAGAAAATTCAGGAGTAAAAGATGCGAAACATAATAATATCGTAAACATTGTTAATTTGAATGATGTTGTCACGAAAGTTGCACCCAACGCTAGCAAATTCGAATTTTCGAGATATGGAGATGATACTGAGTTACCAACGAAGGAAAAAATTGGAAATAGCCGATATTATTTGTTGCGTGATCGGATGCTTCGAGAACTTGAAAAAATTGAGACTCAAAAAGGTTATATCATTGATGATTTCAAATGGAAAAAAATAGGTTTGAATATTAATCTATCAAGTATAAAGTTTATTGTTACTGATAATAATCGGAAGCATATTTTAAATGAATATTTAGAAAAAATTATTGAAACTTTCGCAATAGAAGAATTGCTCAATCGAGATTACTATGTGACTAATCATCAAAATAGTATGCGTGAAATGGCCGCTGCATTATTAGGTGACTCAGACAATAAAAATGACGTAAAAATCCTTGAAATTATTAAAATTCTAGTAGATTTAAAAGCAACTACTGAAGGAGGAGTTTTTGATAGATTATTACTAGAGAAATTAGGAATAAGCTTAGGAATTGATAAGGATAATACAGAGTTAAGTAGTACAGCTCTTGAACTCATTGGGGAGTTTATGATTAAACATCCAAATTTAGGGATCACGTTGCTTGCTAACGGTAATATCATAAATTCTGCTCATCAACCAGAACTTTGTCTTGCCTGGCTACGCTCCCAAGATAAAAATTATACAGATCCAATCCCAATCGTCCAAAATCGAACGCATAATAAAAATACTTCAGAAAAGAAAACTTACTATAAAACTAATGTGAAAGTTGAGGGAGAAAAATTTGGTACGATTTTAGGTGGTGGACTCACATTGGAAAATGATAAAGCAGAGCTTTATGCCATACCTAATGAAAAGGGTCAATTTGATGGTTGGTATAAAGATGGTGTATTAATTTCAAAAGAATTAGAATGTGACTATACAGTGATAGCAGAAAGTAACTTAGTTGCTAAATTCTCTGCAAAAAATGGAGCTGAAAATGAAAAATAATAGCATCTTTATTTTCATCTTTTTGATTTTAGGCATAAGTTCTCTGTATGTGTTTATTGTTAAACTACCAACTTTGATCCCGCCTAAAACACCTCAAACATTGAAAGACCTGGCATATGATCGTGATAAACGACTAGGGTATACTGTTTACATTCCTGAAAATGGGAAGCTAGAGCCCTACTTGGTCTTAACCCAAAATTATTATGGTCAAGGTAATGTTTTGTTAATACGGAAGTATTTGGTTGAAGCAGCAATACCACATAATGAAGCGCATGTAAATTCTTATTATGCAGCCAGTATTCCAGATCGATTTATGAATGAGCTTTTTATTCAAGAATTTCCGAAGGTGTTGCAATATCAGATTGCAAAGACAACAATTAATATAACTGATAAAAAATCAGTACTATCCCATAAAAAGTCAGAAAAAATAAATAGAAAAATATTTACACTACTAGAAAAAGAATTAGGCGATGCAGACTTTGTCGTAAGTGATGAAGAAATATTGAAATATTTTAGAGAAGACAAATTTAATCGAGCGATTGCATCTAAAAAAAATGGTGTACATGGTTTATGGTGGCTACGAGGAGGAGACTATCATAGAAGATTGGATTATGCCTCTGTCGTTATGGACAATGGCTATGTTGATTATGCAAATGTCATGAGCCCGATGTACTTACGCCCTAGCTTTTGCCTCTCTCCAGATACCAAGATTGCCAAAGAAAAGATCAAAGGTCAAGAGCTTTATGTTTTAAAAGAATTTCAAGCTCAAAACTATCCTCGAGCTGATCTTATGGCTGAAGACATCGGCTTAACGGGGCATGATCTAGAAAGATACTACGAAAAATATCTCTATTACGGCATGGAAGTTGATATTAAGAACCCACAGTATGGTGGTGTTCTGAGTGATAGTCTGACGGCGCCTCAAGGAGGAAGTGTACAAATGCGAGCCAAAACCTTTTCAGATGGTCAGTTTGACGGTTGGTACATGAGAGATAAGTTGATTTCTCGTGAGCAGACTTTAACTTATCAACTCATGCAAAATGAAAAGGTAGTTGCTAAATTCTCTGCAAGTAATGGAGCTGAAAATGAAAATTAAAAGAATCCTTATTTTTATCTTTCTGATTTTAGGCTTAAGTTCAATGATTATGTTGCTCATCAAGCAACCAAATTTGATTCCGCCTAAAGCCCCAAAAACTTTAAAAGACTTGGCATATGATAGTGATAAGCGGCTAGGGTATACCATTTACATTCCTGAAAATGGTAAGCTAGAACCCTACTTAGTCTTAACAAAAAATTATTATAAGCAAGGTAATGTTTTGTTAATACGGAAGTATGTGTTGGAGGTACCTTTACCACATAATAAAAAAAATGCGAGTTCATACTATGCTGGTGGTATTCCAGATAGGTTTATTAGCGAGGTTTTTATTAATGAATTTCCTTCGAAATTGAGAGCTCAAATAGTTGAAACATCAGTAAATATCCGCGCAGAGGATGTGGTACAGGTAGGTGATAAAGTAGAGAAAATTAAACGGAAGCTGTTTTTATTACTTGAAAAAGAACTCGGTCTAGCCTATTTTGCCACGAGTGATGAACAAGAGATTAAGTATTTCACTGATGAGAGATACGATAGGGCAATTGCCAGAACCAAAGATAATACGGCTAGAGTCTGGTGGTTAAGAGGAGCAAGGGATCATGGTTTTTCAAATTTGGCAAGATCAGTGACGGATTATGTTGGTATAGGCGCTTCGGCTGTTAAGGATTCTTATTATTTACGACCTAGTTTCTGTTTGGCCCCAAGTACTAAAATTGTCAAGGAAAGAATTGACGGTCAATATCTTTATGTATTAAAAGATTTTCAAAATGCTAACCTCTCACGTGTCCCACTATTGGCTGAAGATATTGGTTTAACAGGACAGGCGCTAGAAAAAAATTACGAAGAACACCTTTATTGTAGTTTAAAAATTGAAATTGAAAATCCTGAGTATGGTAGCGTTTTAAGTGATAGTCTAACGGTACATTATGGCGATGTTAGTCAGCTACGCGCAGTAACTTATCCAAATAGTCAGTTTGACGGTTGGTATTTAAGAGAAAGGCTGATCTCTAGGGACAGAAATTTAAACTACGAGGTGCTAAATGGGGATACATTAACAGCCAAATTTTCTAAAAAAGAAACAGTTCTAATAGAATAGGAACATGACAAGGGGGTTAAAGCCTTTTGGTCAGTGGTTGATGATTTGTCACAAACTCTCATTTTTAGGGTTTATCTGATATTCAAGAAAAATCAAATTTAGCAAGGGTTTATCAATATGTCAAGGGTATTTGACATATGAAAAAAAGGAAAATTTTAATCTAAAAAAACTCAAAATTACCTCAAAAAAGTGTTAGAATAGAAAAGTATAACTTAGTCAAAGTAAGCATACTCATAGACCTGATTTTAACATCACAGAAAGAGGTAAACATGCGTAAAACAATGGACGGGAACATGGCAGCGGCACATGTGGCTTATGCCTTCACAGAAGTTGCATCCATCTATCCGATCACACCATCTAGTCCCATGGCAGAATACACAGACGAGTGGCAGGCTGCAGGGCGGAAAAATATTTGGGGCGATACGGTCTCGATTAGTGAAATGCAGTCTGAGGCTGGCGCCGCGGGAGCTATTCACGGGGCACTCAAAGCAGGTGCACTTGCGACGACCTATACAGCGTCTCAGGGCTTACTATTGATGCTGCCAAACATGTATAAAATCGCAGGGGAATTACTCCCTAGCGTAATTCATGTGGCTGCGCGTGCGGTGTCGACCAATGCTCTTAATATTTTTGGTGATCAGTCTGATGTCATGAGCGCGCGTGCAACGGGGTATGTCATGTTGGCAGAGTCTTCTGTTCAAGAAGTCATGGATTTGTCAGCTGTGGCACATTTAGCGACGATCGAAGCTTCTGTGCCATTTATGAACTTTTTTGATGGATTCAGAACCTCACATGAACTACAAAAAATTGAGGTTTTAGATTATGCGGATCTGGGTCAACTCATCAATCAAGAAAAGCTGCAAGAATTTCGTGATAGAGCCATGAATCCTGATCACCCGACCGTTTCGGGGACTAATCAGAATGCTGACATCCATTTCCAACAGCGTGAAACGACCAATCGTTACTATGATAAAGTGCCAGCGATTGTCCAAAAATACATGGGCAAGATTAATGATTTGCGTGGCACAGATTATGATTTGATCAATTATTATGGAGCAAAAGATGCGACAGAAGTAATTGTATCAATTGGCTCTGTTGGTGAAACGATCGAGCAGACAGTAGATTATCTAAATTCGCAAGGTCGCAAGACTGGTTTCTTAAATGTGCATCTGTATCGCCCGTTTCCAGCAGAAAATTTCCTTGAAAAACTCCCTAAAACAGTAACAAAAATTGCCGTCTTGGATAGAACCAAAGAACCAGGTGCTGATGGCGAACCGCTTTATCTAGATGTCAAGTCAGTTTTATTTGATCAAGCAAGCAGCATCAAGGTGATCGGTGGCCGTTATGGGATTGGGGCCAAAGACACGACACCAGGTCAAATCGTTGCTGTTTTTGATGAATTGACAAAAGACGCACCTAAAAAACGGTTTACAATCGGAATCACAGATGATGTGACAAATTTGTCACTTGATATGGGACCCTCGCTTGATTTGACACCAAGTTCAACCTTCCAAGCCAAGTTCTGGGGATTTGGTTCTGATGGCACTGTTGGTGCTAATAAATCAGCCATTAAAATTATCGGTAACCATACAGATAAATACGTTCAAGGTGCTTTTGCCTATGACTCTAAAAAATCTGGTGGTTTGACAGTCAGTCACTTGCGTTTTGGTGATACACCGATTAAATCTACCTATATGATTCAACACGCCGATTTTGTCAGCCTGTCAACAGCCAGTTATGTCCATCAATATGATGTCCTAAAAGGCCTTAAAAAAGGTGGCACATTCCTGCTCAATACGGTCTGGACGGATGAGCAGCTTGATCATCATCTGCCTAGTCGAATGAAACGTTATCTCGCTGAAAATGACATTCAATTCTATACCATGAATGCCGTTGAAATTGCGGGGAAAGCTGGCCTGGGTAGACGGATTAACACCGCCATGCAAGTTGGTTTCTTCAAATTATCACAAATCATGCCATTCGATGATGTCTTTAGTATTCTCAAAAAAGATGCGCATGACAGTTATGCCCGAAAATCCATGAAGATTGTTGAGCAAAACTGGCAGGCAATGAATTTGGCAGTGGATGGCTTGCATAAAGTGACCATACCAGCGGATTGGGCAACGGCCAAAGAACCCCAAGCTATTGAAGTTGGCGGTGAAAAAGTGAAGAAATATGTCTTCCAAATCGTCAATAACGTCAATGCGCAAGAAGGTGATAACCTGTCAGTTGGGGATTTAATAGATAACAATATGACAGATGGTCGCATGCCACTTGGCACAACCGCCTCTGAAAAACGTGGTGTTGCCTTAGAAGTACCCGTCTGGGATGTTGACAAATGTACCATGTGTAACGAGTGTAGCTTTGTCTGCCCACATGCAGCAATTCGACCTTTCTTGCTGGATGAAGATGAAGTCAACGAAGCGCCAGAAGGTTATCTCGTTAAAGATTATCGTGGCGCAGATGGCCTTATGTATCGCATCCAAGTTTCTGTAGAAGACTGTACCGGTTGTGGTCTCTGTGTTGAGGCTTGTCCAGCCAAAGGTAAAGCGCTCGAAATGAAACCTTACGAAGAAGTCCGTGCGGAAGCTGCAAACTGGGCATTCTCGATGACGCTGAAAACCAAAGCTAATCCAGCCAAGGCCAACACTGTTATTGGCACACAGTTCAACACGCCATTACTCGAATTCTCAGGCGCCTGTGCCGGCTGTGGCGAAACGCCTTACGTTAAACTCCTCACACAAATGTTTGGTGACCGCATGATGATCGCCAATGCTACTGGCTGCTCCTCTATCTGGGGTGGCGCAGCACCTGTCAGCCCTTACACAACAAACGATGCCGGTCAAGGCCCTGCTTGGTCTAACTCCCTTTTGGAGGACAATGCGGAATTCGGATATGGTATGTGGTTGGCGTCGCAAGCGCGCCGCACAAAGTTAGCCAAGGATTTGACAACTCTGCTTAATGACGTACCAGTACCAGATGAAACAAGAGCCCTGATGCAAGACTGGATTGACCATAAAGACGAATCAGAAGGCACACGTCAACGCGCTGAAAAACTCAAGAGTGTCTTAGCAGACTTAGGTTCAGAGTTTGACAGTATTCGAGCGCGTCAAGATCAGTTTGTCAAACCGACCCAATGGATGATTGGTGGCGATGGTTGGGCTTACGATATTGGTTTTGGTGGGATTGATCATGTCATCGCTTCAGGTGCTGATGTGAACATGCTCGTCATGGATAATGAAGTCTATGCCAATACCGGTGGTCAAGTCTCTAAAGGGACACCACGCTCTGCGATTGAGAAATTCTCAGCAGCAGGGAAAGCCGCAGCCAAAAAAGACCTAGGTTTCATGGCCATGACCTATGGTAATGTCTATGTCGCACAAATCGCCTCAGGTGCTAATAAAATGCAAACGATTAAGACTTTTGAAGAAGCAGAACGCCATAATGGTCCGTCCATCATCATCGCCTATACACCATGTATCTCACATGGTTTACGCGGTGGCATGTCACAAACCATCCGAGAAGCCAAAGAAGCTGTTGAGTCTGGTTATTGGCAACTTTACCGCTATAATCCAAACTTGGAAGATATAGGGAAAAATCCCCTCACGCTTGATTTTAAGAAACCTGATTTTGATAAAATGACAGAGTTCATGACCCAACAAGTCCGATTTGCAAGTCTGCAACGAATCAAACCAGAAGCAGCGCAAGCCTTGTTTGATAAAACAACCGCAGATGCACGACGGAAATTTGTTCGTTATGCCAGAATGTCTGGTGACTTAGATAAATTCCTAGCCAAGGAAGCTAAGGCTAAAGGTGAACAACCAGTCCTTGTTACTTCGGTCAAAGTAGAACGTCCAAAACGTGAAAAAGACCCTGAAGCAGAAGCTCGCCGGGCTGCCAAACGTGCGGAACGTGCCGCAAAACGCACAGGAAATTAACATATTAAACATCGTTCAATGACTGAATGGTGTTTTTTGTTCACTGTCAAATTCATTGCAACTATCATTTGTCGGTGGTCTAGTCCTATGTTATAATAAAGATTAGAAAATGATTTCAAATTAATGAAAGAGGATTGGGTGAAAAATGTTTGTTTATATTTGTTGTTCAGGTGGGATGTCATCCAGTCTATTTTGTATCAAAATGGTGACCGCACTGGAAGCAACCTATCCCGCTTTAAAAGTAAGGTCAGCGCATTTAGATACTGTTATGGCGAGAGAGACCATTTATCGAGAAAAGTATGACTTGATACTTATCTATGGCGGGATTGAAATCATCCGCCCTGAGAATGCTTTCGATCTCAATCAATTGATTGATGTTATTTTAATAGCGCCTCAAGTGGCTTATCTATTGCCTTTAAAACAAGAGATATTGAAGGACTATCCGATTATCATCAAATTAATTGACAAGAAAATATTTGGGACAGTACTGGTGCACAGGCAGCTGGTGATTTATTAGATGAACTTGTCGCCTTGGATTTGGAACGTTCATATTTGTCAGCTACCTTGATCGAGACCAAAAATGCTGATAAAAATATTGAGCTTTTGTTAAATGGGTTGGATCGAAAGGGTGATTGTGCCAAGCAATTGATTCAGTCCTTTGAAGAGATGGGATTAAGAGTTGTACAGGAAAAATATGGTCTAGATACGCTCTATCAATTTCATCCCAAAGCTGATTATGATATCAGGCTTTTGTTTGGCTACAATCATATGTTGGCAGCAGAAGACATGGGCAAACTTTCTCGAAGGATTGATGGTTTGATTTATTTGGAAAGTCCCTTAGAGAATCCCAAGATAAACTGGTTTCAAGACTATCAAATCCCCTTGTTTAAGCTTAGCCGTGATAGTAATTATGGCCAGGCAGTTGAACTGTCTGATATTCAAGACTTCCTTTTAACAGTCGCCCAACGATCAGAAGCGATCAGTGAGACTTACGTTGCTAAATTTGAAGCAGCACCACCTGAAAAGCGCAGACACCATTTTCTAGGGATTTTATCATGGGAAACCTGAGGATCTATTTTCATGCGTCTTAGTTAATAATTTAAATAGAATTAACCCTTTTCCCTGTTAAAAAAAGTCAAAAATGGTAAAATTGAAACATGAATGATTTTAATCAGATTTTTAACCTGCAGTCTTGGCAGGAAATAATTCAGCTGAATCTGACGCCGTGGCGCCTTTTTATCGCCATCGTCGATATCAGTTTGATTACCTTTTTGATTTATAGCGCCTTGCGAAGCGTGCAAGGAACCAAATTGATGACATTGGTGCGCGGTGTCCTCTTATTTATCATGCTCAAAATCATCAGCGGTTGGCTGGGGCTAGGGACTTTCGAGTGGCTCCTGAACCAAGTCATTACTTATGGGGTGATCGCGGCTGTTATCGTCTTTCAACCAGAAATTCGTCGTGGTCTTGAAAGTCTTGGGCGCACCACAAATATTTTTAGTTTTAGCTTATTAGATGATAAGAAGAAGCAATCGAGCAACATTAAAGCCTATGAAAAATCATTCGACTACATGAGCGAGCGAAAAATTGGTGCACTAATTGTTATCGAGCAGTCTCAAACACTGGAAGAGTACATCTCGACCGGGATTAAACTGGACGCCGATATCACCGCAGAGTTGCTCATTAACATCTTCATTCCCAATACCCCCTTGCATGATGGAGCAGTCATCATTCAAGGGGACAAGATTGCGGTGACGTCAGCCTACTTACCCCTAACCGAAAATGGTAAGATTTCTAAGGAATTTGGAACCCGTCACCGTGCGGCGATAGGGATCTCTGAAGTATCAGACGCCATTACCCTGATTGTTTCTGAAGAAACAGGAGGCCTATCGATTACTAAAAATGGTGAATTTTACTCTGACCTCTCTAAAAGTGAGTTTCATGACTTTTTGATCAAAAATCTAGAAGATACTACTAAACCTAAAAAACGAGACAGACTCTTGAAGAAATTGAAGACAAAGAGAGGTCAAGCAAATGAAAAATAAAGATTTCGTGTCATCAAAATTTATCTATGTTCTCGTCAGTTTATTCTTTGCTATTGTACTATTTTTCAATGCCAATGCTGTCTTATTGAAAAATTCTAATGACCGAACCAATGCCTCAGAAACACATTCAACAACCTTATATGATGTTCCGATTGAGCTGAAATATGATCATGATAAGTACTTCGTTTCTGGCTTTGACGGCAGTGCTAATGTTTATTTGACCTCCTATAATTTAGTTCGACTTAATGCAGAAAAATCGCCAGATACGCGTAGTTTCCATCTCGTCGTCGACTTGACGAAAGTCAAAGAAGGAACAGTTGAAGTACCCGTTAGAGTTGTTGAGTTAGCAACAGGTGTCAATGCTCAAGTGGATCCAGGTAATATCTCAGTGACAGTGGAGAAAAAAGCAGAAAAGACCTTTGACATCACGCCTGTTGTCTCTCTCAAGTTGTTGCCAGAAGGCTACCAACTAAAAAATGTCAGCATTGATAAAAATACAGTTAAAGTAACCTCTGGTGCTTCTATTATCACACAGATTGATAAGGTGCAAGCAATTCTGCCGAGTGACGTTATTTTGGATAACAATTACTCGGGTAAAGTCTATCTGCAAGCAATCGATAAGGCAGGTAAAGTATTGCCGGCAAAACTATCGCCAACCTCTGTCAATATGAAAGTGGATGTCGAATTACCACACAAAGATGTTCCGATAGTCGGTAAGATTACGGGTAAAAAAGATGATAGTATCGCAAGTTATAACTTCAAACTGTCTAAAGATACAGCAACTATTTCAGGTGAGCAAAAATTCATCGATGAAATCTCCAGCATCACCGCTAATATTAATGTGGCCAACATTACAAAAGAGACAACAATCAAAGTCCCGCTATCACAAGATAATGTGACGATTTCACCAAATGTGATTGATGTGACGGTTACCCCTGTTAAAAAATAGGTAATGATGGTGATAAAATAAAAAGTAAGTTATAATAGATATAGCAAAAAATAATTGGAAATGAGATAAAAACATGGGTAAGTATTTTGGAACTGATGGTGTACGTGGTGAGGCAAATGTTGAACTAACGCCAGAATTAGCCTTCAAACTCGGTCGCTTTGGTGGCTATGTGCTCTCGCAACATGAGATTGGCACGCCGAAGGTTTACGTTGCGCGTGATACGCGGATTTCAGGTCAAATGTTAGGGTCATCATTGATTTCAGGACTTTTGAGTGTCGGGATTGAAGTTTATGACCTCGGTATCATTGCTACACCTGGTGTCGCCTATCTGGTGAAAAAAGATGGTGTATCAGCGGGAGTCATGATCTCTGCTAGCCATAATCCAGCCTTGGATAATGGCATCAAATTCTTTGGGGCAGATGGCTTCAAACTAGAAGACAGTCAAGAACTTGAAATTGAAGCTTTGTTAGATGCTGAAAGTGATACCTTGCCACGTCCTTCAGCGCAAGGTCTTGGTATTCTGCATGACTATGCAGAAGCAGTTCGAAAGTACGATGAATTTTTGAAAAATACAGCAGAAGGTAGTTTTGATGGTTTCGAAATCACCCTTGATACCGCTAACGGTGCGACGTATACAAGTGCTCGTACGGTTTTTAGTGACCTATCTGCGACAATCAACGTGATTGGTGAAAACCCTGATGGTCTAAATATTAACCTAGGTGTTGGCTCTACTCATCCAGAGAATCTGGCAAAAGCAGTCGTTGCGAATGGCTCAGATTTAGGATTAGCTTTTGATGGAGATGGCGACCGCCTTATTGCCGTAGATGAAACAGGTGCCATTGTTGATGGTGATAAGATTATGTTCATCGTTGCGAAACACTTGCATGAAAAGGGTTTGTTAGCTCAGGACACAGTTGTGACGACTGTTATGTCCAATCTCGGTTTCCATAAAGCTTTGGAAGCTGCAGGTATCAATAGTGTGATTACAGCCGTTGGTGACCGTTATGTTGTTGAAGAAATGAAGAAAAACGACTATAACTTTGGTGGCGAGCAGTCAGGTCATATCATCTTCCTAGATAATAACACGACTGGTGATGGCCAAGCTTCAGCGATTTTACTTGTCAAAGTCATGCGTGAAACTGGTAAAAAACTATCAGAATTAGCAGCACAAGTGACGATCTACCCTCAGAAACTTGTCAATGTGCGTGTTGAAAATAGTATGAAATCGAAAGCCATGGAAGTCCCTGCCATTGCAGAAGTCATCGCTAAGATGGAAGAAAAAATGGCAGGTAATGGTCGTATTCTTGTTCGCCCGAGTGGGACAGAACCTTTGTTACGTGTTATGGCAGAAGCACCAACAGACAAAGAAGTTGATGATTATGTTGATACCATTGTCAATGTTGTTCGCCAAGAAATCGGCATTGATTAAATGGAATTTTAAAATCAGAATCTGTTAGAGGTTCTTTTTTTGTACCTGTCAAATTAAGTATTGAATGGCTGACATCAAAAAACACCCGACGATAGTCAAGTGCTCATCTGTCAGATGTTTTTCAGTTCATTACTTAGCGCGAAGGGCAGCCATTGTAATGTAGTTATAAGGTTGGTTGAAATGTGGCAAGAAGAAGATGTCCAATAGTTTCAATTTATCAATCGTCACGTGTTCTTGGACTGCCAAGCTGAACATGTGGATGTTAGCTGAGATATCCTCAGTCGACGCAAGTTGTGCGCCAACGATACGACGTGATGATTTTTCGTAGACGATACGGATTTTAACCGGTGCATTTTCCTTGATGAAACCAGGTTTTTGTAAGTCTTCGTAGTCAGTGTAGTCAACGTCAATTTCAGCTTTTTTAGCAGCTGCGACAGAAAGACCTGTTGATACCATGTTATAGCCAAAGATTGAGATACCGTTACTGCCTTGTACACCAATGGCATCTAGTTCAGTACCGCCAACATTATGACCCGCAATGATACCGCTACGTACAGCGTTTGTTGCAAGCGCGATATAAGTCGTCGCTTCAAGCGCGTTTGAGTAGATTGTCGCACAGTCACCAACAGCATAAACGCTGTCGTCGCTTGTTTTTTGATGATTATCTACAAGGTAAGCACCATTACGGAAAGTTTCCAAATGGTCTTTACCGAGATCTGAATTCGCTGTGAAACCGATAGCATTGATGACCATGTCAACATCGTAAGTGCCTTTATCAGTCACGAGTTGTTCAACGCGTTTATCGCCTTTGTATTCAGTTGCGAGTTCACCAAAATGGAGCTCAATCCCGTTTGCTTCAAGGTTTTTGTCCATGTGTTGTGTGAATTCAGGGTCGTAGTAAGACGCGAGAGACGTTGGCATGGCGTCAAAGAGGAGGACGTTTTTTCCACGACGTTTAGCCGCTTCAGCAATCTCAACGCCGATGTAGCCAGCACCGATAACGGCAACAGTTTGAACATCATCACGTGACATATCGCGGTCAACTTCTTGGCCTTCTTGGAAAAGTTTCAAGAAGTGCAATCCTTCGAGGTCTTTGCCTGGAATATTTGGAATGATTGGTTTACTACCAGTCGCCAAAATTAATTTATCGTAGCTTTCTTCAGATTTTTCACCAGCTTTATTTTCAAAGTGAACGATTTTTTCATTGAAATCAATACTCGTCACACTTGACTCCATGAAAATTTTAGCGCCTTTTTCACGGAAAGTTGCTTCATTTGTGTAGAAGAGATCTTCATAACCATCAATTTGACGGCCAACCCAAAGTGCTGTACCACAGCCTAGGTAACTAAGGTTTGTATTGCGGTCAATCAAGACAACTTCAGTGCCAGGGTAATTGTCAAGGAGTGTATTGGCAGCAGCGATTCCTGCGTGGTTTGAACCAATAATAACTGTTTTCATAGGTAGTAGGTTTCCTTTTCTTTTTTAGAGGTGCACTTGATACGTTTAACATGAGACAGATTGTGATGAAAATCAGTTGTCCGTAGACAAATTTGACTCATCGTCACTGTCTGAGTGGCCTCTTTTATTTTTGATGACATGGCCCGAGATGACAAGGTCATCTGAACAAATTTTGTTGCTGAAGCTTAATTAAAAGTAATCGTTTCACCTCCGTCTGGATCCGATAATTTTTAAAATTGTGCATTATTTAAGCACATGAGTATTAATAATACCACACTTATTATAAACCATAAAGAAAGCGATTGCAAAAATAGTGAATCGGAAATTGTAAAAAAAGTAGCAAACTTTAGTCAATCTTACTAAAGTTAAAGCAAATTCAACGTTTTTGCCGTCTGGCAAATTCAGTGAACCGGAATTTATCAACTTGATGTCGACTATCCGTGTATTGAAAGACGCTTGCATCATTGAGAAAAACATGGCTTTTGACACTGACGATATGGCGGTCCAAGAGATTCAGGTCCAAGAGTTGCCGATCTTCGTCATTAACGAAATCAATGGTAATTTCTTTCTGAGCGAAGGAAATCTCAATTTTCAGCTTTTTTTCAAGGTAGTCGTAGAGTGAATAAGCGACATCTGTTTTGGTCATATTGGGACAAATATCATATTTGACGAAGTCATGATCAAGCACGACGGCTTCACCGTCAATCTTACGAACGCGTATGATACGCCACACAGGGATTCCGATTTCAAAAAGTGTTTTTGCAGCAAGTTCACTGTCAACTGTGATTTTGTCAAATTTGATGACTTCAGTGACACTTTCAAATCCGAGTGAATTTTGTAGTTCCTTGTAGCTGGTTAAGCCAGAAATCGGAAAATTAAGTTTGCTAGAAGCAATAACCACAGAGCCTCGCCCTTTTTGTTTCTGAATTAACCCCTTTTCTTCCAAAATTTTCAGCGCTTGGCGAATCGTTGCTCTACTGGCGTAGTAGATTTTGACCAATTCATTTTCACTAGGTAGGAGATCGTTTTCCTGATAAGTCTTATTTTTTATTTTGTATTCCAAATCGTGTAAAATTATTTCATATTTTTTCATATCTTTATTTTACCAAAAATCAGTGTAAAATATGTTAAAATTAAGGGGAAACGTTTACAAGTTAATTTGAATAAACAGAATTTTAAGGAATGGTGGTAAAGAAAGAGACATGATTCAACTTATTGTATCAGATATGGATGGCACACTGCTCAATGATAGTATGGAAATTTCATCAGAAAATATTGCAGCAATCAAAAAGGTACAGGCAGCAGGGCTTGAGTTTGTAGTTGCAACTGGTCGCTCAATTGAAGAAGCACAGCCAATTTTGCAAGCTGCTGGGATTAAATGCCGCTATATTACATCAAACGGTGCGCAAATTTTTGATGAAAATGGTCAAAATATCTTTACCGTTGGTATTGAAAAGAAAAAACTTGCTTTAACAATGTCAATATTACGTCATCATCAGATTTACTTTGAGCTCTTTACAGATCATGGTGGCTATACAGAAAATATTGACGATCGGATTGCTAGTGTGGCACACTGGCTAAAAAGTACATCACCTAATTTATCAGAAGCTGAAGCCATTGAGATTGCAGAAAGTCACATGACTACCTTGCCAATTAACTTCGTGGCTGATTTCAAAGAGGTTCTGGAAAATCCTGAGGTGACGGTTTTGAAAATCTTCGCGATGGGTCAGATTGATGATCCTGCGTTGTTGTTGGCTAAAGAAGAATTATCACAGATTACAAATCTTTCAGTGACCTCATCAGGTGCCAATAACATTGAAGTTAATCATGAGTCGGCTCAAAAAGGTCGATCACTCCAAAAAGTGACAGAGTTACTAAACCTTCCCTTGTCAAATGTTGCAGCGCTAGGCGACAATTTCAACGACATGAGCATGATTGAAGCGGCGGGTGTTGGTATCGCGATGGCAAATGCTGAAGCAGAAGTTAAGACAATTGCCAAATATGAGACAGTGACGAATATTGACAACGGTGTGGCTTATGCTATCGACCGTATTTTAGCGGAAGAATGGCAGTAAATCAAATGTAAAGAACGTTAGCAGCGTTTTTTTATATTAAGATGGGAGCGCTATCAGATAAAAAGAGACTTTTCGCTTTTTTTTCGTTATAATAGTAAAGATAGAGTACACAGATGATTGCATAGAAAAATAGGTAAAGCAAGATGACAAAAATAAGCGATGTTGCTGAAAAAACGGGCTATTCGATTACAACCATTTCCAGAGCGATAAATGATCATCCTTATGTTTCCGATAAGACAAAGAAGAAAATCTTTGATGCCATGAAGGAATTGGATTATTATCCCAACAATGTTGCCCAACAGCTGAGAGGCAAAGGAACAAAATTGATAGGTGTGATTATCTCCTTTGTAATCAATCCTTTTTTTACTTACTTGGTTGATGCAATTGAGAAAGCGGCTTATCAAGTCGGGTACCAGATTGTTATTTTGCAGACATTGGAAGAACCTGAGCGTGAAAAAAAATTTATCGAGTTGCTGAAAAAACGTCAGCTGGATGGCTTAATCATGACCAGTCTTGATGATGATAGCCCAGAAGTCTTAAAACTCATTGAGGCGGGAAAAATTGTTGTCTGCAATCGTTATTTAGGTGAGCAAAATATCGCACTGATTCATGTTGACGAAAAAAAGGCGACCTATGAGGCAACCTATTATTTGCTTTCTAAAGGCCATCGGAAAATCGGCTATGTGACAGGTAACAGAGGGAGTATGTTACCTGTAGATCCACGTTTTGAAGGGTATGTGCAGGCACTGAAAGAGTTTGATATTGAACCAAATTCAAATTATATCTTTCCGAGACGGCTAACGATTAGCGACGGAAAAAGTACGTTAACAGATGTTTTAGCCCTAGGAGAGGAGCGACCTGATGCGCTTTTAGTTATCAGCGATGAAGTCGCCTCAGGGATTCTAAGTCAATGTCATCTATTGAATATTAAAGTACCGGAAACTCTAGCGATAATTGGCTTTGATGACCAACCGATTGCGGAGGCCTTGTATCCAGGATTGACAACTGTTAGGCAACCGATAAAAGAGATGGGTGAGTATGTGGCGGCGCTTATAATTGCTAATATTGAACACCGTGAACACCCGGAAAGGCCAGAGTTAAATACAAAATTAATTATCAGAGGAACAGCCTGAGATTTTCAGCTGTTTTTTTAGAATCAAATATGAAAACGTTTATCATAATAATGGTTTTTTTCTGAAATAAATAATTTGAAATAAAAGTATCAACAGTAAAACTAGGATGCTGTCTTTTGAAAAGATATTTAAAATAATAAATTTCAAGTTTTTAATGATATAGTATGATAGTAAGATGATGGCAGTAAAGAATAGTTAGTGGCATATTTTATAAAAAACACGTTATTTAAATGGGGACAGAGGATGGAGAGATACAATTTCTACTTTTTGACCTAGTTTGAGTTTATCAATAAAATATATGAAAAGGGTTGATATAAAAATGAAAGTATAGTAAAATTCATCTATAAGCAAATGAAAACGTTTGCAAAATTGATGGAGAGGAGATTCAGAAACAGTTTTCAGAATTTTAAACGACAGCTCAATTCTATCTCAGCTAGCAGGATAGAAATGAAACAAGGATAAAATCTCGCGGTTTATGAAAACGGTTGACAGAAAAGTTTAGATGTAATATTTGTGATAATTACCATTCGTATTTTTAAGGAGAATTAGAATGAAAAAATGGCAAAAGTTAGGTTTAGGTTTGCTGACAGTGGCAGCAGTAACGTCATTGGTAGCATGTGGTAATACAGGTTCAAAAGGTGGTGGAGATGATTTCTTATACGTCTTTAATGGCAAGGGAGAAATCGCTGACCCACTCAAAAAAGTTGTAGAAGAATACGGTAAAGAAAATAATATTAAGGTTAAAACTTATACTTTATCTGTTGGAACAACCAATGGTAATGAAGTCCAAACGACAGAATTTGGCTCTAAAACACCACCGACTATCTTCTCATCAGGTACCCTCACTAACTGGGGACCTGATTCAGGCGATTATATGCAAGATATCAATAAAATTGATAATGCTAAACTTAAAAAATTGGCAGATGAGATTCCTGCAGCCCAACGTTTAACAGCTAAAAACGGCGAAAACTTCGGCTTGCCTTATAATATCGAAGGCTATGGTTATCAAGTTGATAAAAATGTCTTGAAAGATTTGTTTGTTGGCGATACAGATACCTTGTTAGCAGACTTGAAAGCTGAACCTGACTATATATCGTGGCAAAATTTTGTCAAAGCAGTTGATACTTACATCAAAGAAGGTACAGTCTCTACCGTTACTGTTAATGGTCATCCTTATACTTTTGTAGCTGAGAAAAAAGGGTTAGCAAAAGAATTGAATGGTGTTTTCGTTGAATCTGGCGCTGAACTTTGGACTTACCAAAACCACTGGGTATCATTCCCACTCAATACAGTCTTTGAAAATGTATCTGCAGCTTACTATGCCAAAGGTGATGAAGGCATTAAAGATGCAAAAGCAGCCCTCAAATCTGAAATCAAAGGACTAGACTTTGAATATTCTTACATGGCCGGTAAAAATGGTGCCGTTAAACGCGGACCAGATTTTATTGATAGTGCTACGGGGAGCTATGATGCATCACTCGCAAACTTTGTCGCACATAAAGGTTTATTCTTAAAACAAGGAAACTGGATTTATCCGAACCTTTTAAAACTTGATAAAGGCATCATTGACACGATGGATTTGATTCCAGTAAAATGGCCAGTCCAAAATAGTGACATCAAAATCAAAGAACGAGATCCGAAACTTTTTAATACAACAATTCCAGCCTTCGTACCAAACTACTTTATCATCAATAAACAAGCAAGCAAAAAACAACAAGAGATTGCAGCTGACTTCCTTGCTTGGCTTTATACGTCTGACCGTGGTAAAAAATTCCTCAAAGAAGAGGCTGGTTTTATCATGTATAACGATTTGAAAGACACAACATCGCCAAATAAACTTAATAATGCAGTTGCAGCTTATGTCGCAGCAGGTCCGACACTTGGCAATCCATTTGATGGCACACCAGGTTCATTCAATGATACCATTGGTGATTTCTTGAAGAAAAACTACATGACGAAAGAAAAATGGACCGAAAAAGACTACGACGATTATGTCGATAAATCAGTTAAAACTTGGGTGGACTTCAAGGAACAAAGTGGTCAATAATTAAATGTTACTGCTAAAGCAGTCTTGGCTACCCGTATTGTCTAACGCAGTACGGGTGTTCAAGTTTATCAGCCTTATCAGCTTATCTTTCGTATCTTCTAGTGATGTTCGAACTGAATCAAGGAGAGTTTAATGTCAAAATTATATAAAAAATGGTTCTTTCCATTTGTTTTGCCTGCCTTTGCCATCTTTCTGATTGTTGTTTTAATTCCTTCGCAAATTGTAAAATGAAGTTAGCCACCTTGAGAGAATGAAAAAGCACCCTGAAATGTTAGACTTGTAGTTGCTAGAAAACAAAGTCGAAAGGTTTCATGATGCAAAACAATTATACTTCAAAAGGTAAGCATTTAACAGAGTCAGAACGTCTCCTTATTGAACGTTGGCACAATAAGGAAAAAATCAGTAATCGAGAAATCGCTTATCGTCTTGGTAAATCCCCTCAAACGATTCATAACGAGATACAACGAGGAA
>NZ_BCVN01000021.1 GCF_001591765.1 Pseudolactococcus raffinolactis NBRC 100932 | reverse complement strand
TAAACTCTTTATCAGATAAGCGTTTCGTATAAAGACCAGGTCCGCAACCAATATCAAGAATCTTAGCTTCCTTTGAGACCAAGGTTTCAATGAAATCGACTGCCTTATCAATCGTTTCAGGCTTGCGACTCGCGGCCTCAAGTTCAGGATTCAAGTGCGCCTCAAGCATCGACTTGGCGATGTGTGGGTCATTCCAAAATAAGGTGTCAGTTTTTTCATAGAGGGCCGGTTTTACTAATGCTTTGAGTAATTCTTGATACATCATTAATATTTCTCCAATATTTTTGTTACTTTAAATTATATCATATACTAACATTTAGTAACAAACATCTTCCTAAACGCCTAATTTACAGTTTACTCTGCTATAATAGCCTTAAGCGTACTTACAAGGAGAGATAAACTATGGCAAGAGGTAAAACAATTCAACTGTATCTGATGGATAGTGTTCCGAAAGGTCGTATCAAATGTACATTGGCAAACTGGACGGGGATAGCCTATAAAATTCCAAGAACTGAACTTGAAAAAGCAAAATCTATTGACTACTTGAAACAGAGTGGCGTTTATTTTCTATTCAGTACGTCAGATGAGACGCAGGAAAATATCGTTTATATAGGGCAAGCTGGTACTCGCAAAAATGGCGAAGGCATTCTTAACCGACTTCAGGAACATAAACGAAATCCAGATAAAGATTATTGGACGGAGGCAGTAGCGTTCACGACAACTAACAATACCTTCGGTCCAACAGAAATAAGCTATCTTGAGAATCAATTTACGAAACTCGCAATCGACAGCAAACGTTACATCGTAAAGAATAGCAATGAACCAAGTCTTGGTCATGTTACAGAAGAAAAAGAATCAGAGCTTGAAGAATATATCGATTATGCCAAGATTGTTATTGGTGCCTTAGGTTATCGAATTTTTGAGCCGATTATTGAGTCGCCTGAAATAATAACTACTGTTCTAGCACCAACTCCTGAACCCTTACTTAGTCTAATCCTTAAGCAGGGTAAGAAGGAGAAGATTATTGCTCAAGGTAAGCAGACTAATGAAGGTTTTGTTATTATAAAAGGGAGTAACATCAAATCCTCTACTGTAAAATCTGTACCTACTAAAGCTCTGAAAGATCGTGAACGAGCAAATCTTGATGATAATTTTGTTCTGCTTGAGGACATGCTGTTCAACAGTCCTTCTTCTGCCGCATCATTTGTCACAGGCTATGCTATTAACGGTAAAGATGCTTGGAAAGATGAACAAGGACGTTCCCTAAATGAAATTGAAAAATTGGAATAAGTATTGATGTCAGAAGCATTTTGTTTCTGACATTTTTCATTTCTATCAAAAAACAACCCTATAATAGTCGAAAATGCTCTAAATCTTAAATTATCAACGAATGCGTTTTTTACTACTTACGAGTATAATAATCGTGAGTAGTAAAACTAATATATCATGAGTTAATCCTCAAAAACATTACTCACAAATAGTATTTTTATTATTCGATTTTATCTCAATAGGTGTCAAAAAAGTAATTCTTAAATCTGGAAAAATCAAAAAAAGCCTACAAGAATGAAATTGATCACTCATATAGGCTTATTGTTTTTTGTATTTAATTATGGTTTTTATTCTTCTTCGAGTATTAGCTCGAACAGCTTAGTTAGTTTAGCAACATCACCAAATACCGTTCCGTCCATATACAGATTATAAATTTCATCATCCTCTTTAATTCTATAACTTATCACTGACAACTTTCATGCTAAAATCACAACTATATTTTAGCACGAAAGTTGTTTTAGTACTTTATGTTATTTTGATGTACCCATCATTTTTGTACCAAAAAAGCAATCCCGACAAAAGCCGAAATCGCTAAAACTTCTTGCATATTAAGCTTTTACGCGTGTCAGCAACCCAACCAACTCAATATGATGCGTCTGCGGGAACAAATCAACAGGCTGCACCTTCTCAAGCGCATACCCCAATTCCTCAAACCGCACCACATCACGCGCAAACGTCGCGGCATTACAGGAAATATAAACAATGCTTCGTGCGCCAACGCTCGCAGCTGACGTGATAAAGGACTCATCTAGGCCTTTGCGCGGTGGATCGACAAGAATGACATCAGGTTTCACGCCTTCAGTCACCCAGTCACCCATGACTTTCTCGGCTTTACCCGTTACATAAGTCACATTGTCAATACCATTCAACTCAGCATTCTTACGCGCATTTTCAACGGCCGCTTCTACGACTTCAACGCCGTAAACGTGTTTGACCTTGTCAGCAAACGATAAACCAATCGTTCCGATACCTGAGTAGGCATCAATCACAACATCCTCAGCGTTCAAATCCGCAAACTCTATCGCTTTAGCATACAAGACTTCTGCTGCAGGCGTATTAACCTGATAAAATGAGGGCGCAGAAATATCATACTTGCGCTCTAACATGATGTCGGTGATGAAATCTTGCCCAAACAAGAGGTTCCAGTCACTTCCGAAGATGTTATTGCCAGTAGAGGCGTTGACGTTTTGCATGATCGACTTGATGGCTGGGAATTGCTTGGTCAGTGCGTTTAGAAGGCCGTCAACTTTGAAGAAGGAAGCCTTGCGTGTGACGAAGATCACCATGATTTCACCAGTCGCGTGGGCACGACGGACGACAACGTTGCGAACAAAACCAGTGTTTTCAATTTCGTTATAGGCTTTGAGGCCAAATTTTCGTAAGAGGTCACGAACTGCGATCACAACTTCATCAATTTCAGGCTGTTGGATAAAGAAATCTTCCACAGGAACCAGTGTGTGGGAATGTTTGCGGAAGAAACCAGTTTCCAAAACGCCGTTAACTGAGCGGACAGGGATGCTAGCTTTATTGCGATACTTTGTAACGTCTGGGCTAGGAATAGCCTCTAGGACTGGAAAATCGGCCTTGTGCGCTGTTTTAGAGAGCAGCTCGACAATCTGCTTGCGTTTGAATTTCAATTGCTCAGCATAGGCTAAATGGCCAAAATCAGCAATGCCTGTTCGCAGGTAATCAAGATTGATATCTGTGACGCGGTGCTCAGAAGTTGTGAGGTAAGTTTCAACCTTACCAAATCCGAATTTCTTACTTGTTTTCAAGACGCGCATCTCAATCATCTCACCAGGTAGGGCATTCTCGACAAAAAACGGATAGCCGTCAATCTTCACGACACCCGCGCCTTCGTGGGTCAAATCTATTACTTGAACTTCAAAAATATCATTTTTATTAAAATTAGTCATGACCTCATTATATCACATCTTTGTGTGCGTCGTGCCATCGGTCATCAAAAAAAAACCGAGTCTCCTCGGCAATTTTTTTAATTATCAATCCTTCCAATCCCACCAATTTTGTTTATCAGCAGACAGTTGGCCATCATGATTCGCATAAGTCACGGCTAAGCGGTAAGTATAGAGCACGCATCTATCTAACTCACCTTCACCCAGTCCTTGCGCCAAACAATCCGCGGCATAAATGTCTTCAGGGCTGTGACGTCGCAGCGAGGCAATCGTTGGAAAGCCAGCTTTGATCAGGTGTTCTGACATCTTCACACCGATGCCAGGTATTTTCATTAAATCAGAGGTCATCTTGTCACCTACTTCCGGTACATCTTAAACTCCAAAAATAAATCATTGTAAATTCCTAGATATTCAGGGCCAAGATTTTGATAAACTTCCAAATTTTTCATGGCGGTCGCATCTGGATAGAAAGATTTATCTGACGTGATTTCTTTTGGCAGTATAGCCTCGGCTTTCATATTTGGTGTGGCATAGCCAACATATTCTGCATTTTTAGCTGCAATTTCAGGTCTCAGCATATAATTGATAAAGGCATAAGCCGCGTCATAATTTTTCGCTGTCTTGGGAATCACGATATTGTCAAACCAAAGATTTGATCCTTCGTTTGGTACAACATAATGTAAATGTTTATTTTCGCTCACCATTTCAGATGCTTCTCCAGAAAAAGTGACCGCAGCCGCAGCTTCATTATTAATCATATACTGCTTGATTTCATCGGCTACAATGGCTTTGACATTAGGCGTCAATGACTTGAGATGGTTATAGGCCTTATTCAACTGCCCCATGTCCTTCGAGTTGACACTATCACCTTGCTCATTGAGGGCAAGGCCGATGATTTCACGCGCCCCGTCAATCAACATCAAATTATTTTTATAATCAGGTGACCATAAATCTTGCCAATGTTCAGGTGGTGTTTTGACTTTTTCGTCATTGTAGGTAATGCCAAGTGTTCCCCAGAAATAAGGGATTGAGTAGGCATTATTTTTGTCAAAACTTTGATTTAGAAATCGAGGATCGATATTTTCCAAACCCTTAATTTTTTGATGATCAAGCTTGTTTAAAAGCTTCTCTGACTTCATCTTATCGATCATGTACTCACTCGGAATCGCGATATCATAAGTCGTACCGCCCTGCTTAATCTTCGTATACATGGCCTCGTTAGAATCAAACGTCACATAGTTAACCTTGTAACCTGTTTCTTTTTCGAAACTTTTCAGTAAACTTTCATCGATATAATCACCCCAGTTGTAAATGGTAAGCTGGTTACTTATCGCAGAACTGCCGCTATCCGCGGACAATTTAACGGATAACAAGCCAAGCACAGCAATAATGGCGAGGACGCCCCCCATAAAGTAGACTAATCTTTTCATTTATTTACTGCTATCACCAAAATTAACACTTGGTGCATCTTTAGCAGAATCTGCAGCTTTAAAGTAGTCTTTTTTACTTGCACCACGCATACCCGCAACAATAGACGTTGGGAAAAGTGAAATTTTCGTATTGTAAGATTTCACCACATCGTTATAACGCGTCCGTGCCACCGCGATACGGTTTTCAGTACCAGCCAATTCATCTGCTAACTGCGTGAATTGTTTGTCTGCCTTGATATCAGGATAGCTCACTTGCAAGCGTAGCAAACCATTCAAAGCAGAGCTCATTTGGTTGCTGGCTGCGGCTGTATCAGTAACTGTTTCAGCTTTGCTCATTGCACTTTGGGCAGTTGAAATCGCCGTAAAGACTTTCTCTTCATGTGCGGCATAACCCTTAACTGTTTCGACCAAGTTAGGGATCAAGTCATTGCGGCGTTGCAACTGTGTATCAATATCAGCATAGGCTGAATCGACACTATTTTCTTCTTTCGTAATCCCATTGCCAATACTGAAAAATGCGACAATCGCAATGACAAGTACAGCTAAGATACCAACAACAAGGCTATTCTTCTTAATAAAATTCATCTTTTTTCTCTTTTCTATATTATCGACCAGCGCCGCCACCTGATGAAGAACCGCCGCCAAAGCCGCCGCCCCCACCTGATGACCCACCAGATCCACCGCCATAACCGCCTGAACCACCACCACGATTGTTGAAGATCGCAATGAGGATCCAAAGTAAAACATCACCATGACCGGTCAAGATCATGCCAAACACAAAAACTAAGATGATACCAACAATAATCAAACCACCCAGAGAACTACCATCAGATTGATCAGATGTATCTGCCTCATCATTATAGCCGTTTTGATTGCTATTTTGGGGAGTTTCTCCAGATGCGTCATCACTCGTGACATTACCAGTTAAAACATCTGAAAATGCTGAGAGAGTTTTGCTGACTGCGGTATCGTAATCATTTTTGGTGCGGTAGGGGACAAAGTCAGTGTCTAAAATCCGACCGACCTTGCCGTCATTTAACTCCCCTTCGAGTCCTTGACCGACCTCCACCCATACTTTTTTCTCATCCTTGGCAATCAGCATGAGTAAGCCGTTATCCGAATCCTTATCGCCAATACCTGTTTGGTTAAAAACCGTATTGGCATATTCTTGAATCGTTTTATTTTTCAAATCATCAACTGTCAAAACGATGATTTGTGCTTTCTTGCTCACATCCAGGTTTTCTAATTGATGATTTAAGTTATCTTCTGTCGCATCTGACAGTAAATCAGCCTGATCATAAATGTAGGTATGATCCTGCCAGGTAATTTTCGATACTGCTTGATCAGCTTTGTGATCACCTTGCCATTTGAAAAAGCCGAAAACGCCAGCTAAAGCCACTAGCATGATGGTCATGAAGATGATTTTCTGGGTAACCTTATTTTTCCTCATCCGCACTCCTCATAATCATATAATACCCGATTACAAGCAAAATTGAAAGCATAAACACTAGCGCTGATAAAGCATTGATCTCAAGTGAAATACCATGACGTGCGCGAGAGTAGATTTCGACAGACAAAGTCGAGAACCCGTTTCCGGTCACAAAGAAAGTAACCGCAAAATCATCCAAGGAATAAGTAAAGGCCATGAAGAAGCCGGCAATAATCCCTGGGGTTAAAAATGGTAGCACGACTTCCATCATCGTTTGGCGCTGGGTCGCGCCCAAATCGTAGGCAGCATTGATCATATCCTGATCCATTTCCTGCAAACGAGGTAAGACCATGAGCACAACGATAGGTATCGAGAAGGCAATGTGCGCCATTAATACTGACGCAAAGCCTAATTTAAACCCGATTGAGGTAAGCAAAATCAGAAAGCTTGCCCCAATCATGACATCTGGCGAAACCAGCAAGACATTGTTCAAGGATAAAATCGTATTCTGACGTTTCTTCTTAGCTTGATGGATATAGATCGCCCCAAAGGTTCCGATAATCGTCGCGATAAAGGCTGATAAAAAGGCCAGTAAAAAGGTTTGCACGACAATTAAGATTAAACGACTATCCGCAAATAATGCCTGGAAATGTTCCAAAGTAAAGCCGGTAAAGGCATTCATATTGCCATTTTGATTAAAGGCATAAAATATTAAATAGAAAATCGGCAAGTATAAAAGGGCAAAGACGAAAATCAAATAAGCATTTTCAAATTTAAAACGTCGCTTCATGCTTTACCCCCTCTCTCCCGTGTCAAGTACATGACCACAAACATGGTAATGATGAGCACCATACCGATCGTAGCACCCATGCCCCAGTTTTGGGTCACAAGGAAATGTTCCTCAATGGCAGTCCCTAAAGTAATCACGCGATTCCCACCGATCAAGCGCGTCAACATGAACAAGCTTAGACTTGGAATAAAGACTGCTTGAACACCAGATCTAACACCATTCATTGAGAGCGGAAAGATGATTTGTGAAAAATTTTGAAGTCGAGTTGTCCCTAAATCATAGCCAGCCTTGATTAAATCACCGTCAATCTCATCAATGGCATTAAAAATCGGCAAGACCATAAAAGGAATTTCGATGTAAGCCGCAACAAAGATGAAAGAAAAATCGGTAAAGAGAATTTGTTGGCTGCCCAATCCCATGAAGTTGAGGAAGCCATTCACCGCACCAGATTGGCCGAAAATACCAATAAAGGCATAAGCTTTGAGCAAGAGGTTGATCCAAGTCGGTAAGATAATCAGCATCAACCATAGTTGCTTATGTTTTAATTTGGTCAAAAAATAGGCCGTTGGATAGCTAATCACAAGTGTAACGGCTGTGATAATCGCCGCGTAAATGACGGAGTTAACCGACATTTTCAGATAAGTCCAGCTGGTAAAATATGTGCCATAGTTGGCCAAGGTCGCATTCCCATCAATATCGAAAAACGATTTATAGATGAGTAGGGCGATCGGCGCTAGGACAAATAAGAACAGCCAGAGGACGTAGGGAATAGCAGTTAATTTATTTTTTTTAGTCATAATGTTTCTTCTGGTGTCATATCGACAAGTTTAAGATGCCAGCGACGATGTGATTGCGACAAGTCTTGAATCGCATTAATCAACATCACTAGCCAGATAAAGGCAATAACAAAAGCGATGATTTCAAAAAATGTCAGAGACAAATAATGAACACCTAAAAATAGAAAAGCAGATAATACTAACAGGCCTAGTGTGATGGCAGAGAAGACGAGAAACTCTTTTGAGATATCAGGGATTAGCCATTTCAAAAGGAGGATTAAAACAATGATACAAACAACAATACCAAAGGCTGACAAATTATGCACTGTCATCGTCCAAGAATAACTGTTAGCAGTGAAAATCCCAACGCAGGCAATCAAGACAGCAATCAGGTAATAGAAAAACCGAACAACAGCACTTTTTCTCGTATAATAGTCACTACGTGAGAACTCTGAAAACAAATAATCAGTGATCGTTAATAAAATCAAGGCTGAGAAAATCAATGTCAAGTTAAATTCCCAATGTCTTTTTGCCTCATAAGTACCGAGAAAACTAAAGTTAAACTGCCACCAATCACGTTGATTATTCAAAGCCATCGCAACTAGGACACCGCCAATAAAGGTAATAAATAGCATAGCGATTAAATTGGAGACTTTGACAGACACAGCTGAAGAAATTAAAACAAAATTGATAACCGCTGAAAAGGCTAATACAAATAATGAGGCAGTCACAGGGTCAAAACTAACGCCACTAAAGGTATGGCGCATGATATAAAAGGTAATGACTGTAACCGCTAGGGTTACCAAGGTATAAGTCAGGGCTAAAGTCAATGTCTCGCGAGTTTTTGTGAACCAAGACTGTCTCGCCAGTGCGTGTGGTGTTTTTCGATAGGCTAAGATAAAGGATACGAATCCCGTCAGGATACCGAAAACGGTGCTAGCATGTGCCACAGAAATCAGATCATCTCCTGTGAAAGAAATTTGTGATTTTTGAGTCAATAAGAAAGTCATCAGTCCCATCAGCCAAGCTAATAAACTAGGAAGCAAGAGATGGCGCAAAGAAAAATTTTGACGATTATTATCTGAGGCACTTCTTAACTTGATTGAAAAACCATTATCAACCGCTTCTAAAATCAACTCCTCCTCATCACCAGTTAATGTTTCTGCTAATGTATCTGGTACTTCAATATATTTTCCCATTATTCCCCCTATAAATCAGCGGCTAAACTGATGCAATTGCTGGCTACACCACGCTAAACTTTTAAAACGAGACTAATCCCCTTTTAGTCTTTAATATTTTCTTCTTCGATGGCATTGATCAGGCCAGCTTCGACAATTTCTTCGTCCACATATTCTTCAATCCGAGCATCAAACTCTTCTTCTGTTTCATTAAGTCGCATGATATGAATGTCTTCTGACTCGAAATCAAGACCGATCACTTCGCCAACAATGGCGCGGCGTGTCGAATGAATCATCCACTCCTGGCCAAGGTCATCCACTGCGATAATTTCATAATGGACGCCTCGGAAAAGTTGGGTCTGAACTTTAACGATTAATTTCCCTTCATCTGGTAGTGTTAATCTCAAATCTTCTGGACGAATGACGACTTCAACGGGTTCATTTTTTCTCATCCCACCATCGACTGACTCAAATCTTTTGCCATTAAACTCGACTAGATAGTCATCAATCATAATACCTGAAACGATATTAGACTCGCCAATAAAATTCGCAACAAATCGGTTAATGGGTTCGTCATAAATATCAACCGGTGTGCCTGATTGGACGATTTCACCATCATTGATGATGAAAATCCAGTCACTCATGGCTAAGGCCTCTTCTTGGTCATGCGTGACAAAAACAAAAGTAATGCCTAGTTTTTGTTGAAGAGCGCGGAGTTCATACTGCATTTCAGTCCGCAGTTTCAAGTCAAGGGCGCTTAAGGGCTCATCTAGCAAAACCACTTTCGGCTGATTGACAATGGCTCTGGCAATCGCCACACGTTGGCGCTGGCCACCTGAAAGTTTCTGAATACGACGATTTTCAAAGCCGGTTAAGCGCACCATTTTAAGCGCTTCTAATACGCGTTTTTCAATCTGTGCCTTATCAACTTTCCGAATTTTCAAAGGAAAGGCGATATTATCAAAGACATTTTTATGGGGTAAGAGGGCATAATTTTGGAAAACGGTATGCACATCTCGTTGGTTGATTGGCACGTCATTAATGCGTTCGTTATCAAGGTAAATATCACCTGTTGTGGCATCTGTTAAGCCGGCAATAATATTAAGTATCGTTGATTTACCAGATCCTGATGCACCAAGCAAGGTATAAAATTTCCCTGCTTCTAACTCAAAATTGATATCTCTAAGGATGAGTTGGCCATTGTCTTCAAAAGACTTAGACACATGTTTAAACGCGATGATTGGGTTAGTCGTCAATTTTTTCTTCTCCTAAAATTCGAACTTCTGGCTCTAATGTGACACCAGAGGTCGCTTTAACTTGTGCAATGACGTAAGCAATCAAGTCTTCATAGTCTTTGGCAGTCCCGTTGTTGACATTAACCATAAAACCAGCATGTTTTTCAGATACTTGAACACCACCAATTTGATGACCTTGTAGGCCGGCATCTTGAATCAACTGACCTGCAAAATAGCCAACTGGGCGTTTAAAGACTGAACCACAACTTGGAAATTCAAGCGGCTGTTTCAAGGCACGCAGGTAGGTCAGGCGGTTCATTTCAGCTTTAATCAGATCGTGATCACCATTTTTGAGTGAAAATTTCGCCGATAAAGCAATATAGTGTTGGCTTTGGAGGACTGATTTCCGGTAGCCAAACTGCATGTCTTCGCTAGAAATCACGAAAATCTCTCCTGATTGGTCCATGACTTGTACGCTAGATAAGACGGTCGCGATTTCTCCTCCGTAGGCGCCTGCGTTCATGAAGACCGCACCGCCAACTGACCCTGGAATACCACAGGCAAATTCAAAGCCAGTCAAGGAATTGGTTAAAGCGACTTGTGTGGTCTCGATTAAACTAGCACCTGCCTGCGCTTCAATCACATAACCATTGGCACGAATCGTATTCATTTTTTCAAGAAGAATGACGAAACCACGAATACCGCCGTTGCGCACGATGAGGTTACTGGCATTTCCTAAGACGATAAAAGGTGTTTGCGTTTCGTTGGCTAATTTTATCAGTTTTTGTAACTGATATTTATCTGTTGGAAAGGCGAGAAAGTCTGCTGGCCCTCCTACTTCTGTAAAAGTATAATTTGAAAGTGGGGCATTAAATTCTACTGTTATTTCAGGTAATTTTTCAAGTATTTCATTTTTAGTTAACATATTTGCTCTTTTCGTATCAAAAATTTTTTTGTGCAATGCAACTCAAGTTATCACATAAAAAATAGCTTGTACCAAAGGTACAACACTATTATTTTACCATATTTTTAGCCTTTTTCATCAGGATAACTTGCCCGATAACAAAGACAATGATGGCAAGCCAAATGGCTGTAAAGCCATATAAATTTTCCAATTTAAAAGATTCATGGAAAAGGAATATAGCCACTGCTAATTGGATCGTTGGACTGACGTATTGGACAAATCCAACGACATTAAGCGGCGCCTGTTTCAGGGCCTCAGCAAACAAGAGCAAGGGAATAGCTGTAATGATGCCTGATAGAATCAAGTAGATAATCTGTGACATCGTGTAATCGCTTGGCGCATGCTTGGCAAAAAATAGGATGAAAACGAGGACAAAAGGTGTCACAACGATTGTTTCGACAAACATGGCGACATCACTTGAGAGTGTTACATTTTTCTTAATCAAGCCATAGGTGCCAAATGACAATGGCAATAAGATCGACACAATCGGTAAACGACCACCTTGAATCGTTAAAATCAAGACGCCGATTAAAGCGAGCACAAGTGATAGTTTGGTGAAGTTTTCCAACCGCTCTTTGAGGAAAACAACCGCTAATAAAACTGAAAATAGGGGATTAATGTAGTATCCCAAACTTGCGGCTGTCGCTTGCTGATGGCCAACTGCGTAGATAAAGACCAACCAGTTGACTGAAATCAGGAAACTTGCTAAAATCATCGTGACTAATTCCGATTTGTTAGCAATTAAACCCGAGACCTCAGTCTTTAATTTGTCCATTTTGCCGAATAATAGAAAATACAACAACATGGTTAGCATTGTTGACAGCATCCGATAAAAAAATACTTCATAAGCATCAACACCACTGAGTAATTTCCAAAATATGGATAGAAATCCCCAAGCGATATAAGAGCCAAACGCTAATACTAATCCTTTTTTCACATGTTCCCCCCTGTTAAATCTGATTGCAGTCATACAATACAGATTGATCTAAAATTAAAAATAGAATTTTCACGAGTTCAAGGTTGAACAAGACCGTAAAAATTCTAATTTTATGAGTCAATAAACTGATTAGCAAATCGCGTGTCAGTCTTTGATTTAATTATGAAACTTGATGATGCTAAATTGTTTAATTGATTACTTTAATCCCGTGTGTATCTACTGCCAACTCTAATAGCTGACCTGAAAATTCTTGCGCTTCAAGTCTAGATTTTATGATTGCTAATCTGTCAATCGGCATCATGACCATAACAGTCGGCCCGGCGCCCGATAGATAAGTAGCATAAGCGCCTTCTGCATGACCGATTTCTCGAATTTTAGTCACTTCTGGCACGAGTTTACCACGATAACTTTCGTGAAATAAATCTTCTTCCATGAGTTGCCCTGCAAGTGCCATGTCACCTGTTAAAAGTGCTGCAATCGCGACATTAGCAATACTACTCGCAGCAACAGCTTCATGATAAGTGAAGGTACTTGGTAAAACTTTTCTAGAATCACTGGTTTTCAACTCATAATTTGGAATGAAAGCAAGGAGGCCAGTCTCTGGCATTGGTGCTGTAACATGATTCGTTTTATCACCGAGGCTATTAGCAATGACTAAATTCCCAAAAATCGCAGGTGCAACATTATCTGGATGTCCTTCAATATTTGTTGCAATGGCTAACTTATCGGCTGCTGATAAGTTGAGCTGCCCCAACTGGTTAGCAAGTTCAATCCCAGCAACAATAACTGAGCTTGATGACCCTAGACCGCGTGCCAAGGGGATTTCACTAGTCATCTTAATTTTATGAGGCTGCAAATCTGGACAAACTTGTAAGGCAGTCTCTAATAACAAATTTCGTTCGTCAGAAGGGACTTCTGATCCTAAATCATGCTGAATGTGCCATTGACTTGCTGCTTCTAAGACGTCAATCGTCAAATAGAGATTAACCGCAAGACCAACCGAGTCAAATCCTGGTCCTAGATTGGCTGATGTTGCCGGCACTGATATTGTCAAAGTCATCTGTCTTACCCTTAAATTACTTTAATTGTGTTGCGGAGCGTGAACCCATCCAACGCTGAAATTTTCTCAACTAAACTGTCAAATTGGTTCAAGTCCATTTTGTGGGAAATGATGGCAATGCTAGCGCGATTATCGCCAATGTTTTCTTGGAAAACTTGTTCAAATGACACATTTTCCGCATGGAAAAGCTCTGCCAAATGAAGCAATTGCCCAGCCTTATCTTCGGTTTCAATCGCAAAATAGTACTTATCAACTAGATCTTCTTTCGTTGCATAGACTGTTTCGCGAGTAAAAGTGTTAAAGGCTGGTAATACATCACCTTTATTAATGCCTTTAGCCAATTCGATCACATCGGCAACAACTGATGTTGCTGTCGGTTTTTGACCAGCACCGGGTCCATAGAACATGGCTTCATTAATCCCAATAGATTCAACAAAGACAGCGTTCATGACACCATTGACTGTTGCCAGTTGGTGGTTTTTAGGCAAGAATGTCGGCACAACCTCAGCGTAAATGCCTGAAGGACGTTCAACAATTTCACCTACTAACTTGATGACAAATCCTAATTTTTGTGCTCGCTTCACATCTTCTGGTGTAATATGACGGATGCCTTCATGACGGACGTCTTCAAACTTGATTGTCATGCCAAAAGCAAATTGACTAAGGATGACCATTTTATAGGCTGAGTCAATGCCGTCCACATCATTGGTCGGATCTGATTCTGCATAGCCTAGACGACTCGCCTCAGCCAATGCTTCGTCGTAAGTCCAACCTTCATCAACCATCTTGGTCATCATAAAGTTGCTGGTACCATTGACAACACCAAGAATTTTAGTAATCGTATCTGCTGTATATGAATTCGCCAATGTGCGCAAAATAGGAATACCGCCTGCTACTGCTGCTTCGTAATACAAAACCACACCATTGTCTTTAGCAACCTTAAGCAAGTCTGTACCATGTACCGCCAATAAATCCTTGTTAGCAGTCACGACGTGTTTTTTAGCTTGTAGGGCTTGTGTGATAAAGGTCTTAGCTGGCTCGATACGTCCCAACAACTCGATGACAATGTCAACCGTATCATCGTTTAAGATAGCCGAAATGTCTGTCACGAAGTTAAAATCATGACCTTTTGCGAGAAGCGCGTCTTTCTCAGCATCATCTCTGACCAAAACTTTAGCAATCTGAATCTCAGTGCCAGCTTCAGAAGTAATCTTTTCACCATTTTCTTGTAGCAAAAAGGGAATTCCACTGGCTACTGTTCCAAATCCGAGTAAAGCAATGTTGATTGTCATGTGTTTTAACGCTCCTTTAAAATATAAATATGATTAGTGCCATTATAGCAGAATTTTCAGAACATTTCTATAATCTTTTTTAATTTAGATGAGATTAGTCGACGAAGCTTTCAATCACTTGCCAAGCCTGATCTAAACCAGTTTTATCAAAACTTGAAAAAATGACAAAGTCGTCCGTACTATCGAACTGCAAGGTTCTTTTGATCATACTCTCATGCTTATTCCATTTACTGCGTGGAATTTTATCAGCCTTGGTCGCAACCAAAATAACTGGAATTTCATAGTATTTCAGAAATTCATACATCTGAATATCATCAGCTGATGGTTCGTGTCGCATGTCTACCAAGCTCACAACCGCACGTAAATTCGCACGCGTAGTCAGATATTCTTCGATCATGCCACCCCATTTTTCACGTTCCTTTTTAGAAACACGGGCGTAACCATAGCCTGGCACATCCACAAAATGAAGCGTATCATCGATATTGAAAAAGTTAAGGAGCTGTGTTTTACCAGGACGACCAGATGTCCGAGCAAAGTTTTTACGATTCAATAAAGTATTGATGAAACTTGATTTACCAACATTTGAACGCCCAGCTAGGGCAATTTCCGGCATATCAGTTTCAGGGTATTGTTTACTAGATGCAGCTGAAATCGTCAAGCTGACATTGTGAATATTAAATTTCATGAGTCTCATTTCTATCACTGTGACCAACTTTGATCACGTTTGGGATTACTGTTTATGGACCTAAGATTAAAGGTTCTTCCGTTCCACGAACAGCTTCCTCAGTAATCACGACTTTCGTCACATTGTCCATGCTTGGCACTTCAAACATGACATCCATCATCACTTCTTCGATAATAGAACGAAGCCCACGAGCACCAGTTTTGCGCTCAATCGCCTTTTCAGCAATGGCATCTAAAGCACCAGAGTCGAATTCTAAGACAACATCGTCAAAACTAAGGAGACGCTGATATTGTTTAACGAGTGCGTTTTTAGGCTCGGTTAGGATATGTACCAAGTCATCCTTGGTCAAGCGCTCAAGTGCTGCAACGATTGGCAGACGACCGATAAATTCAGGAATTAAGCCGAATTTTTGAATATCTTCAGCCACAATTTCTTGCATGTAGGAATCATTTTCCCCTAGTGCTTTGTTATTAGCACCAAAACCGATGATTTTCTCACCTAAACGCTGTTTAACAATTTCTTCGATCCCATCAAAAGCACCACCAACGATAAAGAGGATGTTTTTAGTGTCCAACTGAATCATTTCTTGATTAGGGTGTTTACGTCCGCCTTGTGGTGGCACACTCGCAACTGTTCCCTCGATGATTTTTAGAAGGGCTTGTTGAACCCCTTCACCTGAAACATCACGTGTAATCGAAACATTTTCAGATTTTTTAGCAATCTTATCAATTTCATCAACGTAGATAATACCACGTTCTGCACGCTCAACGTTATAATCTGAAGCTTGCAAGAGTTTGAGTAGAATATTTTCTACGTCTTCACCAACATAACCCGCTTCAGTCAAGCTCGTTGCATCCGCAATGGCAAAAGGTACATTAAGTGAACGGGCTAAAGTCTGCGCCAAGAAAGTTTTACCCGATCCGGTTGGGCCAATCATCAAAATATTTGATTTTTGAAGCTCAACATCGTCATTTTCTTTACTTTCCGAAAAGTTAATGCGTTTGTAGTGGTTATAAACTGCAACAGAAAGCGCACGTTTGGCAGTATCTTGACCAATAACGTACTCGTTTAAAACAGCCAGTAATTCTTTGGGTGTTTTACTTTCTAAAATATCCGTTTGGCCTTCACCTTTGAACTCTTCACGTAAAATGTCCATTGATAACTCAACACACTCATTACAAATATAAACATCGCTACCTGCGATTATTTTTTTAACTTCATCTTGTGACTTACCACAAAATGAACAAAAAATCTCATTATTCATCATTTTCTAGATTTTCCCTCTTCTAAATTTCAGTAATCAAAATAGTGTCTGATAGACGGCATGGATTGAATTGACAAGGTTGGTAAAAGCACACAATAAAAAGAGAATGGCTAGACCAAACTTCTTTTTACGGAAACACTGTACCGCACACACTAAACAAATCCAAGCTAAAACAGCTGTGAACGCACCAAATATTGTTTTTTCCATTATCTCTTATTCTCATATCGTTTGACTGTGAACGCATAGTCATTTTTTTCATCTGCAGGGTGGGTAACACTTGATACCTCAGTATAATTCTCAAAATCTAACACTTTCGGAAAATAGGTGTCTCCTTCAAATGTCCCTGCAATAATCGTCCGGTAAAGTTGATTAAATGATGTCTTGAAAGCAACAAACATTTCTGCACCACCTGTCACATACAAATCTTTTGCAGTATCTGGGTCTTGCCCGTAATACCAATTTAGAACTGCCTCGGGACTATGAAATACTAGAACTGAGTCATTGTCAACTTGATACGTTTCATCGCGTGTTAAAACAATGGTCGTTCGACCAGGTAGTACTCGCTTATTCATTCCTTCAAAGGTCTTACGTCCCATTAAAATGACTTGACCCATCGTCGTTTGTTTAAAATGTTGAAGTTCACTTGGCAAAAACCACGGCAATACACCATTTGAGCCAATCAAACCTTGCGCATCTTCTGCCCAAATTCCTGCAATCATATGTCACCTCATCTTTTTTAAGTCACTGGTTTAATTATACCGTAAAATAGCTTTTTTTACCATCATGCAACACGGGACTTGTTGTAACTTCTGCCTTACTGAAGCCACAAACAAACCCTATATTTAAAACCAATTGACTTTTTTTGCGGTTTAAAGGTAAGTAACGTGTTAGAATAAAGACATGAACTATATGACACATACGATAGAACCATGGATGCCAGTCGGTGCAACCAAACCTAAAGATGATATCGCAAAAATTGCTGCTAGCAAAGGTTGGCAACGCTTGGAAATAGACCGTGCCACCCAAGGTACCAACGCTGATAACCTCGTCGTTAGCCTTTCATCATCCGATATTGTCGTCCATCAGTTTCCAAGCTACCTCCCTCTAGAATTTGAAGAAAATTTTCAAAGAGCGGTTCAACTGACTGGGGCAAAATTTATCATATTGATCCATGATTTCGAACCCCTACGGCTTTCGGACAGACAAGATAGTAAACGTGAATATGCTCTGTTAAGGTATTCTGATGGTCTCGTTGTCCATACCTCAGAAATGGCAGAGGCCATAGCGCTTCCTATCCCAATCTTCATCTTAGGCCTTTTTGACTATCTCACCGATAGCCAAATTCCTGACAGAAAACCAAATCATGACCTAATTTTCGCAGGAACCTTGACAAAAGCCACCTGGCTCAAAACTTTCCCATTGCCCATTAAAGTTTTTGGCAATCTTCCCAGAAAATGGTCAGCAGCAGATTTGCCACCTACACTTAACCTACAGACCATTTTACCACAAGACACCGCACCAACAGAGTTGCCTGATGGTGTTGGCCTTGTTTGGGATAGTGATGAGATGGATAAGACCTACTACCAGGCTTATCAGCGGTTGAATAGTCCTCATAAGCTTAGTTTATATCTAGCAGCAGGTCTACCAGTTGTTATACCTGCTATCTCTCCGTTTTCCGATTTTGTTATAAGTAATAAAATTGGAATTTGTATTTCGGATTTATCAGAGCTACCCATTTCATTTACCTTTGATAAAGATAATCTTTCACATATTAGCAAGTCAATTCGAACTGGTAAACACACCATCACATTACTCAAAAAAATAGAAACATTTTATTCGTAAAACATTAAAGGACGAGTCAATACGACCCGTCCTTTAATATTCATTAATGAGAAAATGCTTTAGATCCTACCACTAAATGAGCTTTAAGTTCTACTCAATCATCATGTGATAGAATGGCACGTTGATGAGTATCTTGAATCTTGCGATTATTGTCATAATAGTAGTTACGAAATGCTTTTAACTGTTCAGAACTCAACGTTACAGGATGTTTCATCACGTACCACTCGACATTTTCGCTTAAAGGTGGCGTAGTCAGTGAACCATTGTAATGGTAATAATCCTGATCACTTGGTAATAAATCACTTAATAGGAAATTACCCGCTTGCTCTGAATCAATCTGATTTAGTATGGTTTGAAAAGTCTGATTTGTCTTGCCTACCTGAAACATGGCAGCAATAACAGCAAGTCTACCATCTTGTGCTTGATTGACAAAATGGACTTCTAAAGGGAAATGTTTCCCGTCAATTTCATGTTCGCTAGGTGCGTGAAAATGAAATTGCTTTAGAGTATATTTTCTTCCATTAATTTCAGCAGTACCCTTAATTTCGGCCTCAATTGAATGACCATTATCCACTACTTTATCAAACTTAGAAGCATAACTTAAAACAATCATCCCATTATCAGTCATATTTTGGACATTTTTCGTGTCAATATTAATTGGTGACTGACTGTCGCCACTTTCGAACTTCCAACTCTTTTGATTATCATAATCAAGATTATGTTTTTTATCAGTCTTTTCTACAGTTGATTGAAGGTTAGCAGATTTTTTTGAAGTGGCATTTGAACATGACGCTAGAGTCACAAAAATCGTCAAAAAAGCTAATAAAAATACTGATTTTTTAAAATATGTCATCTATACCTATTCCTTTTAATCTATCTTTTGAGTAATTTTTCAATAAATGTTCTCACAAAAAAACACGTTAGCAAAAACGTGCTTTTTCATAAACTCAATTATTTAACTGTACGGATACGCATTGTATTAGTACGGCCAGAACCAACTGGTACACCAGCAACGATGATGATGTTGTCGCCAGATGCCACAAGACCTGAGTCAATTGCTGCTTTTTCAGCAACTTCAAACATGTCATCAGTTGATGAAGGTTTTTCAGTCAATGTTGGAATAACACCCCAGTTAATCATGAGTGATTTTTCAATTTTTTCGTCAAATGTTACTGCCAAAATATCAGCATCAGGACGGTATTTAGAGATCAAACGTGCAGTCGAACCAGACTCAGTCAAAGCAACAATCAATTTGATATCCATAGAGTTTGTCGCATCTTTAACTGCTGACGCAACAACTTCTGTTACGCTAGAGCGGTCAAATTTGTTAGATGACAAACGGCCATATTCTTTCAAAAGTGCTTGCGCATTTTTGTCAACAGTTGCCATTGTGCGAACTGATTCTACTGGGTATTTACCGTTAGCAGATTCGCCTGAAAGCATTGTTGCATCAGTACCATCGATAACCGCGTTGAAAACGTCAGAGATTTCTGAACGTGTTGCACGTGGTTTATCAGTCATTGTTTCAAGCATGTTAGTTGCTGTAATAACAGCTTTACCAGCAGCATTAACTTTTTGGATGATTTGTTTTTGGTAAACTGGCACCATTTCAAATGGTACTTCAATACCCATATCACCACGGGCAATCATGATACCTTCAGAAGCAGCAATGATTTCATCGATATTGTCGATACCTTGTTGGTTTTCGATTTTAGGGAAAAGTTGGACGTGTGTGTTACCAGTTTCTTCAAGAATAGCACGCACTTCATTAACGTCTTTAGCAGAACGTACAAATGAAATCGCGATGAAGTTCAAACCTTGTTCCAAACCAAAACGGATGTCCGCATTATCGCGTTCAGCAAGTGCTGGGAAAGGAATTTTAGTGTTAGGGATGTTAACACCTTTTTGTTTAGCGATGACACCATCATTTTGAACTTCAACTTCGAATTCGCGAGTTGCAGCATCTTTACCAGCAAGTGTCAAACCAAGTTTACCATCATCGATAAGGATTGTTTGACCGATTTCAACATTATCAAAAATGTCAAGACCACCTGCAACGTTCAAAGCAATCACATCTTTAGTAGATTTCATACCTTGTTTTGTTGCAACACGTAATTTATCACCTGTTTTGTATTCGTATTCTTTAGCATCATCTTCGAACAATTCAGTACGGATTTCAGGACCTTTTGTGTCGAGCAAGAAACCAACTTTTTGGTTAGCGATTTCTTCAGCGCGACGCACAACTTTCATGCGGTCGCCTTGCTCTTCATGGTCACCGTGTGAGAAATTAAAACGGAAAACATTTGCGCCCTCTTTGATGAGTTCAGCAATTTTTTGTGCTGATGCTTCAACGTCGAGTTTTTCACCCCAGTAGCCATCGTCTCCGAATTTTTTACCACCACGAATTTCAACAGCTGGTCCAAGTGTTGCAACAATTTTTACGCGTTTGTTCATTTTGATAGAACTCCTTCTATAATTAAGTGGCTTTCACCAATATTTATGAACATCTCAAAAGAGAGGTGTTCTGATACTGCTTACGCAGTGAAGTTAACAAGTGGTTTAAAGAAAGATAATCTGGTGCTTATGATGAAATTTCTTTGTTAAGTTTGTACAAATCAAGGTTGGCTTTGTGAGGATTATTGACAACGATTTTACCATTATCAAGACTAAACAAGGCACCTTCTTCTGCTGTTCCTAAAATTGGGCTTTCAACCAATTTTTCGTTATGAATACCGACTGCAAGGCCACCACGACCTTCTTTAAGTAATTCTACAGCGCGGGCGCCCATCCATGATGCAAGAACACGGTCACGGGCAGTTGGTGTACCACCACGTTGGATATGACCCAAAGTACTAACACGAAGATCACTATCATCACCAGCAGCTTTAATTTTCTCTGCAAGTTCTGCACCGGTCATTACACCTTCTGCAAGGACGATGATATTATGGTTTTTACCATTTTTGTAGCCATTTTTGATTGATGCAACTAAATCATTCACATCGAAATCTTGTTCAGGGATGAGAATTTCATCAGCACCTGCACCGATACCAGCCCAAAGCGCGATATCTCCAGCGTGACGTCCCATCACTTCAACGATAAACGTGCGTTTATGTGAAGATGATGTATCACGGATTTTGTCAATCGCTTCGAGTGCTGTTGTCACAGCAGTATCAAACCCAATGGTATAGTCAGTTCCGACGATATCGTTATCAATCGTTCCTGGTAAACCAATAGCTGGGAAGCCATGCTCTGTTAAGCGCATCGCACCATGGTATGAACCATCGCCACCGATAACAACAACACCTTCGATACCATGTTTTTTAAGCTGTTCAATACCAGCAAGCTGACCTTCAAGCTCAGCAAATTCAGGAAAGCGCGCAGAGTACAAGAATGTGCCACCCTGTGAAATTTTTCCGCCAACTCCTCTACTTGCCAAAGGGAATATGTCGCCAGCAACCATACCAGCATAACCATAGTTAATACCGAATACTTCCATACCTTCGTAAATGGCTTTACGAACAACGGCACGAATAGCGGCATTCATACCAGGGGCGTCGCCACCACTGGTTAAAACGGCAATACGTTTCATTTGAATACTAATCCTCCAAAGTTTTTATCTTAATCATTATACCACGTTTAATCTTAATTTGTCAGTGCTAAATCAAAGAAAACGTTTTCTTTATTTACGCATTAAAAAAAGCGCTCATACGCTTTTCTTAATTCATATTATATCCGACCAGTCGCTAGTGCTTTGTACCACATTTGAAACTTAAGCCGAATAAACTTTTTCACCATTTAAATATGTAGCTGATAGTTCTAGATTTTCTTCAAGAACGATGAAATCGGCCGCAAAACCAGGTTTAATTCGCCCACATCTATCATCAATGCCAACTGACTTAGCTGGAATAAGCGTTGCCATCATCACAGCTTCTTCAGGTGATGCAATGCCCCATTCTACTACATTTTTAAGGCCATCTTTGAGTTTCAAGATAGAACCTGCTAGATTACCACCGTCCTTCAGACGTGCAGTACCATTTTCAACAATAACCGGATATTCACCTAACATATAGTCGCCATCAGGTTCCCCGCCGGCACGCATACAGTCAGTAATCAAGGCAACATGATCGTGTCCTTTTTGTTTCATTAAAATATCGCAAGCTTTTGGATGGACATGATGACCATCACAAATTAGTTCGGCATAAGTGTGTGGAATTTCATAGATAGCACCAACCATCCCAAGTTCACGATGCGTCAAGCCACGCATCCCGTTATAGGCGTGAACCCAGATGCTAGCACCTGCTTCTGCGCCACGTACAGCCTGTTCATAAGTCGCGTCAGAATGGCCTAAGGCAACTTTCGTACCAGTTGCTGTTACTTTAGAGATGAAATCTTCGACGCCATCACGTTCAGGGGCAACAGCGATTTTAAGTAACATCCCTTTAGCAGCTGCTTGCCATCCTTCGAATTCTTCGAAACTTGGATTACGCATATAGTCTGCGTTTTGCGCACCTTTGTATTTTTCAGTAAAATAAGGCCCCTCAAAGAAAATGCCTTGGATTTTAGCGCCAGAAGCTTCTGTGTAATGCTCGCCAATTGTCTCACAGATATCACGCAATTGTTCATAGCTTGCAGTCAAAGCAGTAGGTAAGAATGATGTGACACCAGTTGATAAAAGTGCATCACTCATCGTATGAACGATACCATCTTTGTTATTGTCCATGACATCAGCACCGGCATAACCATGCACGTGTGTGTCGACTAGTCCTGGTGCAATGAAATGACCGCTATAATCTAAAATTTCAGCATTTTCAGGCGCTTGCATCGTATGTTTACCAAATTTGCCATCTGCAGTAACTTCTAAAAAGCCACCGACTTTGACTTCATAAGGATAGAAAAATTTGTCCGCTTTGATATAGTAAGTTGTCATTGGCTTTACCTCGTTATTCTTTCTTTATACGCTCTCTTATCATTTTACACCTTTTTATGACCTTTGTCAAAAATGGTATAGTCCAATTTTGAGACAAAAAAAGCGAAATAAAATTTTACTCGCTTTTTCCTTTATTAGATAGTTCCAATAATTTTGTTTTGATTTCTTCTTCGAGTTGCGCCAACTCCACTTCACCTTGGCGTCGTTTGATGGCACCTTCACGTTGAATATTCATCGTTTCTTGAATCGTTTCAATTAAATTAGCCTGAGTCGTTTTAAGTGTCTCGATATCAACCACACCACGTTCATTTTCACGTGCTGCTTCGATAGATGACTGTTTCAACATCTCAGAGTTCTTTGTTAACAAGTCATTTGTCGTACTTGATACAATTCGTTGACTCGTTAAGGCATCTTTTTGTTTCAAGAGTGTAAGCGCAATAGCAACCTGATTTTTCCATAAAGGAATGGCGGTGTTAATTGACGTTTGAATCTTTTCAGCTAATTCTTGATTGGTATTTTGAATCAACCGAATTTGTGGTGCTTGTTGAATGGTGATTTGACGCGCTAACTTCAGATCATACTGACGTTTATCCAACCGATTTTTATAGCTTTCCAAATCAGAAATCTTTTGAACCGCAATGGCATTATCTGGTGTATTTTCAGCTTCAATTCTCGCTTGAGGAATGATCGTTTCATCAAGTTCCTTGATTTTCAACTCTGCACCCGCAATATAGACATTAAGGGCATGGAAATAGTCCAAATTTTCAGCATAAAGTGTCTCTAATGTTTTATTATCATCTAATAAACCCTTGTACTCATGCGTTAACTTGATTGAAATTTTGTCAATACCAGCACCCAATTTTTGATATTTTTGTGTGATTTCAAAAATTGATTTTTTGACCTTGCCAAACATCTTCTTGAAAAAGCCAGGATCTTCTGCCACAAGGTCATTAGGATTCGACTCTTGGAGTTGATACATTAAATCAGTCAGTGCTGTCCCTACTTCACCTAAATCTTTAGCTTGGACCTTATTCAAAACAGACTGTGAAAAATCACCAATTTTTTTTTGTGCAAGCGAGCCATACTCAATCACGGATTGGGAATTATTTTCATCAAGAGACTTAGATAACTCTTTTGCTTTCCCTAATTCTTCTTGTGAAAGTGTCGTAACAGCGTTTTCTGTAGTTGTACTTTGTGTGATTGGATTTTCTAGTGTGATGGATTGGTCAGCGGTCATTAAATCATCCAGAATATCATTAGCCATTTTCTACCTCGTTTTTTATATTTTCAATATCATCAGATATCTCTAGTTCATACGTTTTCGCAATTTTTTCAGACAACTTTCGAATTACTTTTTGACTCTCTATCTTTAAATTTTGGTCAAGTTTATCAACACTTTTGACATCATCATAAGTTTCTGTCAACTCAACCATTGTTGGTAGTTGTTTATAGAGAAAATCATGATTGGTAAGCGCCATTTTTGGACGTTTAACGATGAGTTGAAATAGTTTTTTAGCGCTCTTCAAACCGCCCGTTACATTTTCAATGATTTGTAACTCAGAATCATGCTTAACGGCAGTTTCCCAAGACTTGATTTGAATTTTAGCATCCTGCATGGTCTCACGAAAAATAGTGATGTCTTGATCAGACAACCCTTTTTCATGATAAGTTTCAATTAAATTTGGATTTTTTTTACTTTTTTTATAATCATGTATTAACCACAAAATGAGTACCACCACTATTATTATCAATATTGTTATGTATTTCATAATACTATTTTAGCACATTTTTTCCTGCAATTCTCAGTCTAGAGTATGATTTTTGCATAGGAATATGCTAAAATGAAAAGGAATACAATTGGAGGTATTATGACTCAAAAGAAAATTGCCGTCTTAGGTCCTGGTTCATGGGGAACTGCACTATCACAAGTTCTCAATGATAATGGTCATGAAGTACGGATTTGGGGAAATGTTCCTGAACAGATTACTGAAATCAATGAAAAACATACCAATACACGTTACTTTAGTGATGTTGTCTTAGACGATAAAATCACAGGTTACGATAACTTGTCTACTGCCCTTGCGGATGTTGATGCGATACTGTTCGTTGTCCCAACCAAAGTCACTCGGCTCGTTGCCAAACAAGTTGCTGATGTTTTGGATCACAAAGTCGTTGTTATGCACGCTTCCAAAGGTTTGGAGCAAGGCACACACGAGCGCATCTCTACGATCTTGGAAGAAGAAATCCCCGCTGACTTGCGTTCAGAAGTTGTTGTCGTTTCTGGTCCTTCTCATGCTGAAGAAACCATTGTCCGTGATTTAACCTTGATCACCGCTGCTTCCAAAAACCTTGAGGATGCCAAATATGTTCAAGAACTTTTTAGCAACGACTATTTCAGACTATATACGAATGATGATGTCATCGGTGTAGAGACAGCGGCTGCTTTGAAAAACGTTATCGCAGTCGGCGCAGGCGCCTTACACGGTCTCGGGTTTGGTGATAATGCCAAAGCAGCGATTATTACCCGTGGGCTTGCCGAAATTACACGTCTCGGTGTGGCCATGGGTGCTAATCCTATGACCTATATCGGTTTATCAGGTGTTGGTGATTTGATTGTTACGGGCACCTCGGTTCACTCTCGAAACTGGCGTGCTGGTGATGCCTTAGGCCGTGGTGAAAAACTCGCGGATATCGAAGCCAACATGGGCATGGTCATCGAGGGTGTGTCAACAACAAAAGTTGCGCATGAGTTAGCTGAGATGCTTTCTGTAGACATGCCAATCGTTGACACCATTTATAATGTGATTTATCAAGATGCGGATATTCGGGAAAGTATTATCAAATTGATGCGCCGTGAAGGTCGTCCCGAGAATGAATATATTATAGAGATTAAAGGATTGAATTAAGATGAAAGATGATTGTTTAAGTAAAAAAGTGCGTAAAGCTGTAATCCCAGCTGCTGGGCTCGGCACCCGTTTTTTACCAGCTACAAAAGCACTCGCAAAAGAAATGTTACCAATTGTAGATAAGCCAACGATCCAATTTATCGTTGAGGAAGCCCTCAAATCTGGTATTGAAGATATTTTGATTGTCACTGGAAAAGCGAAACGTCCTATTGAAGATCATTTTGACTCGAATATCGAACTTGAAATGGCGCTTAAGGAAAAAGGCAAGGATGATTTGTTGAAACTCGTTGAAGAAACGACAGATATCAACTTGCACTTCATCCGTCAAAGCCATCCCAAAGGTTTGGGACATGCCGTCTTGCAAGCCAAATCATTTATCGGTGAAGAACCATTTGTCGTTATGCTTGGTGATGATTTGATGGAATCAGAATTACCATTAACGAAACAACTTATCAATGATTTCGAAACAACGCATGCGTCAACTATCGCTGTCATGAAAGTACCGCATCAAGATGTTGATAAATACGGTGTGATTGCACCTGAAGGTGAAGTCGAAAAAGGTCTCTATAATGTCGCTAATTTCGTTGAAAAACCAGCTGTTGCTGATGCACCAAGTGATTTGGCAATCATCGGTCGTTATCTCTTAACACCTGAAATCTTTAGTATCTTAGAAAATCAAACACCTGGTGCTGGTAATGAGATTCAATTAACAGATGCTATTGAGACACTTAACAAAACACAACGCGTCTTTGCTCGCGAATTTACTGGTCGACGTTATGATGTCGGAGATAAATTTGGTTTTGTTGAAACGACGATTGAATATGGCCTCAGCCATCCGCAAATCAAGCAAGACTTACATGATTACATCATCAAAAAAGGTAAAGAACTTGAAAAAGCTGATCAAGCCGCAACTAAAACTACTACAGCTAAAAAATAAGTGTGAAACGTTCTGATACTGGAACGTTTTTCTGATTTTCTTGCGATAATAGGTTAAAAGTAGCTTTTATTTAATCTTTTCAAGCAAAAATGCCCCAAAAATGATAAAATATGATAATGAATACAACTAAGGGCAAGCTGCAAAACATCTTGACTTCAATCAAAACTTTACGGATGAAACCGTTAGATTTTATACTCGTTATTTGTTTAATGGTAGCAAGTTTTACGCCTTTTCTATTATTAGGGGGCGAACATGGTACCAGCCGACAGGCACAATTGCGAGTGAACAGTCAGGTTATTAAAACCTTTGATTTAACGAAAGATCAAACCTACACCTATCAAGATGCCGACGGTGATATTAACAAAATAGAGGTCCGAGATGGTCGTATCGCCATCGTTTATGCCAATTGCGGCGATCAAATCTGTGTCAGAAAAGGCTTTATCAATCAAACTGGACAGACGATCGTTTGTCTCCCTCATAAACTTGTCATTGAGGTCATGCCATCAGGTAATGATGACGAAAATAGGATAATAGATTATTAATGAACCTAGAATATTTACATCGACTTGTCTATATCGCTTTACTAACAGCGACAGCGACCATTATTGGGATTGTTGAATCCTTATTACCTTCACCTTTTGCTTTTGCACCAGGTGCTAAATTTGGCTTTGCCAATCTGATTGTTTTAATGGCCATTTTTACACTGAAAAAATCTGATGTTATCATTCTAATGGTACTCAAACTTTTACTCACTGCCCTTTTTACCGGCTTCTCTGTCTTTCTCTATAGCATGGCTGGTGGTTTTCTATCGCTACTTGCGATGTATCTTATCAAACTTTTAGGCCCAAGGCTTGTCAGTTTGATTGGTATTTCTCTAGTCGGTGGCTTTTTCCATAATGTTGGTCAACTATTAATGGCAACTTGGATCGCCCAGACACCCGCTGTCTTACTTTATCTGCCATGGCTCGCCTTTTTCGGTCTCTTAGCTGGCTTTTTCATCGGCATAGCAGGTAATTCGTTACTTTATAAAATTAAACCTATCAATGCTTTATTGATAAAAGAAAATAAAACTTGGATGACACACACATGACCTTTTGGATACCTTATCTCCATCTTTCAAATCAGCTTGAACAGGTACAGTACATGATGACTACTGCCATTCATGTCAAAAATCCGCAAACACAAGCAGCCATTTTAAATTTATTTGCGTCTGGTGGCAAGCGGCTTCGCCCTGCCTATCTCTTGTTATTCTCTGAATTCACTGACCTTGAACCAGATAAAAGAATTGCACTAGCCAGTTCCATCGAAATGCTACATACTGCTACCTTGATCCATGATGATGTGATTGACCAAGCTGAAACACGCCGTGGCGTGCCAACGATTTCTCATCTTTATGGACCAGAAATCGCGGTTTATGCAGGTGACTATCTTTTTATTGCTGTTTTTAGATTGATGATTCAACATGCCTTAGACTTGTCAAATTTATCTCAGCGTGTTGAGGCCATGGAAAAATTGCTCAATGGCGAACTGGGCCAAATGAATCTGAAATTTAATACAGAGCAGACGATTTCTGATTATATTGATAATATTTCAGGAAAAACCGCCGAATTATTTGCGCAGGCTTGTGCTGTTGCGCCATTTGCTGACGGTAACTACAGATTAGCACAATTAGCCTATGATATTGGTCTCAATATCGGGATTGCTTTTCAAATTATGGATGACTATCTTGATTACACTGCAGATAGCGAGACGCTTGGTAAGCCTGTTCTTGCAGACATGCAACAAGGTATTTATTCTGCGCCTGTTCTATTCGCCTTAGGTGCAGATACTCGGGTAGCTGAGTGTTTAAAACAAGAAGATTTTGATACAGTCTTTAAAATCATTCAGCAAACTGAGGCGCTTCAAAAAACATACGATTTAGCACGTCAATATACGACAACAGCGCTCAAACTTATCAATAAATTACCCAATACCCCTGTCAAATCTGATATCCGTCAGATTACTGAAGAACTTTTAGAAAGACAACTATGACCCCTGAAGACTTTTATAGCTCGCTTGAGACCTTTAATATCCAGTTATCTGATTTACAGAAATCACAGTTTAAGATTTATTTTAACTTCTTGGTTACTGAGAATGAAAAAATTAACTTAACTGCGATTACTGAAGAAAATGAAGTTTATCTCAAACATTTTTACGATTCTATTGCACCGATATTATATAATGTAATTGATAACTCACCAGTTAACTTATTAGATATTGGTGCTGGTGCTGGATTTCCTAGCTTTCCAATGAAGATTATCTACCCTGACTTACAGGTGACAATCATTGATTCTTTAAATAAGCGAATTAAATTCTTGACTACTCTGTCTGACAAACTCGGTTTTGATCCAGCTTCCATTACTTTATTACATGGTCGAGCAGAAGATTTTGGTCAAAATCCAATTTACAGAGGTCAGTTTGACTACGTTACTGCTCGCGCCGTGGCGCGCCTCAACGTTTTGGCAGAATTGACACTACCATTTTTAAGAAAAGATGGTAAGCTTCTATCTTTAAAGGCCAGTCAAATGCTAGATGAAATTTCAGAAGGAAAGCACGCTATCGCGATTTTGGGTGGTAAGTTAGGCGATACACTGGATTATGCTTTGCCAAATGGAGACGAACGTCATTTGGTCATTGTAGAAAAGAAAAAAGAGACGCCTAAGAAATTTCCACGTAAAGCAGGCACGCCAAATAAGAAACCACTTTGACGCTGTCTTAAAACTAAAAGCGATAGATTGATTCATAAAGCGTGTTCACATTGACTGTGCTACGCTTTTTTTCATATTTCGCAATTGCAATTACTATCAAAACTGTAAGTTTCAAGTCTCTTTTGTAAGATTCAGTTAACATATTTTTGATATAATCATTTTAACTTTACTTTATCCATTCAAAAAATAGTAGCAATTTACCAAAATACTTGTTAAAATAGTGAAGTGACAATTTCAAAACAGGAGAATTAATAAATGATTAAATATATTCATAATTTGCCACAACATAAGGCATGGCCTGTCATCAAATTTATTTTGCAAAGCTTATTCTATTTTATGATCATCATTGCCTTGCTTTATTTGTTTAACTATTCCGGAAAAGGACAAGGCCACTTTATTTATAATGAATTCTAATCACAAGGAAAGAAGATTACCTATGCGCGTTTCAGACTTTATCGCAACACTTAATCACCATGCAAAAGAAATTCCCACTGCACCTGCTTATGATTTATTGGGACAAACCTATACTTACCAAAAACTCAAGCAAGACTCAGATACGATTGCAGCTTACATTGATAGCTTAAACCTACCTGAGAAAAGTCCAGTGATGGTTTTCGGAGGGCAAGAATACGAAATGCTTGCAACCTTTGTTGGCTTGACAAAGTCTGGACATGCTTACATTCCTGTGGACGTCAATTCAGCTAATGAACGGTTGACAAATATTGTCGAGATTGCTGAACCGAGTGCGGTGATTACGATTACTCCGTTACCGATTGAGATTCCAGGAATTCCAGTCGTGACACCTGAACAATTGGCCACTGTCCTTGCCCAACCATCAGAGTATGAGCTGACACATCCTGTTATTGGTGATGAGACTTATTACATTATCTTTACCTCTGGCACTACCGACAAACCTAAAGGTGTCCAAATTTCACATACGAATCTCTTGTCCTTTGTTAACTGGACACTTACTTCAAGTGAATTTGACTTACCACCACATGCTAAAATTTTGTCACAAGCACCGTATTCTTTTGATTTGTCAGTAATGTCTTGGGCACCAGCGTTAGCTGCTGGTGGCTGTCTCTATGCTCTACCTAAAGAAAAAACAGAGAATTTTAAAGATTTATTTGCTGTTTTACCAACTTTACCGATTCAAGTTTGGGTATCAACACCTTCCTTTGCTGATATGGTCTTACTTTCAGAAGATTTTTCATCTGAAAAGATGCCTAGCTTAACTCACTTTTATTTCTGTGGTGAGGAGTTAACCATTGGTACTGCTAGTAAATTACGCCAACGCTTTCCTAAAGCCAAAATTTTGAATACTTTTGGGCCTACTGAAAGTACCGTTGCTTTCTCTGCTGTGACCATTACAGATGAGATGATTGATAAATCAGATCGTCTGCCTATTGGTTATATCAAAGCTGACTCTCCGACTTTTATTCTCAATGAAGCCGGAGACATTCTGAGTGCTGGAGAACAGGGCGAAATTATCGTGACTGGGCCTGCTGTTTCTAAAGGTTATATCAATAATCCTGAAAAAACAGAGCAATCTTTCTTTGAACTAAAAGGTCAAAAAGCTTATCATACTGGCGATTTAGGCTTACTTGATGAGACAGGAATGCTACATTATCGAGGTCGTATGGACTTCCAAATTAAGCTTAATGGTTATCGGATTGAGTTAGAGGAAGTTGCGCATGTCTTGAACCTCTCTCAATATGTTGCTTCTGCTGTGGCTGTACCACGTTATAACGATCAGCATAAAGTCCATCAGCTTTTGGCTTATATCGTGCTGAAACCTGGTACGCGTGATCAATTTGAACGTGATTTACATTTGACGAAAGCCATCAAAGCCGAACTTGAAAATGATATGATGTCTTACATGATGCCATCACGTTTTATTTATCGAGAATCTTTGCCGATTACTCCAAATGGTAAAATTGATATCAAAGCTTTGATTGCTGAGGTGAATAGCCAATGAGCGGTCTGTTACAATTTTTACCCAATTGGCAACCTTACGGGACACCAAAATATTTCGGGATCCTAATATTAGCCCTGCTACCGATTATCATCGCACTGTTTTTCCGTCGCAGGCTCCAGATTTACGAGAGTTTTGTCTCAATTGCTTTTATCACTTTAATGTTTGGTGGGTCAAAATATCAACAGTTCTTTGCCCTAGTTTTCTATCTTGTCTGGCAAACGTTAATTGTTTTTGCTTATCAAACCTATCGCCAAAAAGCGGATAACAAATGGGTCTTCTATATCAGTATATTAGTTGCCCTACTACCATTGATTATCGTTAAAGTTACGCCTGCTGTACTTGGTGTTGATTCATTACTCGGTTTTCTTGGTATTTCTTACCTCACGTTTAGATCTGTTGCCATGATTATGGAATTGCGTGATGGTGAATTAAAAACTGTCACTTTTTGGTCATTCTTTCGTTTTATGATTTTCATGCCAACGATTTCATCTGGTCCGATTGATCGCTTTCGTCGATTTAACGAAGACTATCTCACTCCGCCTAGTCGTGAAGATTATTTAGCTATGATTGAAAAGGCTGTTTGGTCTATCATGTTAGGGGCTTTTTACAAATTCATCATGGCACATCTATTTGGCGAAGTGCTCTTGCCTCAGTTTAAACATATTGCGCTTCATGCGGGTGGTATCTTTAATTGGCAAACACTTTTGGTGATGTATGCCTATGGCCTGTATTTATTCTTTGACTTTGCAGGCTACTCTTTATTTGCGATCGGTATTTCCTATTTGATGGGGATTAAAACACCTGTTAACTTTAATAAGCCCTTCATCGCAAGAGATTTGAAAGATTTCTGGAATCGTTGGCATATGTCTTTGAGTTTCTGGTTTAGAGATTTTGTTTTCATGAGACTTGTCTACGTCATGATGAAGCACAAAATCTTTAAAAATAGAAATACAACCTCAAGCGTGGCTTACTTGTTAAACATGACCATCATGGGCTTCTGGCATGGCGTGACTTGGTATTATGTTGCTTACGGCATCTTCCATGGTGTTGGTTTAATTATCAACGACTGGTGGGTACGTCGCAAGAAAACGATTAATAAAACACGCAAAAAAAATGGGCAACCACTTTTACCTGACAATAAATGGACACATGCACTTGGTATCTTGATTACATTCAATGTTGTCATGGTGAGTCTATTACTCTTCTCAGGATTTTTAGACCAACTCTGGTTCCACCACTTCCCAAAATGATAGTTACAGTTTCGCCTATCATATGATAGCCTTCTGACTTGATTTCACAACTTTACTTTATAGGAGAATTTAAAAATGGATGTTCAAACAACAGTCATTGATATAATTGACAACTTATTTATGGAAGATATTTCTGATATGATGGACGAGGACCTTTTCGATGCGGGTGTACTGGACTCAATGGGAACAGTTGAACTCGTTATTGAGCTAGAAGAAAAATTCAATATCAAAATTCCAGTTTCTGATATGGGACGTGACGACTGGAATACAGGTAATAAAATCGTTCAAGGTGTAAAGGATTTACAAAATGCTTAAACCACTTTGGCTGATTTTAGGGCCACTCCTCGTCGCCTTCATCGGATTATTTGCCTTGCTCTTACTTGCACCTGAAAGAACATCACATCATTTATCAGATGAAAAACGTGCGGCTACCGCTTTAACGCCAACCGTATTCAAAAATGCTGCCTTAAAAAAAGAGGCGCTTTCTGACGCTAATCATCGGTTTGTTCCCTTTTTTGGTTCAAGTGAATGGCGCCGTCTGGATGAAATGCACCCATCTATCTTATCAGAGGCTTATAGGCGAGACTATACCCCATTTTTACTCGGCTTAAAAGGGGCAGAATCATTGACCCATTATTTCGGCATGCAGCAAATTCGACCTCAACTAACTGCCAAGCAAGCTGTTTTTGTTATTTCCCCACAGTGGTTTGTCAAGGATGGACAAGTATCTGGCGCTTTTAACGCTTACTACGCCAGTGATCAAGGGTATAATTTCTTAAAATATTCGACTGGTTCTGATGAAGATAAATATGCCGCTAAACGTTTTCTAGATTTGATGCCTGAAAGCCCAATTAATCATTTCATGAAAAAAATTGCCGATGGCAAACACCTATCGACAATGGACAAATGGCAGATCAAATTAGCGCAGCGTTTAGTCAGTCGAGAAGATAATTTATTTGCAGGCATGCAGTTTGGAGATAATTATCAGGATAAAGTGGTGCCCCGTGCTAGCAAACTACCTCAACCTTATAATTTACAAAACTTACATACACAGGCAGAGCAGCTTGGTCAAGCACATACTAACAATAACGAGTTCTGTATTTTGAACAGCTTTTACTCTCAACGTATCGAACATAAACTAGGTAAGTTAAAAGATAGTCAGACTAACTTTTCATACCTTAAGTCACCAGAGTATAATGACTTTCAACTCATTCTGAGTGAGTTTGCTAAAAATCAGACAGATGTGATGTTCGTCATTCCACCTGTCAATGAAAAATGGCAAGCCTATACTGGTTTGAGCCCTGAAATGTATGCTAAAACAGTTGAAAAGATTCGTTACCAACTGACTTCGCAAGGCTTTAATCAAATCGCTGACCTGTCTAAACAAGGTGGCGAACCCTACTTTATGCAAGATACCATCCATCTAGGCTGGAATGGTTGGTTGGCGTTTGATAAAGCTGTCAATGCTTTCCTAACCACTAAGCAACCAACACCTAATTATTACTTAAATGAACACTTCTTTACGCGTGAGTGGGCTGAGCAAGAATAAAGATATGGTATGAAGCCAAACTAAACAAAAAAAGTTATTTATTAACCATCACTGATGGAAAATAGATAACTTTTTTTGGAAGTTCAAGATAATCATCAAAAATTTGCGCATTGGTGTATTTTAACACTGCTATTAATCTTCATACCCATGTGGATGATTTTGATGCCATGTCCAGGCATTTTTAATGATATCTGCTAGTTTTTCTGTAGGAGTCCACGCGAGGATTTCCTGAGCTTTACTGCTATCTGCTATCAAGGCATCTGGATCGCCAATACGTCGTGGACCGATTTCTGACGCAATGGCATGACCTGTTACTTGGCGAGCTGTTTCCAAGACTTGTAAGTTAGAATAGCCTGTTTTCGTCCCTAAATTAAAGGCATCAGATTGACCACCTGCTTTAAGATACTCAAGCGATTTGATATGGGCATCAATCAAATCTGTCATACCGATATAATCACGGACACAAGTTCCGTCTTCTGTTTGATAATCATCGCCATAGATCATGATTTTATCGCGTTGACCGAGGGCAACTTGCAAGATAATCGGAATCAAATGTGTTTCGTTTTTATGGGCTTCTCCAATAGAACCGTCATGTTTAGCACCAGCTACATTGAAATAACGCAGAGCAACATAAGTCATATCTGTCGCAGCAGCTTGCCAAGCCATCATTTTTTCCATGATGAGCTTGCTTTCACCATAAGGATTGATAGGATTTTGAGGTGTTTTCTCAGTGATTGGCATTTCTTCTGGAATACCAAATGTTGCTGCTGTACTTGAGAAAACGATATGTTTAACATCAAAATCTTGCATCACGTCTAGTAATGTCATAGCCCCGCCAACATTATTTTCAAAGTACATGAGTGGTTTTGACATCGACTCACTAACTAAAGAATAGGCACAAAAATGCATGACCCCTTCGATGTTTTTCTCTTGAGTGAAAACGTCTGTCAAGAAAGCTTTGTCACGGATATCTCCTTGGTAAAATCGTGCCTTGTCTGCTACTGCTGCACGATGCCCAGTTGACAAATTATCAACGACTGCAACATCGTAACCACGTGCAAGAAATTCATCTGTTGCATGACTGCCAATATATCCAGCACCACCTAAAATCAAAACCGTCATGTTTCATCCTCAATTCTACTTTTTAGTATACGTTTACTAAACATTATAACATAAAATGTTTTCATTTTCAATAACATCTACTACATAAAATACGACTCCCTTAATGATATCCTACCATTGCCCGTATTATATCATAAAAGTGTGATTTTTTCGTCATTGAGAGTGATCTCGAAAGCGTAAGT
>NZ_BCVN01000020.1 GCF_001591765.1 Pseudolactococcus raffinolactis NBRC 100932 | reverse complement strand
AAAGTTAAAATAATATCTGTTTTTAATTTGACAGATTTTTGTTTTTTGGTATAATTAGTTTAGTATTGTTTTGAAAAATCAAACACAAAGAGCTATGTATTTGCCTACATAGCTCTTTTTTTGCGCTTTTTTCAAGCGTGTGGGCCAACCAGTCTAGGTTAGTCGTCCTTTTGTATCATCGTATCGATGATATGTAGCAAGATGCCAGCAAGAACATTTGCCAATAATTGTTTAAAAAAATCAAACACATGTAACACCTCCTTCCTAGACCAAGAGGTGCCAATTATTAAGATAACATATTTAAAATCAAATGAATCAAATATGGCGCGAACGTAGGGAAATGAGGAGTGAACGATAGTTTGTCTAGAGTTGATGTAAGAAGTTAAAATAATAGTTTTTTTAATTTGACAGATTCTTCTGATGTGCTATAATGTAGGTATACTTCAGTTAAAAGTTGAACATCACAAAGAGCTATGTATTTGCCTACATAGCTCTTTTTTGCGCTTATTTGTACTTAATTGAAGCGTGTGGGATAACTAGTCTAGGCTAGTCATCCTTTGGCATTATTTTGTCAATAATGCGCACTAAAATGTCTGCACAGACATTTGCTAAAACTTCAGTTAAGAAGTTGAACATATGCAACACCTCCTTCCTAGACTAAGAGGTGCCAATTACTAAAGGATCATATTAAAAAGACGGTTGGGGCAGATTTGGCGTGAACGCCTGAAATTGAGCACCCAACGCCAAATTGTCTAGCACCCAATCAAAAATGCCTTAATCTTCCTATGTTTGTCAGTTAGCTCAAAGTAATAAAACTTGAAAATTTATCAAAATTTGTTATAATGAAATAGAACTCAAGGGAGTAGCAAGCAGATTTCTGCGCAACTATCGTCATTACGGCCGTGTTTCGGCTCGGTAGTTGCTTAATATGCGAGACTTGTAGCTGTAGCTACAGGTCTCTTTTTTATCCGCTGTGATCGCTTTCGGCGTATCAGCTAGTCATCTTGAGACCGGAGTTATTGTTAAGGATCAGCCTAACTGAAGGCGTTACTAAATGAAGGAGACGACATTGTCAGAAAAAAAATGCTATACGCAAACCCCAGAAGAGGTTCTGTCAGACTTGGCAACAACCAAAAAAGGATTGACGTCAACTGAAGCACAAGACCGTCTTGCCAAATATGGTAAGAATGAATTAGATGCTGGCGAGAAAAAAACACTACTCGCTAAATTCCTAGAGCAATTCAAAGATTTAATGATCATCATCTTGATAATCGCTGCGATTCTTTCAGTGGTAACAAGTGGTGGTGAAGATATTAGTGACGCGATTATTATCATGGCCGTAGTTATCATCAATGCCGTTTTCGGTGTCTACCAAGAAGGTAAAGCCGAAGCTGCCATCGATGCCTTGAAATCAATGTCAACACCATCAGCGCGTGTGCGTCGTGATGGTCACGTTGAGGAAATTTCATCAGACATGCTCGTGCCTGGTGATGTGGTATCGCTCGAAGCTGGTGACGTTGTACCAGCAGACATGCGTTTGCTTGAAGTGAATTCCCTCAAAATCGAAGAAGCAGCCTTAACGGGTGAGTCTGTACCAGTCGAAAAAGACTTGGCCGTTGCCGTTGCTGCGGATGCCGGTATCGGTGACCGTGTCAATATGGCCTACCAAAACTCAAACGTGACTTACGGTCGTGGTTTGGGTGTGATCGTTGCAACAGGGATGACAACAGAAGTTGGTAAAATCGCCTCAATGCTTCAAAACGCTGAGGAAACAGATACACCACTCAAACAAAACCTTAACAACTTGTCGAAAATCTTGACTTATGCGATTTTGGGGATTGCAGCTGTGACTTTCCTTGTCCACATGATGCGTGCAGGTTGGGATCAAGAGGCTGCGTTGAGCGGTTTGATGACATCAGTCGCCCTCGCGGTTGCAGCGATTCCAGAAGGCTTGCCAGCCATCGTAACGATCGTCCTTGCGCTCGGCACACAAGTCTTGTCTAAGAAAAATGCCATCGTCCGCAAATTACCAGCGGTTGAAACGCTTGGTTCGACTGAAATCATCGCCTCTGATAAAACTGGTACATTAACCATGAATCAGATGACAGTTGAGAAAGTTTACACTAACGGTCAATTGCAAGATGCGACAGATGAGATTACTTTCGATGACATGACGCTTCGTGTCATGAACTTCGCCAATGACACGAAAATCGCCCAAGATGGCAAGCTCATCGGTGACCCGACAGAAACAGCACTCGTCCAATACGGGATCGACCATAACTATGACCTGCGCAATGTCCTCAAAGCTGAGCCGCGCGTAGCAGAGTTACCGTTTGACTCAGACCGTAAACTCATGAGTACCGTCCACAAAATCACGGCTAATGAGTTCCTCGTTGCTGTTAAAGGCGCACCAGACCAGCTCCTCACACGCATTAGCAAGAAAGTTGTTGACGGGCAAGTTGTTGCCATGACACAGGCTGATCGTGATGAGATTCTGGCGCTGAATAAATCACTTGCGAAACAAGCCCTTCGGGTCTTGATGATGGCTTATAAATATGAGTCTGCCGTGCCTGAGCTTGAAAGCGAAACCCTTGAAAATGACTTGATTTTCGCTGGTTTGATTGGTATGATCGACCCAGAGCGTAAGGAAGCTGCTGAAGCTGTGCACGTTGCCAAAGAAGCGGGCATCCGTCCGATCATGATCACCGGTGACCACCAAGATACAGCTGAAGCTATCGCTAAACGTCTGGGCATCATCGACGAAGGTGATACAGTCGACCACGTCTTCACTGGTGCTGAGCTCAACGAACTCAGCGACGAAGAGTTCCAAAAAGTGGTGACACAGTACAGCGTTTATGCGCGCGTGTCTCCTGAACATAAGGTTCGTATCGTGAAAGCATGGCAGAACGAAGGTAAAGTCGTTGCCATGACCGGCGACGGTGTCAACGATGCACCCGCACTTAAAACGGCGGATATCGGGATCGGTATGGGGATTACCGGAACAGAAGTGTCTAAGGGCGCGTCTGACATGGTTCTTGCGGATGACAACTTTGCGACGATCATCGTTGCTGTTGAAGAAGGTCGTAAAGTCTTCTCAAATATCCAAAAAACGATTCAGTACTTGCTTTCTGCCAATACTGCTGAAGTCTTGACCATCTTCCTTGCGACCTTGTTTGGTTGGGATGTTTTACAGCCAGTTCACCTGCTCTGGATTAACCTCGTAACAGATACTTTCCCAGCGATTGCGCTTGGTGTTGAACCGACTGAACCAGGCATTATGACCCACAAACCACGTGGTCGTAAAGCCAGCCTCTTCTCAGGTGGAGTCATGTTTGCGACGATCTATCAAGGTCTCTTACAAGCAGCGCTCGTCCTTGGTGTTTATGGTGCAGCGATTGCGTGGCCAGTCCACACTGGTGATGCCATGCACGCGGATGCCTTGACCATGGCCTTTGCGACACTTGGCTTGATCCAGTTGTTCCATGCCTTTAATGCCAAGTCAGTTTACCAATCTATCCTGACAGTTGGTCCTTTCCGTAGTAAGACATTTAACTGGTCGATCGTTGTGTCATTTATCTTACTCGGTGTGACCATCGTCGTGCCAGGATTTAATGAAATCTTCCACGTGACACATCTAGATGCCTATCAGTGGGCAATGGTCCTCGTCGGCTCATTTGCCATGATTATCATCGTTGAGATTGTTAAAGCCATCCAACGTGCTATGGGCTTGGATAAATAAACTAGATAAACAAAAATCCTTTGTCTCTTTAAAAGTAGACAAGGATTTTTTTGTCAATTTAATCATATTTCTAGTATGATAGAAGAAGAGATAAAAATAAATCATATTTCATGTAACCAAACTAAGTTTAATTCGTTATATAAGTGAAGAAGGATTTTAAGCGCTTGAATGCGCGTAAGCGTAGGTCAAATGTCAAGATTTCACGTAGAGAATTGTAGAAAGGAGGTCGCAAGTGAATATTAGCCCTTATGAGCAAATTTTAATGACTTGCGTATCTGAAATTCAGCGCTATTTGATCAAAACTGGCGCGAATCCAGCAGATGCGCAGGATATCGTCCAAGATGTCTTGGTGAAGCTGATTCAGGCTGATATTGTACTTGCACCTGATAAATTACGTCCCTGGCTCTATCGTGTGGCACTGAGCCGATTTTATGATCTCTATCGCCGAGAAAAGTGCTACCGAGCACTCTTGTCTGAACGGTTTTATCTGATTTATGGTCATCCTGATCAGATTGATGACGAGAGAGGTTGGCAGCTGGAACAGGCTTTGCAGGCGTTAAATGATTATCAAATCGGACTTGTAGCCCTCTATTATGAAGATGACAAGTCTGTCAAAGACATCTCAGAGATATACCAAATTTCTGAAGCCAAGGTCAAGACAGACCTGTATCGCCTACGGCAGCAACTCAAAAAAGAAATGGAGCAAAACGATGAAACTAAATGAAAACTTTGATCAGCTCATCAAAAAAGAAAAACGGAAGAGACTACTTAAGACAATCGCAATTTCTTTTGTGACGACGGTTGTTTTACTGTTTATCGGCTTTACCCTGATCAATAAACGGATGGAAATGCAATATAAAAAAGCACAGGAAATGGCGAACATCACAGATATGATCGAGTCGCCTAATCTAGTTTCACAGTCCCAGTACTTAAGCACATCAGGTCGAGTGACTTCACAGTTAAAAAGTGAACGCTTTAAAAATATAGATGGCTACATGGTCGCAGCAACGCCACTTGAAATCAATTTCAGTTTATTTGGTATTGGTTATGGCAGTGGGAAAAACTCATCCTTAACCGTTCCGATTACAAAAACCAAAGAAATCGGTGCCTTCAGTCGTGAAAATGGCGAAAAACTCCCGCTGTTTTTCAATCCCAAACACAAGGAAAGCGAAACTCAGCAAGAGGCTAAGGCAACGCATGAAGCCAGAACCCTATCTGGATTTAAAAATCACGTCGCAGAAGTTGCCATCTCTTTTAAAGAGCCGATGACTTATGCTGAAATTCAAGCCAAAATTCCAGAAAATGTCCTGATTAACTGGTACTGGTTAGGCATGGCGAGTGATCAACTCTCAGCCACAGAGACAGTCGGTAAAGTCATAGGCATCAACGCAGACGAAGCCGGTAAACTGTCGAGCGAACCATTAAAATCAAAAACTTCAAGTGCTTGGTGGTCTCCTAACTACCCATCTTTTGTGGCAGCTGTAAAAACAGCCGCGGAAAAACGAGGCTACACGGTGAATGGTCTTGATATCTATCAAGATGCCTTAAAACAAATCGAAAAATACCCAACGTTAAAGACAGCTAAATTTTCAGGGATCATCGTCAGTGGTCGGACGGAAAACTTAGCAACATTAGATGATGAACCCTATGTCTATACGACAAACGTAGGCCTTCAAGCCGAAATTCTACCCTATATTGAACCGACAAAATAATCACAAAAGGCTGGGACAAAATGTTCCAGCCTTTTCAAATACTCAAATGATAATAAAACGCTGCTTTTTACCGATTTGGTATTATTTCCTATGATTAGTATGCTTCTTTACAATTTGGTCGAAAAGGTACATAGGAACAGGCTAGAGGTAATTCCAATCAACATCAAAATTCGGTCATCGCCTATTTATTAGAGGTCTTTTGTCCTAACCTATTTTTGATATCTAACAAAGGTCAATTTCCCTAGATAAAAAGTTTGACCTTTATTGATCAAAGCGGTATAATAAGATTTAGAGATAGGATATCTCTGGAATATACTTCTGAAAATAAAGGAGGAAATGAGTTACGGCTCCTAGTGACTTAGAAAATAAATGATTTTTTCTAAGCTGTTAGGTAGTCGCCTCAACATCTGATATGAATATTGAAAAAATGACAACAACTTTACAACAAGCTTTGGCTGAGGCGCAAAAAATTGCCCAAGTCAGACAACATCAAAATATAGAAATCGCACATCTCTGGAAATTTATGATTCAGCCTGGGCAGTTTGCGCATGATTTTTATCAAGACTTAGGACTAGATTTAGCAGGTTTTGAGGCTGAAATTGATCAGGAACTAGATAAAATTTCTGTCGTGACTGGTAGCAATGTCGCTTATGGTCAGAATTTGAGTCAAAATCTCTTTAACTTATTCAGCCAGGCTGAAAAGCTAGCTGAAGCTTTAAAAGATGAGTTTTTATCTACTGAGACGGTGCTGTTAGCACTCTTTTCTCAAAGCCATAATCCATTGACCCAGTATCTAAAAAATCATGGCATCACGGAGAAAATGGTTAAGGAAAAAATCGAGAGTATGAGAGGAGGAAGTTCGGTGACGAGTCAAAATCAAGAAGAACAATATGAAGCGTTGAAGAAATACGGCGAGGATCTGGTTGAGAAGGTTCGCGCGGGTAAGATGGATCCCGTGATTGGGCGTGATGAGGAGGTGCGAGATGTCGTGCGGATTTTGTCGCGCAAGACGAAAAATAACCCAGTGCTGATCGGGGAACCTGGTGTTGGTAAGACAGCCATTGTCGAGGGTTTGGCGCAACGGATCGTGAAGAAGGATGTGCCGACAAATCTGAAAGATAAGACGATCTTTAGCTTGGATATGGGCGCGCTGATTGCGGGTGCTAAATTCCGAGGTGAGTTTGAGGAGCGGCTCAAGGCTGTTTTAAATGAGATTAAGAAGTCTGATGGTCGGATTATCCTCTTTATCGATGAGATTCACACGATTGTCGGCGCGGGTAAAACGGAAGGTTCGATGGATGCGGGCAATCTGTTGAAACCGATGTTGGCGCGTGGTGAGTTGCACTTGATTGGTGCGACGACTTTGGATGAATACCGTCAAAACTTCGAGAAAGACAAGGCTTTGGAACGTCGTTTCCAAAAAGTGTTGGTGCAAGAACCGACAGTTGAGGACACAATTTCTATCCTGCGTGGTCTGAAAGATCGCTTTGAAGTGCACCATGGTGTGAAGATTCACGATAATGCCTTGATTGCTGCGGCAACCTTGTCAAATCGCTATATCACCGATCGTTTCTTGCCAGACAAAGCCATTGACCTGGTCGATGAAGCGAGTGCAACGATTCGGGTTGAGATGAATTCTTCGCCAACTGAGCTAGATCAAATCACGCGTAAACTTATGCAGCTTGAAATCGAAGAAGAAGCCTTGAAGAAGGAAACGGACGATGGCTCTAAAAAACGTTTGGCGATCCTACAAGAAGAACTTGCCAATACACGTGAAACTGCCAATGCTTTGAAGATGCGTTGGGAAACAGAAAAAGAAGCGGTGGAAGCCATTCACACCAAACGTGCTGAGCTAGAGCAAGCCCGCTTTGATCTGGAAAATGCTGAAAATGACTATAATCTGGAGCAGGCAGCTGTTCTTCGCCATGGTACGATTCCAAAACTAGAAAAAGAAGTGGCTGATTTAGAAAACGCGCAAGAAGCAGACGCTAGCAATCACTTAGTCCAAGAATCCGTGACAGACAATGAAATTGCTGAAGTGATCGGTCGTTTGACTGGGATTCCTGTGACCAAACTGGTCGAAGGCGAAAAAGAAAAACTCTTGCATCTAGCAGATACTTTACACCAACGTGTGGTAGGGCAAGATGAGGCGGTTAATGCGGTTTCTGATGCCATTATCCGCAGTCGTGCCGGCCTACAAGATCCAAACAAACCGCTAGGAAGTTTTCTCTTTCTCGGACCAACTGGTGTTGGTAAGACAGAATTGGCTAAGAGCCTAGCTGAAGATTTGTTTGACTCTGAGAGTCATATGGTGCGGATCGATATGAGTGAGTACATGGAAAAACACAGTGTCTCACGTTTGGTCGGTGCCCCTCCAGGTTATGTCGGCTATGACGAAGGCGGTCAGTTGACCGAAGCTGTCCGTCGGAATCCTTACACGATCGTTCTGCTTGATGAGATCGAAAAAGCCCATCCTGATGTCTTTAACATCCTGCTCCAAGTCCTTGACGATGGCCGTTTGACAGATTCTAAGGGTGTTGTCGTTGATTTCAAGAACACCGTCTTGATTATGACATCCAACATTGGCTCACGGACGCTCTTGGATGGGATTGCTGAGGATGGCACGCTTGACAATACGACCAAGGAAGCCGTTCTGGATGAGCTCAAACTGCATTTCAAACCTGAGTTCCTCAACCGGATCGATGATACCGTCGTCTTCACGCCATTGACCTTAAGTGTCGTGAAACAAATCATCGACAAGATCGTGGCGCAGCTCTCTGAACGTTTGGCGCATCAAGACATTCGCCTAGAGTTGACGACAGATGCCCTTGATTGGATCGCCAAAAATGCGTATGAACCCGAGTATGGGGCACGGCCGATTAAACGGTTTATGACCAAGTATCTTGAAACACCACTTGCTAAGGAACTTGTATCTGGTAATATTTTACCAAATGCTGTGGTTTTGGTTGGACTGAAAGATGATAATTTAGTTTTAGATGTCAAGTAAAACGACTCGCAAACCCGCTCAACAGCGGGTTTTTACGTACAAAAGAAAATTGTCTAAAAACTATATATAGTGTTTGAAACTCTTTTTTTACGAAAATTAACACAATATATTGTGCTTTTTTCTATTTACAAACTACATCTTGAGTGGTAGAATATATTTAAAATCACTTTTAGAAATGAGATGTACGTTATGATGATATGGGAAAAAACAGAGGTAGTCGACAACACAATGGAAGTTGTCAAGCGCGATGGTCGCCATTTAAATTTTGAACCGGAAAAAATTTATGATGCCTTGAGAAAAGCCTCTGATGAAGTTTTTCCTATGTCACCGGTTCAAGAAGTGAAATTGGAACACTTGACGGATAAAATCGTTGCAACAATTTTTGACCGTTTTGATAACAATATCAAAATTTATGAAATTCAAAATATCGTCGAGCACGTTTTGTTGGATGCCAACGAATACAAATTAGCAGAAGTCTATATTAATTATCGGACGAAACGTGATTTTGAGCGCTCGCAAGCGACAGATATCAATTTCACCATTGACAAACTGATTAACAAAGAGCAAACTGTTGTCAATGAAAATGCTAACAAAGACAGTGATGTCTTCAATACGCAACGTGACTTGACGGCTGGTATCGTTGGTAAATCGATTGGTTTGAAAATGCTACCGGCGCACGTCGCCAATGCCCATCAAAAAGGTGACATCCATTTTCATGATTTGGATTATCAACCTTATGCCCCAATGACCAACTGTTGTTTGGTTGATGTCAAAGGCATGTTGCGTGACGGGTTCAAACTTGGGAATGCCGTCATCGACAGCCCGAAATCGATCCAAACGGCTGCTGCACAAATCTCACAAATCATTGCCAATGTTGCCTCAAGTCAATATGGTGGCACATCTGTCAACCGCATCGACGAAGTGCTTGCGCCTTACGCTGAGCTCAACTACGCCAAACACATGAAGGACGCCGAAGAGTGGGTAGCAGCTGAAAAACGCGAAGCCTATGCTCGCGCTAAAACGGCCAAAGACATCTATGACGCTATGCAAAGTCTGGAGTACGAGATCAATACCTTGTTCACGTCCAATGGTCAAACGCCATTTACAACGTTTGGTTTCGGTCTAGGTGAGGATTGGTATGCGCGCGAAATTCAAAAAGCCATTCTGCAAAACCGCATTAAAGGTCTGGGTAAAGAAGGGCGGACAGCCATCTTCCCTAAACTCGTTTTCACCATTAAACACGGCTTGAACTTAAACGCTGGGGAACCAAACTACGATATCAAAGAACTTGCCGCGGAATGTGCGACAAAACGCATGTATCCAGATATCGTCAGCTATGATAAAATCGTTGAATTAACAGGCTCTTTCAAAGCACCAATGGGTTGCCGTAGTTTCTTGCAAGGTTGGCAAGATGAAAATGGTCAAGACGTTGTCGACGGCCGTATGAACTTGGGAGTTGTCACGCTTAACTTGCCACGTATCGCGCTTGAGTCTAAAGGGGATAAAGACAAATTCTGGCAAATCTTCTTTGAGCGGATGGCGGTCATGAAAGATGCTTTGGTTTACCGAGTTGAACGGGTCAAAGAAGCAACACCTGCCAATGCGCCAATCCTTTATGAAAACGGTGCTTTTGGGAAACGTCTGAGCAGAACAGACTCTGTCAATGAGCTGTTCAAACATCGTCGTGCGACGATTTCAGCAGGCTATATCGGTCTTTATGAAGTCGCAACCGTTTTTTATGGTGGCGAATGGGAATCTAACCCTGAAGCTAAGACCTTCACGCTCGATATTTTGCGTGAAATGAAAAAAGCGGCGGGCGAGTGGTCTGACGAATATGATTATCATTTCTCAATCTATTCAACGCCATCTGAAAGCTTGACAGACCGTTTCTGTCGACTAGATACAGAAAAATTTGGTGAGATCCAAGATATCACAGATAAAGAATATTACACCAACTCATTCCACTATGATGTCCGTAAAAATCCAACACCATTTGAAAAATTAGACTTTGAAAAAGACTATCCAGTCTTTGCTAGCGGTGGTTTTATTCACTACTGTGAGTACCCAGTCCTCCAACAAAACCCTAAAGCTTTGGAAGCGGTTTGGGATTATGCCTATGATCGCGTGGGTTACCTAGGGACTAATACACCGATTGACCACTGTTACGAATGTAACTTTGAAGGGGACTTCACGCCAACTGAACGTGGCTTCCAATGCCCGAACTGTGGCAATAGCGATCCTAAAACGGTTGACGTCGTAAAACGTACCTGTGGTTACCTCGGTAACCCACAAGCACGTCCAATGGTCAAAGGGCGCCACAAAGAAATTTCATCACGTGTCAAACACATGAATGGCTCAGTCGGCCACTTGTCAAACGGTGATGATTTGGAAAGTGTTGCAATTGATGCAGCCAAATCTCCTTTCTTTCATCAATAAAAATTTGAGGAATTAAAAAGATGGGTCATTACATCGGTTTTCCGACTTTTTAATCTCGTCCATCAGTCAAATCAAAATGAACAAAAGCCGACAAGTTCGGCTTTTTTTGGTATAATATGGTCATGCAGAAAATTCTGGAAATAAAAAATTTAACTTATCAATACGAGGAATCAAGCGATGTTTACGCTGTAAATGACGTGTCTTTTGACGTTGATCGTGGGGAGTGGGTGTCGATTATCGGGCGCAATGGTTCTGGTAAATCAACAACAGCGCGATTGATTGATGGTCTGATGGCAGCAGCCTCAGGTGAGATTATCATCGATGGGCAAACCTTAACGGAAGAAAATGTTTGGGACTTGCGCCAAAAGGTCGGCATGGTCTTTCAAAATCCTGATAACCAGTTTGTCGGCTCAACCGTTGAGGATGATGTCGCTTTTGGCATGGAAAATCACGGTGTACCATGCGAGGAGATGTTGACACGGGTGCAAGCTGCACTAGAGCGTGTCAATATGCAGGACTTCAAAACGAAGGAACCCGCGCGTCTGTCTGGGGGTCAAAAACAACGGGTTGCCATTGCAGGGATCGTTGCTTTGCGTCCTGATATCATTATCCTGGATGAAGCGACATCTATGCTAGATCCAAAGGGCAGACTTGAAATTATCCAAGTCGTCCGTGAAATCAAGGAACAGTATGGTTTGACCGTGATTTCAATCACCCATGATTTGGATGAGGCTAGTCTTTCGGATAAAATCATCGTCATGAAGGATGGCAAGATTGAGCAGATTGCGACACCAGATGTCTTGTTTTTAAATCATAACCTCGTCGATATTGGTCTGGATGTACCTTTTTCGGCCAATGTCGCAAGGGAGCTGCGCCAAAATGGGCTGCAGATTCCTGAAAAATATTATACAGAAAGTGAGTTGGCTGACTTCTTATGGCAATCTCTTTTGACAAAGTAACCTACACCTATCAGCCCAACACACCTTTCGAAAGTCGGGCTTTGTTTGACATTGACTTAGATGTGGCAGATGGCAGTTTCACAGCACTTGTCGGCCATACAGGGTCTGGCAAATCCACTTTATTGCAACACTTAAATGCCTTGTTGCTTCCGACTTCAGGGACTGTCACAGTCGATGAGACGGTGATTAAGCCTACGAGTAAAGGGAAAGAAATCAAACCAGTTCGTCAAAAAGTTGGCGTTGTGTTTCAGTTTCCTGAAACACAGTTATTTGATGAAACAGTCTTAAAAGACGTTGCTTTTGGTCCGCAAAACTTTGGTGTCTCTAAAGAAGATGCCCAAGCTATTGCGCGTGAGAAGTTGAACCTAGTCGGGATTTCCGACGAACTATTTGAGCGGTCACCGTTTGAGCTTTCTGGTGGTCAGATGCGCCGTGTGGCGATTGCTGGTATCCTAGCGATGAATCCAAGCGTTCTTGTATTGGATGAGCCAACAGCTGGTCTAGATCCCAAAGCGCGGATTGATATGATGCGTTTGTTTGAAACCATTCATGCCTCTGGTGTGACGACGATCTTGGTAACCCATCTCATGGATGATGTGGCTGATTATGCTGATACCATGTACGTTCTGGAAAAAGGTCGCATCGTCAAATCGGGTAAACCTCAAGACTTGTTCCAGGATGTTGCTTTCATGACTGCCCATCAACTCGGTGTGCCTAAGGCGACACGTTTTGCGCTACTCTTGCGAGAACGCGGTCAGTACTTTGAGCACTTGCCGATTACACGTGCGGCGCTAGTTGAGATGATTAAGGAGGCGGCAAATCATGGATAAACTGATTATTGGTCGCTACATTCCAGGCAATTCGATGATTCATCGTCTGGATCCACGCAGTAAGCTACTCGCGATGTTTGCCTTTGTCTTCATCATCTTTCTGGCAAATGATGCAATTGGCTACGGCATCCTGACGGTCTTTACCTTTATTGGCGTTGCCTTGAGTCGGATAAAACTGTCCTATTTCCTCAAAGGGTTACGCCCGATGTTGGGGTTGATCTTATTTACGGTCATCTTCCAAATGCTCTTTACAACAGGCGGCGAAGTGCTCTTTCAAATCTGGTTTTTGAAAATCACGACTTACTCGCTGCAAAATGCCTTTTACATCTTCATGCGGTTTGTCTTGATCATCTTCATGTCAACGCTATTGACGCTGACGACGCCACCTCTGACTTTGGCAGATGGGATTGAAACAGGACTAGCGCCATTGAAAAAAATTAAGGTGCCTGTTCATGAAATCGGACTCATGTTATCCATTTCCTTGCGATTTATTCCGACGCTGATGGATGATACCACGATGATCATGAATGCCCAAAAATCACGGGGGATGGATTTTGGTGAAGGTAACTTGGTTCAAAAAGTCAAATCGGTTATTCCGATTTTGATTCCATTGTTTGTCTCAAGTTTTAGACGGGCAGATGATTTAGCCATTGCCATGGAAAGTCGTGGCTATCAAGGGGGAGAGGGACGTAGTAAATACCGTGTCCTCAAATGGCAGAGATTCGATACCCTGCTGTTGCTCAGTTTGGTAATTGTTGCGGCTATTCTGGTCGCATGGAATATGTTGAAATAAGAAAAGAAGCAATAGATTCTACTACACACACTTAAAAGGGAGAGTAATATGACGAACAAAATGACGGCACAAGAAATTATCCAATTTATCGGGAATGCTGAGAAAAAAACAGCGGTGAAAGTGACGTTTGAGGGAGCGCTAGCGGGTGCTAAGCCTGAATCAGTGATCCAACTGGGCAATGTCTTGTTTGGTGACTGGGCAGAAATTGCGCCGCTTTTGGTTAACTTGACTGAAAACAAAGATTATGTCGTTGAGCAAGATGGTCGTAACTCAGCTGTGCCTTTGCTTGATAAGCGTGAGATCAATGCACGTATTGAGCCAGGTGCAGTGATTCGTGACCAAGTTGAAATCGGCGATAATGCTGTGATCATGATGGGTGCTGTGATTAATATTGGCGCTGAAATCGGTGTGGGGACGATGATTGACATGGGTGCGATTTTAGGTGGCCGTGCTATTGTCGGTGAGAATTCGCATATTGGTGCAGGTGCTGTCCTTGCGGGTGTAATTGAGCCTGCTAGTGCTGAGCCAGTTCGTGTGGGGGACAACGTCTTAGTCGGTGCTAACGCCGTGGTCATTGAAGGCGTACAAGTCGGCAATGGTTCTGTTGTTGCAGCGGGTGCTATCGTCACACAAGATGTCCCTGAAAATGTTGTCGTGGCAGGTGTTCCTGCACGTGTAATTAAAGAAATTGATGAGAAGACCAAGCAAAAAACAGCACTTGAAGATGCACTGAGAACTTTGTAATCAAAGGATGATACGGATATGGATAAGGATAGTAAGCTGAATCTGCAAGTCACTGCTGTCATTTGGGGTATTGGCTTAGTTATATTGTTCCTCGGTTTGATCTTCAATAGAAAAGCACTATGGGTGAGGGTTCTATGTATTGCAAGTGCTATTTTGCTTGTTGCCTTGATTTATGCGTTAGTCCAAACCTTACGACATAAAGGAACCTTTAAAAAGAATTTTTTAATGCCTGAATGTGGATGACGGCTCAGTTCTTAGGGAACATATGAAATGTGTGGTGAAAAGATGTTAGATTTGATTAAAATTCGTAGGGAGCTCCATCAGATTCCTGAAATTGGTTTGGAAGAGTTCGAGACACATGCCTATCTCATGGCACAAATTCGTGAGTTGACAGCGGATAAATCCTTCGTTGACATCAAAACTTGGCAGACAGGTATTGTCGTCAAGTTAAATGGCTTTGCTCCTGACAAGACGATTGCTTGGCGGACAGATATTGACGGCTTACCGATTGTTGAAGATACGGGACTGACTTTCGCCTCGCGCCATGAAGGTCGGATGCACGCTTGCGGTCATGACATGCACATGACTTTAGCACTTGGTGTTTTGGAAGCTATGCTTGCAAGTGAACCCAAAAACAATCTGATTTTCCTTTTCCAACCAGCTGAAGAAAATGAAGCGGGTGGCATGCTCATGTATGAAGCTGGCGTCTTTGATGGCGACTGGAAGCCAGATGAATTTTACGGCCTCCATGTTAGACCTGATCTTAAAGTTGGTGATATCGCGACCAATACCCATACCCTATTTGCGGGGACTTGTGAAGTCAAGATTAACTTCAAGGGAACAGGTGGGCATGCTGCCTTTCCGCACCATGCTAATGATGCCTTGGTTGCAGCAAGTTATTTCATCACACAGGTTCAGACTATTGTCAGCCGGAATGTCGATCCGATTGAAGGGGCAGTGGTGACTTTTGGTAGTCTCCATGCTGGCACAACGAATAATGTGATTGCGGAAACGGCCTTTCTTCATGGGACGATTCGGACCTTGACGCAGGAAATGAACGCTTTGACCCAAAAACGGATCAGGGCCATTGCAGAAGGTGTTGCCTTGAGTTTTGGTCTGGAAGTTGACATTGAGCTTAAGCAAGGCGGCTATCTACCAGTTGAAAATAATCCTGACTTGGCTCAGGAATTGATGACCTTCTTTGATGCGCGAGATGGCGTGAATTTGATTGACATTGCGCCAGCCATGACAGGAGAAGATTTCGGTTATATCTTGTCAAAAATACCAGGTGTCATGTTCTGGTTAGGGATTGAGACGCCTTATGCCCTGCACCACCCTAAAATGTCGCCCAATGAAGCGGCACTTGCCTTTGGTGTGAAACAAATCTCAGCTTTTTTGAAAACGAGAGTCCTTTGAAAAAGAGGCGATGACTGATTTTCGGTGTAAAACGGAATCAGTCATCGCCTTTTTTGTGTGGCTTGGGATCAGGGGTTAAGCAGCAGGCTTGATCGTCATAAAAATACCATTTTCGTATTGTTTCTGGGAAACAATACGAAAATAGTAAGAAAAATGATGTGAACCCTAAAATATAAACTTTTGAAATCAAGTATTGAGTGCTTGATTTTTTTGTTAGTTCAATTTCTTCTTAATATCGTTTTCGATTGCGAGACGTTGGAATACCTAAAGCATCCCTGTATTTAACGACGGTTCGGCGTGAGATATCAAAGCCTGCTTGTTTCAGTTGGTCAACAATTTTCTGATCTGACAAAGGCGCTTGTTTATTTTCATTTGCGACAATATTCTGAAGCTCCGATTTGATCGCGGTATTGGCAACCACTTCGCCAGTTGCCTCGCCATTTTTCTGCAGAATCCCTTGTGGGAAAAAGTGTTTTAATTCATAAATGCCCCAAGGCGTGCGCATGTATTTTTGATTGACTGCGCGACTGATGGTTGATTCGTGTAGGTCTAAACTTTGGGCAACTTCCTTTAAGGTGAGCGGTTTAAGCGGGTGACGGTCATCTAAGAAAAAGTCAGACTGGTGCCGTAAAATTTCCTGACCGACCCGAAGAATGGTTTCCCCACGATTTTCAACAGTTGTCTTTAACCAATCAAACTCAGCTTTTCGGTCTTTGAGATAGGCTTGTAATTCAACATCCTCTATCTCTTTGTAGCGATTATAGTACTTGTCTTGGAAAGTAATCTGTGGTTGACCTGCCTTGGTTGATTGGATGTCAAGATGTTGCTCGCTAACCGTTACCTCTAAATCTGGTTTGATATATTGGGCGAGTGTTTGAGCGTAAGCTGCGCCTGGCCGAGGTGTTAGGGTTGGGATATAGTCGAAAACGGTTTGTATCTCAGGAAAGCTAACCGCGTATTTTTGACTAATGTCCTCCCATTGTCGATTGACCAAATCATCAAAGCTTTCTTCTAATAGCAAATAAGCAATATCAGGTGCAGCATGGTCACGTTCGGTTTGGAGCATCAGACATTCCTGTAAATTTCGTGCACCGATACCGGCTGGTTCTAACTGTTGCAAAAGCGTCAAGGCGTCAAGTAGTTGGATTTCAGTCGCGCCTGTTTTTGTTGCAGCAGCATCAAGAGAGAGTGTTAGGTAACCATTGGCATCTATGTATTCAACTAAAAAAAGTAAGAGTGTCCGTAAGAAAGTATCGCGATAGTTGAGGTGAATTTGCGCCAAAACATGTTCATAGAGAGATACTTTCTCTGCGGGTAATTGTTCCAGAAAAGCTTGGTGCCGATCCTCCGATGTTTGATTTAAGCCATGGTTGATTTGTGGGTGCTCAAAAGAATCTGGACTATTACTCACTGAAATGAGTGGATTATCAAGAGATTGCTCCCGCAAATAATCTCTTAGATCGTTTGTGCTAAAATGTAGAATTTGAATAGCCTGTTGCATGGTTTGTGTCATAGCAAGCTTTTGTTGCTGCGTTTGACTCTGCTTCAAGTTAATGGATGGTTTAGGGGACATGGCTACTCTCTTTCTCAAAATATCTTTAGATTCATTATACACAAAAATTTGGCAATATTTCATAAAATTAAAAAAATTACGTTATAATAGACCTATTACGAAGCAAAATGAAGGGGAATCAGATGCTTAGAATCGATAAAGTTTATCAGGGTTTAAGTCAGTTATGGGGGGATAGAAGCGTGGCTGACTTGCAGGACATGCAAGGGACGACGGCGCTTGAAGTGGCGAATTTACTAGGGATTAGTCGAGCAAACACCAGTTTGGAGTTGAATAAATTGGTCCGTGATGGCCGTGCCATCAAGGTAACAACCTATCCAGTTCGCTTTTTACCCAAGGAAACGATAGAGGTCCTACTAGATCGAGACTTGCAAGAGATTACGGAACTTGAAACGATTTCAGATTTAGATGCGCCTCATCAAACAGACAAACCAGTAGCAGAAGCCTATCTATCCAATTCAAAAAATCCTTTTGATCAGATAATCGGCCATGATACCAGTTTGAAACAGGTAATTTCTCAAGCCAAAGCAGCGGTTTATTATCCACCATCAGGCTTGCACATGCTCTTGCTCGGACAAACCGGCACTGGGAAGACATTTTTTGCCGAAAAAACCTATGAATATTCTCTCTATGAGGGTCTCTTGAAAGAAGATGCCCCCTTCAAAAGCTTTAACTGTGCCGATTACTATAACAACCCGCAGTTGCTGATGAGCCAGCTCTTCGGTTACGCCAAAGGTGCTTTTACAGGCGCAGACCAGGATCATGAGGGACTCGTCGAAAAAGCCGATGGTGGCGTTCTGCTACTTGACGAAGTGCACCGCCTACCGCCTGAAGGCCAAGAAATGCTCTTTTATTTCATTGACAACGGCAGCTTTAATCGCTTGGGGGAAAATGGTGTCAAACGACACAGCAAAGTGTTGATCATATGTGCAACGACAGAAAATCCAGACTCAGCACTCTTGAAAACGTTTGTCAGACGGATTCCGATGACGATTCAGATCCCGTCATTAAGTGAACGCCCCATAGAAGAACGTGTCGCCTTAACCAAGTTCCTCTTTGCACAAGAAGCTAAACGCATCAAGAAAACGATGCGGATCTCAATTGATGTCATCAATGCCTTGGTTCACGCCACGACTTCAGGCAATGTTGGGCAACTGAAATCCTTAGTCCAACTCGTCTGCGCTCAAGCCTTTTTGACAAGTATCCATCGTTTTGATGAAGTGGATATTGATATTTGTAATCTACCGGATGACATTCGAGAAGATTGGGTCAGCAGTCGTGATAATTTGGCGCGTGCCATGGTTATCTCAAAATATGTCGACGTGGTCACCGTCATTCATCCCGAAGAAGTCACCGTCGCTCAAGAAGCGTCAACAGACTATAATATATATGATGCGCTGGATAAAAAGCTAGCAGTTCTTGAAAATGAAGGTCTCTCTCATACCCTCATCAAGAAAACGATGATGCGGGAACTCCAGCTCTACTTGAAAAAATATGTCAAAAACTATGATAGCACCTCAAATCTCTTAAACTTTGTAGATAAGGCCATCGTTGACTTTGTCAATCAGTTAAAAGAAATTGCCGAGGCTGAAATGCGCGTGAAATTTGACCGCCGTTTCACATATTTCTTTGCTATGCACATTGATGCTTATTTCTCTCGTGGTGAGAAGGTCAACTTACTCGTTGCGCAAGAAATCGAGAATCTAAAAAAAGAACAGCCACTCGAATATCAAGTGGCGGAACGCTTTAAAATTGAAATTTCACGCGTCTTCCATCATGATTTACCAGATGTCGAGGTTGCCTATTTAGCCATGCTTTTAGTCAATATGGACACAGAGAGTCTGGATCAAAAAATTGGGATCCTGGTGGCCGCTCATGGCAATAGCACTGCAACTTCTATGGTCAATGTCGTCACTGAGTTACCAGGTGTCGCCCAGATTGATTCCCTTGATATGCCCTTATCAATGTCCCCTCAGAAGATGTTCGAGGAGGTTGTTGAAAAAGTCAAGAAACTCAATCTTGGTAAAGGCGTTCTGCTCTTGGTAGATATGGGCTCATTGTCAATGATCGAGCCCAGGTTGATCAAGGCAAGTGGTGTCGAAGTCAAGATCATCTCAAATGTGACAACGGTGATGGTCTTGGACGCAGTAAGAAAGACCAATTATACAGACCGGACCTTAATGAATGTCTATGATTCTGTTAAACGAGATTTTCTAGCGAGTGTTCGTGCCCAAAAAACTTCTAAGGGGAAACCGAAAGCGATTCTTTCTATCTGTACGACAGGATCAGGGACAGCTAAGAAAATCGAGGTCTTGCTGAGTGATATCATTGATCGAGCGACGGATGAAGATGTGCGTGTCCTGACTTTATCCGCTTTGAAAATCAAGGAAGAGCTCCCGAAAGTATTAGAAAACTATCAAGTCTTGGCAAGTGTTGGGACAAAAAATCCCAAACTTGAAGCGCCTTTCATTTCCTTGGAGCGATTGATTGAAGGCAGTGGAGGTAACATGTTGCACCAAATTTTGTCAGAAGGTGAAGTGACAGAAGCTGAAAATAAAAGTCAGAATTTTGTTATTCGAGATTTGTGTGAAGACATGCTTGAAACGCATCTGGTTTACTTAAATCCTAGGTTGATTTTGGACTTTTTGTTGAATTGGACAGATGCTGTTCAGCAAGCCTGTCAAATGAATTTTCAAAATGCAACCTTGATTAAATTAATCATCCATTCAGCCTTTGCTTTTGAACGTGTCATCAAAGAAAATGCCCTGCGATATGAAGACATGCCAAGTGAGGCTTCACTTGAGCTATTACCGCTTGTGACCTCGACTTTATCACCGATTGAAAATGGCTTGAACTTGTATTTATCAGAAGGAGAAAAAATTTTCATCTGTGAAATTTTAGCAGAAGTCACAAGTGTTTCTTAAGTGAGACAAAGTGTTTTATGTTTCTCATCAGTGTTCTAAAAGTGTTTCAAAACAGATGTTTTTTGTCTTGGAACATTTTTTTATATCCCAAAAACACCATAAAATATAGGGGGTATAAAAAGAGTTGTGATTGAAACACTGTTTGGCACGGTTCTTGCTTTTATATAGGTGTAAAGAAAAATAAGGGAGAAAAGTATGACAGCAATTATTGTTAGTGGTCATGGTCAATTATCAACTGGTCTACTAGATGCTTTTGAAATGATTTTTGGTCACGATGAGAAAATTATCGCAGTGCCGTTTTTAAAAGGGGAAGGCATTCCACAACTTCAAGAAAAATATCAGGTAGTAATGGATCAATTTCCAGATGACAACATTTTATTTTTAGTAGATGTTTTTGGTGGCACGCCTTATAATTCCGCAGTGCAGTTAGTATTTGATCAACCGGCAGCAGATGTCGCGACGGGTGTGAATCTCCCGATGCTACTAGAGCTTGCAGCGGTCAAGGAAAATAGTGACCTAGAAACGCTGAGACAGCAGTTGAAGATGATTAATCAAGAGGGATTTAAAATCTTTTCTGAGGTGATCGCATCGGCTAACAAAACATTACACACAATTGACGAGGAGGATGATTTATTATGAGAATTGAACTAGCAAGAATTGATGATAGATTTATTCACGGACAAGTTTTGACCAAATGGGTAAAACTTCGACCAATTGACCGCATTATCATTGTCAGCGATAGCGTGGCAGCAGATGAGATGCGCAAGACCTTGGTACTTTCAGTCGCGCCTGCCAATGTTGCAGCAAGTGCCGTATCGGTTGATAAGATGATTCGGGCCTACAAATCGCCGAGATATGAAACGACAACAGCCATGCTCTTATTTGAAAACCCACAAGATATTGTTCGATTAGTCGAAGGTGGCGTTGATCTGAAAGAAGTTAACGTTGGTGGCATGCGTTTTGACGTAGAGCGTAAACAAATTACCAAGTCTGTTTCAGTTAATGACTCTGACATTGCTGCGTTTAGAAAATTAAAAGACCTAGGGGTTAAAAATGAGTTACGTCAGTTACCTGGCGACACATCACAAGATTTCAAAGACATTTTAGAAAATGCCTTAAAATCATAAGATTGCATTACTGAACGAGAAGGTTGACAAACAGTCAATCTAAAGTTCACAACAAGGAGGAAAAAAATGAGTGTGATTCAAATTGTTTTACTTTTAATTGTCGCAGGGATTACTGGTATCGGATCAGTAGTTGACGAAGCGCAAACCCATCGACCGCTGGTTGCTTGTACGTTAGTTGGGATTGTCTTAGGTGATATTCAAACTGGTATTATTCTAGGTGGGACATTGGAAATGATGGCTTTGGGCTGGATGAACGTTGGACTTGCCATGGCACCAGATACAGCCATTGCCTCTGTTATTTCTACGATTCTTGTTATTAATTCACACCAAGGTATTGGCGAAGGGATTGCAATTGCAGTACCTCTTGCAGCAGCTGGTCAAGCTTTGACTATTTTTGTTAGAACAATCACGGTATTCTTTATTCACAAAGCTGACGAAATGGCTAAAAAAGGTAATTATAAAGGTATTGAGCGTGCTCACTTACTCGCTATGAGCTTGCAAGCGCTCCGTGTTATGATTCCAACTTTAATCATCAGTCTCATTTCTGCAACAGCTGTTCAAAATTTCTTGAGCTCTATTCCAGAAGTCATCACGCGCGGTCTTCAAATTGGTGGTGGTATCATCGTTGTCGTTGGTTATGCTATGGTGATTAACATGATGGATGTGCCTTATTTGAAACCCTTTATGTATGCAGGCTTCCTATTCGCAGCCTTTACTAACTTCAACTTAGTTGGTTTCGGTGCATTAGGCTTGATTGCAGCCATGATTTACCTACAATTAAAATATAATGGTCAACCACAAGTAGCAGCAGCGCCTGCAGGTGTGGTATTTGATGATGATGACGATGATTTGGACGCTTAGGAGGCAAAAAAATGACTGAAAAAAGATTAACTAAAAAAGAATTAACGAGTATGTTTCTACGTTCAAACTTCCTATTAGGCTCTTTCAACTTTGAACGTGTACAATCCCTAGGTTTCTGTTATGTCATCATTCCAGCCTTGAAAAAAATCTATCCAGAAGGTGAAGAGCGTAATCAAGCCTTGACCCGTCACTTGGAATGGTTTAATACACAACCTTGGTTGACAGCACCGATTTTCGGTGTAACAGCTGCAATGGAAGAAGAAAAAGCAAATGGACGAGACATTGATGGTTCTGCCATTCAAGCCATGAAGATTGGTTTGATGGGACCATTAGCAGGTGTGGGCGATCCGATTTTCTGGGGAACAGCTCGTCCAGTCTTGGCAGCGCTCGGTGGCTCACTTGCTTTGACAGGCTCGATTGCAGGACCTTTGCTCTTCTTTATCTTGATCAACATCATCCGCTTAACAACCAAATATTTTGGTCTCTTCTATGGTTATGAAAAAGGCATGGAAATCATCAAAGATATGGCTGGCGGTCGTATCAAGAAATTAACAGAAGGTGCTTCAATTGTTGGTTTGTTTGTGATGGGTGCGTTGATTAGCAAATGGACAAGCATCAATATCGTTCTACAAGCAACAAAAATGAAAGATGCAGCTGGTAAAATGCAAATCCAAACCGTTCAAAACGTATTGGATAGCATCATGCCAGGGATGTTAGCACTTGGCTTGACCTTGTTTGTCGCTTGGTTATTGAAAAAAGGGGTTAACCCATTGCTCATCATCATCGTCATCTTTATCATTGGTATCTTAGGCTACGCTGGTGGTATTTTAGGGTAATGGTGGTGCAATAAAAAATAGAGTTGCCGCAGACGAGAAGCGCAACTCTATTTTTTTAGCTCATACTTTCAAAAGGAAGGACAGAGGAAATAATGGGGATTAAATTAGTAACAATAGATGTAGACGGCACCTTGCTAAACAGTGAAAGGTTGATCACACAAGAGGTAAAGTCGACAATCAGGCAAGCCAAGGCACAAGGTGTCAAAATTGTCGTGACGACCGGTAGACCTTATTTAGGTGTTATTGAGTTATTGAAAGAGTTGTCTTTGACTGATCCAGGTGATTATGTTATCACTTATAATGGTGGGATGATCCTAGCGGCAGATACAGGCGTTGAACTCAAACGGACAACCCTAACCTATCAAGACTACCTAAGAGTTGATGATTTGGCGACGATCTTAAGATGCACCTCTCATGCGGTCACAGCAGATCGACTGTTTACCTCAAACCGAGACGTTTCAAAGTATACTGTAGAGGAGTCTTTCATCGCGAAAGTCCCTATGAGCTTTAGGACAAGAGCGGAGATGGCAGCAGAAGACAGCATCATTAAAATGATGCTGGTCGGTGAAGCAGATGCCTTACGTTACATCATCAGTCAGATACCGCCTGACTTTACAAACGCCTATACGACAGTTTCGAGCTCGCCGAATTTCTTTGAAATTCTCAACAAGGAGGTGAGTAAAGGCCAAGGCTTGATACAGCTTGCCAAGATTCTGGACATCCCCTTAGCAGAAACAATGGCAATTGGTGATGCTGAAAATGATTTGTCAATGTTAGAGGCCGCAGGCCTAGCTATCGCCATGGGAAATGCAGTCCCAGAGATTATCGCCATAGCAGATTTTCAAACAAGCACAAATGATGAACATGGTGTAGCTGTTGCCCTAGAAAAATTTGTGCTGAAAAATTAAAAATGTTAGCAAGTGTTTGGTGCAAGTGAGATATATAATGAAACAACCACCCAGGTCATCCGACCTGGGTGGTTTTCGTATCTATTAATGTCAGGATATCAAACCCATCAAATAATCTCAAGTGCTTTATCTAAGTCATCAGCGTCATCAAGTTCTTGATTGCTGCGATGTCGCAAGTTTTTTGTAATCTTAAAGTAGCTAGGGATAAGGACGATGACGCTCCCAATCCAGGCCGCTAGTCTAAACTTGACAAATTGTCAAGCTTTCGCTATACTTAGTGTATTAACGGTTGAGACTTCGGTCAACATACCATCCGAGGCGCTGGTCAAACAGCGCCGATCTATTGAAACAGCCAGAGCGATCTGGCTGTTTTTTATAGATATTTTTTCAAACGTGACTTTATTTCTCTAAAGTTATCTATTGGTAACTTTATTTTAGCTTTTCTGCGAAATCTTTTTGTATCTATCATACGAATTTGAGAAATGTTTGCTGATTTTTTGATTCCGTCAATTTCATAATTTACAAATCTATCATCATTTTCTCTTATAGTGCTAGTTAGTGGGATGATGATAGCGGAATGGTAGTTGACGCGTTTTAAAATGATGACAGGTCTTTCAAAGTGATTCTTTTTTCCATCAATCTCGACACCGATATTGATACCAAGCGATACCCACCAAATATCTCCTTCTTTGAAGTAAATTATTTTTTTATTGTTGTTGATATGTTGTTTATCTTTATTCCACTCGTTGAATTGTTTTTCGTATGGCTTTGTAATCTGGTAATCTAAACTTTCCATAACTTTTATTGAATCTTGCTTTATAATGTGATTGCTAGAGATCGCATAATTAGTAGATAGAGATAAATCTGTAGTCATTAAGTCTGATAAAGAGACATGAAATATTTCAGAGATATCGGATAGAATATTAGCTTTGGGTGTGTATTTACCTTTTTCCCATTCACTAATTGATGATGAACTTTTACGTCCAAGTTGCTGAGATAAGTCTAATTGTTCCATATTGTATTTTTGACGAAGATATTTTAAATTTTTGGCGAACATAAGTTTTTTCATATTACTTTTATACTATTATATATCATTACAAGTCAATAGACCTCAACAATGTTGATATATAAGTATTCTTAAATTTTACAACCTCATTAAAACTCATTCAATTTCATTCAAGGGCTAGTTAAAAGGCTAGTTAAAAGTTGTTAAATTATTGTCAGGCAAGTGGCTGTGTACCAACGATACACGGCTTTTTTTATGTCAACATTTTTCAACGCAAGGGATTGTTAAAACGTGCCTATTTTGATGATTTTTTATTGTGCGCGTGATAAGCTAACAGTTTCAACTGTAAATTCATACTTAGAAAGGTCAACAATACCATAAGCAATGGCAAAATCAAATAACACAACGTTAAACTTTCTAGCGTATGTTGTTTTAGCATATCCCGACAACTCGACAAGTTCCCAAGAACTCAGTTCATTCGATTTCATATATTTATTTTTAAGGTATTCATTGTTTTCTACTCTCTCGACTGCCTGCTCTATCTTCTCAACCTTTTCGCCTAATTCTAGGTATCTGATAAGCTCTGGGCTTTCGTTACTGGTTCGGCTAGTCTTTGATGTAGATGTACCGCCATAATGTTGCGTGTGTGCCTGTGGCATAGATAATGTATAGGCTCTTTTTAAATGTCTATATCCGCTTAACACTCGCCTAGCTTGCTTTAATATCTTTTCTTGTTCCTCTTTACTAATATCAAATAATTCAAACATTTATATGCCTTTCTGACTGTTTTTACATAATTATATTATACCATTTTATGGCTATCATCACGCGCACTATTACATTCTTACATAACAAGCTGTAACAAGCTAATTCATAGCGATATTAAACGTTTTAAACTGTCTTGTGGTAAATTATGAGGGTTTAACACAAACAACGCTAAAAACGCTTTATATAGGCTTGTAACAAATTGTTATAAGCTAAACTGCTAAAATGGAGGGCATGATAAAAATGTAGTATTTTTTCAAGCTGTTCATCAATATACTTTTTAACGTTAGCATTTGTTAGCAATCTACTTGCGTTTGCTCTAGCTGTTTCGTCTTTCTTTACGCTAAAAACGCTTTGTGTGGGCTTGTGTGATGTCGCCTGTAAATAGCTAAACCGCTTTATTTTTAAACTGGTTGCGAAAAACGTTCGTCTATATAAGATTTAATTGTAGTATTTTGTAGTAATTTGATGTAAAAGTCTTTGGGTGGGGCTGTCTATGCCTTACACGTCCATGTATTTTTTATTTTTAAACTGGTTGCGAAAAACAAGGCTTTTTGTACGCATATATTAGGGTATGAAACACCTATAAACGCTGTTGTATAGCTATTCTGTTCACGGAAAAAAGTTTTTCAAAATCTCTGTACATTTGGAAACGGCTACCCCAACCGTTCCCTTAACCAATCTTATTATTTTGGTGTAAAGGTGGGGGGCTTTTAATCAAAAAACTAAGCCATAATAGAATAGCCTAGTCTTTGTTGTGTTAAAACTCGCGCGTGAAAAAATGTGTAATGACTGCTGTATGCCATTGTATGGTGCGCGTGGGGTTGGTATGCCCCTATTGTTCATCATGTATCTGTAGAAAATAATAAGCGCCATTCTTTGCCAGTTTCCTGATATAGCCCTCTGACACTCCTTGTTCTCTTGCTATCGTTGTGTAATAGACTTTACCAATATAGTGACGGACAATGATGTCATGCTCACGTTTGTGTGACTTCCTAAGCAAACGCATGCTATCTTTAACGCGCGCGAGTTCTTTATCTGTCATCTTGACACGCTTATCATATCCGAACATTTGATAATGCCATACCCTATAAAAGACTTCCTCAAACCGCCTATGTTCTTTATCAGCAATCTTCGCCTTACTCATGTATGCCACCCCCCTTTCTTGTAATAATAAATGTTAGGTTTTGTTAGGTTATCGTACCCGCTTATATATAAAAAAATAAGTCAAGTTTTGTCAGGTTTTCGTACCCGCCCAATAAGTATAACTATGCTCACAATTGCCAATAATTCGTACCCTTTTTAGGGCGTCAGAAATGTCTGTTATCGTACCCACTAAATACTAATAAATACTAAAAGCCTAGTCATTAAAGACCAAGCTTATTTAATATCATTCGCCTAATTCAATGCCAATCATTTCTGCGATACGTTGCAAGCCGTTCATGTTCATGTCTGCCAAGTCTTGCTGTTTGATAACAGTGCCGTCTGTGAATTTCGGTACATGGTTAGGGTCGCCAGTGAACATGCTATCATTAAGTGAATAAAGCTCTTTGAGTTCATCAGCTACCGTCACAACGCTTTGGGGTTCGTCTTGTTCTTCCTCGTCAATCTTTCGTAAATCTTCATAATTTTCAAGTGTGATGTCGCCTTGTTGATAATGTTCAAAAATATCAAGGTCAACATCTAAAGTGTCGCATAACTCGCCTAGAGACTTGTTAAATTGTTCATAACGTTCTTGTGCTGGTAAATGTGGATATAGATTACTGAATAGTTTTGCGATAACATTCAAAGCGCCTGCCAATTTTAAATGTGTTTCAGTTTCTGCGTTCATTGTTTCGTTTTTTGTGTTAGTCATTTTATATTCTCCATTTTTTTGATGTCAAGTTTTGTCAAGTTGTTTAAGTTAAATGCCTATAAAAGTAGGCTCACGCGCACCGTTGTTCATTTTTCTAACTCCTTTCTATATTCTGTTTTGTTCCCTTGTTCCCTTGTTCCCTTAATGTTCCCTTAATTTTTGAGTACGGGAACAGTTTTGTTTGTTGGTATATATAGCTTTATAACTCTTTTGTTCCCTTGTTCCCTTTCTTTTTTATATACTGAAATAATTTTACTAATATATCTATATATCACTAACTTCTGTGTGCTGTGTAAATTCTCACGGAGTTGGGCGATTTTTACGGGAACACGGGAATGGAATTGCCACGGGACTATATTATAAAAGGGATTGAGGGCGTTCCCTTTCTATTTTTTTACGGGAACGCAAAGGGAACAAACCCGATTACGGGAACAGAATTAGTTTTCTTTTTTTCTTTTGTACCCTTTTACAGACTGTTTGTGTTTTTCATCATTCCAATAAAACATAGCTCTAAACTTTGGTAGCTCCTCGGCACGGTGTAAATCTACCGCCCTATTAAATCCCGCACTACTTGACCGCTGTCGTGTCTTTTCCCACTCCTCTTTGATATGGTCGGGTAGTTTTAGTTCAAATTCCCGCTTACTAAAGGGCTTTACTCCCTCAACCTCGCACCATGCTTGATAGTATGCTGTTATAAAGGTAGTTGGCAAAAAGTCACTAACAAATTCCTGAAAGTCGGTAGATACGAACGCTAGGACTGTATCATTAGATATTTTAAACTCCTCTAACAGTTCTTTGGTGGCTTTTGGTTCTATAAACCTATCAAAGTTTAATGATAATGCTTTTTTAAGCACGTACTCTAATACCTCGGGGCGCGTGATATAATCGTCTTTAATCTTCCAGTCGTCTGTCTCGGCTGTATAAGACTTGTTAAATGGCACTATCAGCATACGTCTATAAGTACCATTTGACTTGTTCCGAAACTTAGGCAAGAAATTCGCGGACTGAATGATTAGTTTGTTAAATATTGCAAGCGTTGGTGTTTTTCCTTTAACCTCAATCGGTACTGGGTCGCCAGTTATAACACTGAAATAGTTTCCAGCATTATCAAGATAATTGACTTGGCTATCATCTCCAATTATGCAAGTTTTACCGACTACCTGAGACAAGGCGAAACGTTCAGAAAACTGTTCAGCTTTAACGCTTGCCACGTTTTCCCGCCCGATTAAATTCATGATAAGACTTTGAACAGTTCCCTTTCCGTCATTACCTTTACCAACAAACCACACACCTTTCCTATATGAGTAGTTGCCGTTAGTGCTTGCGGAAATAATTTCCCACAATAATTGTACCAACTCATTATCATTACTCATTAATTCACTAAACCACTTGTCAATATTCCAGCCCTTAATGTCGGGCGGTTTTGCTTGTGCGTTGTACTTGGTCGCTATGGTAGATGTGAATATGTGCTTAGGATTGAAAGGCTCTAATTTCTGCGTTTTCTTGTTAAAAATGCCGTTAGCCACTGGGATAAGATATGGCTTAGTCGTCTGTGCCTTAACCTCTGATAATGTTTCAAGTTTGAAAAGAACCTCTTTAGAACGTGCTTGACTATAAGTTGGCTCTATCCAGTAAATAAGACGGTGGAAAAACTTTTCACTAGTTTCGTATATCCCACTTTCTGGGTTGTACACACCAAGTAAGCCGTCCTCATTGTCTAACTTTATTACTGTAAGCAATTTATAAATGATTTTAGCTGTTTCAAGTGGTGGTACTGACTTAGGTATATCGCCACCCTTTGCCTTTTGTTCATTCATGTATAAATCACGGTATTCATAAAATAGTGACTTGATACCTTTTAGTGTGCTAGACTTTTCAGAAATATATTGTGGTGTACTAATGTATTCCCGTTCTTGTTCCGTCCAATCTGATAATGCCTGCTTAAAATCGTCTGTATGGACTGTTTTCGCTCCCTCCTCTGAGTATTCTGTAAAGTCCTCTAGTTTAGGCTTGGGCGCTCTTGTCGGCTCTTTAGGTGTCTGTGCCACAAGTTCATTCAATTGGTGTGATGTCATATAGTCCTTTCTAGTTCATTTTAAAAACGCTTTTCCATATTGTCGCCAGTTCATCATCATCTAATGGCGGACTTGTTCGGCTGTTAAAAGTCTGTAGTAAGTCCATGCAAGTGTTTGGCTCTATGCCGATCTTGCGCCAGTAGTGGAGTACTCTGTTTGTGTCGTTGTTTCGGTTGCCCTCAGTTGCGCCATTGTTGAATAATTCCCATATATTAGCGCCATAAGTCCGATTAATTGCACCGCCTTTATTGTTGTTATATGGTGCGCGTGATGTCTTCCTTGGCTCATGTATCAATTTAATAAGCCAGTCGGGGCATTCTGCAACGTCTGCGAGTGTGTCCGTTTCGTTAAACGGTTGATAATCGCCGTCTCTGCGCTTACTTGGGTATATCGGTGTGAAATGTGTCTTGACCTCTACACCGTCCGCCAGTTCATTCACAATAGGCTTATTGAACACCTCGGCAGGTACTTTAAAGAAGATATGAACCCCCGCGCCTGTCGGTGTCTTTTCAACATAGGTGCTTAACGGCTTATCTTTATTGTGAGTTTTCCATAAAGCGTTAAATACATTTACACCATTTTGACCGTCCTTGTGTTGGTCTAAGTCAATACAAATTAAACCGCTATTTTTTAGGTTTATAAGTATGTTTCTTTCTGGTATTTCATCAAACCACGCGCATACAAGGCTTTTGCTTAGAGTTCCCTCAGCCGTCCCCTTGATAATCGCCCTCTCACTTTTACCGACTGGGTAACCAGCTATAACATGAATGCCGTGATTGATACAGAATAAGGCTTGTTCCTTTGGTGTCATAGCATTACCCGCCAATCAATTCATCAAGCCATGTTAAACTTGCTAAAGTATAGCCATTTACTGCGGTAGAAATAGCAATTCCAGACCGTTGCTTTTTAATTATTCCAGCTCTGCGTTCTTCCTCATTAAGCGGTATAAAATAGCCCCGATTATCTACCGAACCAATGGCGCAATGGTTACGCTGTAAAAATTCTATCCGACTTTGTAGGGTGCGTAAATCAATTTTTAGAGACTGCGCCAGTGTCTTGCCGTGGATAGCTCTGTCAATTCCTTTATGGCTAGATAATGCCATGATAATGTCTTGGTCTAATTTCTGTAAATCTTTGAATTTCATTTCTTACCTCTCAATTCATGCCTTGCCTGACAAAATATGCTTAATTTTTAAAGTTTGCTAGTGCCTTGATAGTTGTTTCAAGTTTTGAAAGCCTTAAAAGGTGCTTTATATAATCTTGATAATCTGAAAAATTTTGTGGGTTTTGTAATTCTTTGACTAGCTCTGTATCAATTTCATTTGAGTGTTGCCAGCCATGAATTAATGTTTTGATACCGTCATGTAAAATATGCAATTCCTCGGTAGATATATTCATCAGCATGTTGTCGTATTCATGCCCTAGTTGTTGGTTTATGATGTTTATGGCATGACTTAAACTGTGAACCTGTAATGACTTATTGCCGTCAAATAACCTCAAAACTGCTCTTTCACGCGCTATCATATCCATAGTGTCCGCAAACATTTCAGCTTGTTCTTCATCAGACCTTTGTTTTTGTCTTGCTTGATTAAATTTATTCATTTTTTGGTCTCCTTAGTCAGCCAGTACAATAAATTTACAAATATCATCAATTAGATAATAGATAAGTGATGAGTTATAATCAGGCTTATAGCGCTGTAGTCCATTACTTTCAAACTTGCTCATAGTATTGTCTGAAATATCCAAGTCTCTCATAGTCTCTTGTTTAGAGATATACGGCAAAACTCTCTCAGTGGCTTTTAGCTTGGCTTGTAGCTTGTCATATTCATTCACGCGCCTAATTACGTCCTCAGCAATTAAACGGCTTGCGAGGGTTGTTAGTGGGTCAAATTCACTCATTCAATTACCTCGCTTTTACGTGTTGCGATAATCTCAGCAACTCAAATAATTCAGTGATACGGTTATCGTTAAAATCTGACTGCTTGCCGATATGGATATAATCGGCACTAATGTTGTATAACCTTGATAAGGTGGCAATATCACTATAGTTCGCTTGTCCGCTGTCTCGCTCAATTAGTTTTAACATGCCAATGCTTATATCAGTCTGTTCTGACAATCGCTCAATGGTTAAACCGCTAATTTTTCGTAAGTCTTTAAATGTATATCTTGAGTTCATTTGACTACCTCGCTTTTTTCAAGGTGTTCTAGAATACTAGAAATACTATGCTCATTATCCGTACTTTCATCTAAAATACAATCAAGTAAGGTCTGCATGTCGTCAAAGTTCCCTGAGTAAGCTACTAACTCTTGAATATCCCCTAGCTCTGTAACCATTTCATAGATAATCATTGACAATTTTTTTATAATGATGTTTTTTCTATCTATTTTTAAAAGTTCAATTTCAATATCTGTATTTTTTTTACTCATGCCACACCTCCGCTCATAAAAGTTGCATAGCTCTTAATGCTGTATAAAGTGCGTTCTAAGCCGTTAGCAAAATATACCGTCCATGTATGGCAACTTGGGTTATAATGTACCTGTGCGCCAGCCTGTAAGCCGTGTGTTGGGTATGAAACGTCAATTGTATTATTATTTTTTCTATTCATTTGTGTAATCTTCCTATTTTTGGTAAAATAAGAGAAAGCAAAGCCCTGCAAGGCTCTGTTTACTCAGTTTAAAAGTCTTTACTTTGGTCGGTTGGGACTTTTTTTGTTGCAATCGAGTTCTTTATAGCCTGTTTAATAGGTTCATAATCAGAACCAGCCAAAATCATAGCTATAACGATACCCTCCAATAATTTGTAACGTTCCATTTCTTCCAATGTGAGGAGGTCGAGGAGCGTTTTTTCTTTGCGCCAATCATCATCACGCGCCTGTATCTGCTTTTTGGTTAGACCTGTAACAGTACTAGCTAACAGCGTTCTGATAATGTTGTGCCACATATTGCCATGTCTTGAGAAATGCCCCCACTCTGATATGGCTTGGTGTAACGTCTTACCCTGTGGCTTTTCAACCGCTCGGGCAATCTGTCGGGCTTGTAACTCATCGCGCATAGCGACAAATGCCTTGGCTAGTTCAAACTTAAATTGAACAACTGCGGGTGTATTGCCTAATAGTGGGATAAAAAACAATGTTTGTTGCTCGTTGAGGTGGTAGATTTTCCTTGTTGCTCTACCATGGTTTGACGCGGACTTTTCAAAATGCCACGTCAATGGAGCAATTTTTTTTAATTGTTCCTGATATTTTCTTACAAGGTTTGATATTTCTTTATATCCGTTTCCTGTTCGCTCTGCGATAATCTCGGTAGTGGTGTAAAAATTTTCATTGCTCGCTTTTGATAGGTCAAGACTGTCAAATAATACTAGGTTGCTCATTTATCCTCTTTCTACTTAGTTAATGCTTCAATTGCATTCATAACTTTAGCTTTCTTTTCATTGCTAAGCTCATCACGCATCCAAATTGTAAAGGTTGTTGGAGCAATTCCAACTTCTCTAGCGATTTCATAAAATTTAATCCGTTTTTCAACAATCAAATTTCTTAATTCAATATTTTTCATTATTTCTCCTGTATGTTTAATTTATTTTGTTTTCCCAGTAACTGTTTACCAGATAAACAAAGTATAGCAACAATTGTTACTGTTGTCAAGCGTTTTTTTTTGTGGTAAACTTGCCTTAGTAAACAAAGTAAAGATGAGGTGTATTATATGATTGGAAAAAAACTTAAAGAGTATAGGCAAACGTTAAAAGTTACTGGGGAAACACTAGCAAACCTAGCTGGAATAAAAAGATCATATTTATCTCAAATAGAAAATGAAAAAAAAGTACCACCAATTGATACCTTTATAAATATAGTAAATTCTATATCAAAAATATCTCCTATAAACGATGAAAATGTTAATGATGTGTTGACAGAAGAGATGTATCAGGAGTTTAAATCTCTTTTGAAAATTACTTTATTCCATAATTCACCAAATGATAGTGATTTTGATAAAGACAAAAGGGTTGTTGAAAACGTTTTAGTCGACGCCTACATGATTGATGGTGGGAACATAGATATAGGTTTTGATTTAGACAAAAAAAGAGTAGAATTAGTTACCTCAAAAGATATTGATAGCATATTGAAGCCTTTATTTTTTGATGGATATAAGATGGATAGTTATAATTTTAATATTGCAAACGACGATTATGGCGATGTCATTGCTTATCAAATACCAGAAGTTAGAGAAAACCTTTTTAAATGGTGGTATAACTATATTTTACAAGATATTATGAAGACTGGTATAAAAGATAACGTTATCTACGCTGATAAAGAAATAAATGAAATTGATATGCCGTTATCTAATTACGATACCAACCTTTCAGAGGCAGATAGAAAATTACTAGCAGAATTATGGCCATTGATGGATGAAAATGGACAATTTACACCATACAATGACGATGATAATATCAACATCAGCAAAGACTTATTAAACGGCAAAACTGTAACTTTTGATATCCGTTCAATCACTGATAAAAATGTACGTGCTTTACTTGACGGACAGCTACTTTCAAATGATGAGCTTACAGCAATCAAATTCACTTTAAATGGTATACGATACAACCGAGAACAAAATAGGAAATAATATAACTTCCTCTATAACTGCGCGAACTAGATACCTGAGTAACACACCAATTTTCACTTTACAGGCATGAACAATCATGAACATGTTAGGCTATATAGTTTTAATCAAGAAAATAAAAAAATGACTTATCAAGTCAATTAAGGAAGCGTACTATGTTTGAAATATTAGCCAACTTTATAGGGGAAATTTTCTCAGCTTTCAGTTGGAAAAAGATTATTGATGAAAATGAGGATAACAAAGATAATGAAAGCGACTTATAAGCGCTTATCGTCCACCTATTATCATGCCGCGCGTGATACGATTAATCATGTATGTGGGTTTGAGTTGGCTGTTTAAATTCTTTATATAGGTTTTAACCTCAACATTTCTCAACATTACAATTACAATGCTGTACTTTCTCGCACCGTCCGCCTAGTGATGTTTTAGGTAGGTAAACGGATAATTTATAAGTAAGAAATTACAAGCGCTAAAAAGGGGTTTAAATAGCCTTGAACGTGGTAGTAAATACGCTTATAATCGTTTATCGTGCTTGTGTGATGATCAAAAGAATGTCACGCGCGTGTGATATAGTAATTTTGGTATAAAAAAAGCGCATAGGCGCGTGAAAAAAATTTAAAGAAAAATGTGGTCTATTGACCTTAGAAAGTGTAGAATAATGGAATTAACTAACTATGATGAATTAACGTTTGAAAACATTAAGCATATTGATGAAAACGGTCAAGAATTTTGGTATGCGCGTGAATTACAACTTGTTTTAGAGTATGACCGTTGGGAAAATTTTATTAATGTCATTGATAAAGCTAAGATATCATGTAAAACTGCGGGAAACCCCGTAATCTCCAATTTTCGTGACGTTACGAAAATAGTAAAAATCGGTTTTGGGGAACGTAAAATAGTAGATATAGAGTTGTCTAGGTATGCTTGCTATCTAATCGTTCAAAATGGGGATCCGAGAAAAGAAGTCATAGCACTTGGCCAAAGTTATTTTGCTATTAAAACCCGTCAGCAAGAAGTACAAGATGACTTTGATAGACTTACTGAAGACGAAAAACGAATTAATATCAGGGATGAGATGAAACGACATAATAAGTCGTTATCAAAATCTGCTAGTAATGCTGGTGTTACTAATTTTGGAGAATTCCATAATTATGGGTATAAAGGCCTATATAACGGACTAACAATGGCTGATATACATGAACGTAAGGGGTTGGCTGAAAGCGAGCATATTTTAGATAATATGGGAAGTGTTGAGTTAGCCGCGAATTTATTCCGAGCCACCCAAACTGATGAGAAGTTGAAAAGAGACCGTATTCAAGGAGCTCAGAACGCTAATAACACTCATTTTGAAGTCGGAAAAATGGTACGTAAAACGATGGCAGATCTTGGGAATACTATGCCAGAACATCTGCCAACACCTTTAGAAAGTATCGCAGACCTTAATAAAAAAGATAAAAAGAAAATTAAAGATAATAACCCAGATCAAACGACACTATTTTAATCTTATAGATTATTACTATGCGAAAATATTGATAGCCAATAAGCAAATTGTGATTAAATAAAAATTTCATTTCTTACCTCTCAATCTTATGCCTTGCCTGACAATAGAACAGGAGCAAAAGAAAATGAATATAAAAAAAATCACAAAAAAAGACGGTACAATCGTGTACCGTACTAATGTTTATCTTGGTATTGATAGTCTTACTGGTAAAAAGGTACAGACTACCGCTACCGCTACCACGCGCAAAATGTGCGAGATTAAAGCCAATCAGGCAATATCTAATTTTATCAAAAACGGGTCAACTGTTGCAAGGGAAAAAGTTTTCTTTGATGATTTCAACGCTTTAGCCATGAGTTGGTTTGATAGTTATAAGCTAACTGTTAAACTTAACACAATAAGGGTGGCGGACAATTATTTAAAGGTCTATATCTTGCCCGCTCTCGGCTCGTATAAGGTCGAAAAGATAAACTCAGTACTTTTACAGGGTATCGTCAATCAGTGGGCTAAAAATGCCAATACAAGCCCAATAAAGAACGGTAGACGAGAAAAGGGTAAGTGTCGGAGCTATAAGCTACTACTTAACTATATCAAGCGCATACTAGACTATGCTATGCAACTGGGAGCAATTGAAAGCAATCCAGCTATAAATGTTATACCGCCTAAGCTAAAAAATAGGACTACTAAAAAAATAAAGTATTTTGATAATGATGAGTTAAAAAAATTCTTATCATACCTTGATAGCTTAGACGATACAATAGACAATCAGTTACATGTCACTATGTACCGTTTTCTTCTTGCTACTGGTTTACGTGTTGGCGAGTGTTTAGCACTTTCTTGGTCTGATATTGATTTCAATAATGAGACGGTATCAGTCTATAAAACTATTGTACAGACGGCAAACAAAACAGAACGCATTCAATCAAGCGCAAAGACTAAAGAAAGCAATCGAGTTGTAAGCCTTGATCATGAGACTATAACGCTTTTGAAATTATGGAAAAATATTCAGAATAAAAAAGTAGTATCAATAAAGGACAGTCTCATATTTTCAAAAAAAGGTCATTCATTCACTTATACCAAAGAATTGACTATATTAAAAAGTCATTTTAAAAATGCCAAAGTCTCAAATATAGGCTTCCACGGTTTTAGGCATACTCATGCCAGCTTGTTAATGAATGCCGATGTAAACCCCAAAGAAATACAGTTAAGACTAGGGCATGCCGATTACTCTATTACTATGAACACTTACAGTCATCTTGCCAAAGATAAGAAAAAAGATACTGCCGAAAAGTTCAGCAATATCTTAAAAGCATTGTAAAAAATGCAAGGGGTTGTTAAAAGGCTAGTTAAATGAAACAAAAAGCGCTACAACCCTTATAAATAAAGGGTTTACAAGTTTTATTTTTTCATATTACTTTTATATTACCACAACTTCGGAAAAAATGAAATGAAGAGTACGAACTATTTCGGAAAAAATGAAATACATTCTGAATATTAGGTTTATATGCTTTTAGAAGATTTCTTATTACAGACTAAAACCCACCCAAATTTTGAT
>NZ_BCVN01000019.1 GCF_001591765.1 Pseudolactococcus raffinolactis NBRC 100932 | reverse complement strand
TTTGATGTATAATCTCAATTCCTCATCAAAAAAACGTCTGCCATCACTGACAAACGTTGATTTATTCATGTTTTAAAACTTAATTAAGCTTTGTTTGCTCACAATCAAAGATTACTTCGCAGAATAAGGCTTAGGCCTTATTTGCAGAACCGAAAACGTCGATACGTTCTTCAACTGCTGCTTGAACTGCGTCAATACCTGGTTTAAGGAATTTACGTGGGTCAAACAATTTTTTAGCTTCGTAGTCAGCTTCGTTAGCATCGTAGTCACGTGCAAATTGACGAGTTGCTGCTGCAAAAGCTTGTTGTGATTCAGTGTTAACGTTAACTTTGGCAACACCCATTTCGATTGCTGTACGGATTTGGTCATCAGGGATACCAGAACCACCGTGAAGTACGATTGGGAAACCAGGAACAGCGTCAGTTAATTTTTTAAGGTGATCCAAGTCAAGACCAGTCCAGTTAGCTGGGTAAGGACCATGGATGTTACCGATACCAGCCGCAAGGAAGTCAATCCCTGTTTTAACCATTTCAACTGCATCTTCGATTGGTGCTAGTTCACCAGAACCGACGATACCATCTTCTTCACCACCGATAGTACCAACTTCAGCTTCGACTGAGATACCTTTAGCGTGAGCAAGCTCAACGATTTCTTTAGTTTTTTCAAGGTTTTCAGCGATTGGAAGATGTGAACCATCAAACATCAAAGATGTGTAACCAACTTCGATAACTTCTTTAGCATCTTCATAGTGACCGTGGTCAAGGTGAATTGCAACTGGTACAGTGATGTTCATTGATTCTACAAGGTTTTCAATGATGTATTTAGCTGTTTTGTAGCCACCCATGTATTTACCAGCGCCCATAGACGTTTGGATAAGTACTGGAGCTTGTTTAGCTTGAGCTGCACGCAAGATAGCTTGCGTCCACTCCAAGTTGTTTGTATTGAATCCACCGATTGCGTAGCCGTTTTCACGAGCTGCTGCAACGAATTTTTCTGCTGAAACGATTGCCATTTCTTAAGTTCCTCCAAAATTTATTTAACGAGTTAATTATACCACTTTGTGAAGGATTATTCTAGTTTTTCGTGGATTTATTTTATTTTCTTCAATTTTTACCACTTTTTTACTGAAAATTGCAGATAAATTTACATTATATTTCCTTAAGCAAAAAAACTTACGTTCCCTTAAAGCTCGGACTCGTAAGTTTTTAGCGCTTATTGTTATTTCATCTCGATCAATAAATCTTGGGTGGCAATCGCTTCTGCTGCCTTTACATAGATTCTCTTAATCTCACCATCAAATGGCGCCTCAATGGTTGTCTCCATCTTCATCGCTTCTGTCACCATGAGCGGTTGTCCTTTGACAACTTTCTCATCAGGTTTAACAAGAATAGTCACGACTGAACCAGGCATGGTTGCACCGACATGATGCGGATTAGAAGGCTCTGCTTTTTCTTTAACAATAGTCGTCGTTTTTATTGACGTATCCTTAACAATCACCTCACGGCGTTGTCCATTCAGGTTAAAGAAGAGTGTTCTATTACCTTCGCTATCCGGCTCAGAGATGCTATCCAAGTGGATCAGCAAGACTTTACCTTTTTCAATTTCAACAGAAATCTTCTCACCCACACGCATACCATTAAAGAAAGTCGGTGTATCAAGCAATGTGACACTACCAAACTCATTTTGCATTTTTTGGTAATCAAGAAAGACTTGCGGATAAAGGATATAACTCAAGACTTCGTGTTGACCTGGTTTATAGCCTAACTTCTCAGTCAACTCAGCAACCACATCATCAAAATTAACAGGTGCTGCGTGCAAACCAGGACGGTCTGTGATAAAAGGTTTGTCTTTGAGAATAATTTTTTGTAATTTCTCTGGGAAACCACCAACTGGTTGACCTAAATCACCTGCAAAGAAGCTAATCACAGACTCAGGGAAGCTAAGCGTGTCCCCTTTTTCATAGATATCTTCTTCCGTCAGGTCATTTTGCACCATGAAAAGTGCCATATCGCCGACAACTTTTGAAGATGGTGTCACCTTGATGATATCACCGAACATCATATTAACCGTGTGATACATGGCTTTCACTTCATCAAAGCGCAAGCCCAAGCCAACAGCAGTTGCCTGTGATTGTAGGTTAGTATATTGACCTCCGGGCATTTCATGCGAGTAAACTTCCGTTTGCGGGCTTGTCAATCCTTTTTCAAACGGGGCATAGAATTTACGAACATCTTCCCAGTAATGGTTGATTTGTGACGCATTATCAATATCTAATTCAGGCGCTCGGTTGCCATTTTCTAAAGCATAATAAAGCGATGACATACTTGGTTGACTAGTTCCTGATGACATAGCTGCCGTTGCCACATCAACGATATCAACACCTGCCGTTACCGCCGCAGAACAGGTAATAATGCCATTACCAGAAGTATCATGGGTATGCAGGTGGAGTGGAATATCAACCGTCTCTTTCAACTCTGAAATCAAACGATAAGCCGCTTGTGGTTTCAAAATCCCTGCCATATCTTTAATGGCTAGGATGTGCGCACCCGTTGCTTCAAGTTCTTTAGCCAGATCTTTATAATATTTGATATTATATTTTTGACGATCATTGTCTAAAATATCACCCGTATAACACATGGTTGCTTCAACGATCTTCCCTGTATCACGCACAGCCTGAATCGATTGCTCCATCTGTGGCAGCCAGTTGAGTGAATCAAAGACGCGGAATACATCCATGCCTTCTTGAGCTGCAATCTTGATAAATTCTTGGATGACATTATCCGGATAGTTTTGATAACCAACCGCATTCGACCCACGAAAGAGCATTTGGAACATGGTATTAGGCATTAATTTTCGGAGTTCACGCAAGCGATACCAAGGACTTTCGTTCAGAAAACGATAAGCCACGTCAAAGGTTGCCCCACCCCACATCTCAGCAGAAAACAGATTTGGTAAGCCTTGGTCCACTGCTGATGCGACTTGTTTCATATCTTGTAAGCGCACGCGTGTTGCCAGAAGACTTTGATGGGCATCGCGGAAAGTCGTATCCGTCAACAGCACTTCCTTGCGAGACTTGACATAATCCACAACTGCATCTGCGCCTTGCGCATCCAGAATATTCTTAGTCGTTAGCGTTTCAATTTTCTTCACTTTAGGGTAGCGTGTTTCATCAAAATAAGGTTTAGATGTTTGATTAATGCCTGGGAAGCCGTTGACAGTGATATTAGCGATATATTTCATCGTTTTATTGCCACGATCTCGTAAACGCGGTAAATCAAAGAGTTCTGGTGTACTGTCAATAAAGGTTGTCTTGGCATCTCCCGAAATAAATTCTGGGTGATTGAGGACATTTCTCAAGAACGGAATATTAGTTTTAACACCACGAATCCGGAATTCACGTAGACAACGATCCATCTTACGAATGGCTTCCTTAAAATCAGTCGCATTTGTAATAACCTTAACGAGTAAGCTGTCAAAGTAAGGGGTTACTTCATAACCAGAGTAGGCATTTCCGACATCAAGACGGACGCCAAAACCACCTGGTGAACGATAAGTATCAATTTTACCTGTGTCAGGTAGGAAATTATTTTCAGGGTCTTCAGTTGTGATTCGACATTGGATGGCAGAACCGAGCAATGGAATTTTATCCTGTTCAGGGATCTTGACATCTTTGTGAAGGTCAGCACCCTCAGCGATTAAAATCTGAGCTTGGACAATATCAATGCCTGTCACAACTTCTGTAATAGTATGCTCAACTTGAACACGTGGATTGACTTCGATGAAATAGAATTCATTGTCTTTGACTAAAAACTCAACAGTTCCGGCATTGACATATCCGACATGTTTGCAGAGTTTGACTGCAGCATCACAAATGCGTTGACGTAACTCATCAGGCATCCCTACACTAGGTGCAACTTCGATAACCTTTTGATTCCGACGTTGAACAGAACAGTCACGCTCATATAAATGCACCACATTGCCATGGGAATCGCCGAGGATTTGAACTTCGATATGTTTCGGGTTGGTGATGTATTTTTCGACGTAAATTTCATCTGAACCAAAAGCTGATTTGGCTTCTGATGCGGCACGCGCATAGCCATCACGCGCTTCGTCTTCATTATGGGCAACACGCATGCCTCGACCACCACCACCAAGGGCAGCTTTGATCATGACAGGGTAACCAAAAGTACGACCAAATTCAAGGGCACCTTCCAAGTCAACAGGACCTTCTGTCCCTGGAATAGACCCGACACCAGCTGCAATAGAGGCCTCTTTAGCCTTAATTTTATCCCCGAAAATATCAAGATGATGCAAAGTTGGTCCAACAAAAATCAAACCAGCTGCTTCAACCTTACGCGCAAAGTCAATGTTTTCTGATAACAAACCATAACCTGGGTGAACAGCTTCAGCACCAGATTCAAGTGCAATACGCACGATATCATCAATATCAAGGTATGCATCAATCGGTTTCTTGCCAGCACCAACTTGGTATGCTTCATCTGCTTTAAAGCGGTGAACAGAATACTCATCTTCTTTCGCATAAATCGCTACGGTTGAGATACCCAACTCGTTACAAGCACGGAAGACACGGATAGCAATTTCGCCACGGTTAGCAACTAGTAGTTTTTTCATATATAAAGCCTTTCAATTTTTTACAGAAATAAAAGTTTTCTTTAAAGACTGTGGATTCACAGTCTAGAAAAGTTGTCGCATCAATGTTTCAGTATACCTAGATATGTCGTACCTGCATGATAACTAGTCACGCAAGGCAGTTGACGAGAGTTCAGAAAAATCATATTTGGCTGTCATTTCCGCTAACTCTCGTCGTTTTTCATCTGCGGAAATGTTGAGGACAAAGCCTATCCCAACTGATAGGGTCAGGAGCGAATTCCCACCTTGACTCAGGAAGGGGAAGGTTACACCTGTAGAAGGAATCAAACCTGAAATCCCACCGATATTAACCAGCACCTGTGCAAACAAAATCCCGCCGACACCGATTGCCATCATACTATTAAAAGGGTCTTTGGCCTTAATCCCAACCATGAAAATGCGCATAATCAGGAAGAAGAGAATCCCTAGGATAATAATTCCACCAATCAAGCCTAACTCCTCAATCACAATTGCGAAAATGAAGTCAGTGTGGGCTTCTGGTAGATAGCCTTTTTTCTCGATTGAATTACCCAAACCTCTACCGAACCAGCCCCCATTTGAAATGGCATAATAGCCATTAATCAATTGGTGACCTGAATCTCCCGTATCCTGAAAGGGATTGGCAAAGGCAATAAAGCGTTTATTGACATAGGCAATCGAGCCAAAGAAACTAGGAATGACATTACCACCTGTAATTTTAAGCAAGGCTAAAATCGCTAGTGTTAGGGAGCCAAATATTTTCATAAAGCCTGTTCCCCAGCGATAAGAAACACCACTAACCGCAAGGACTGTTGCCGAACTAATGATAATCAGCAAGGCATTCCCCATATCAGGCATGATCACAACAGCACCGATCATGGCAACCATCCAAACACGCCAACCAGTAATAAAGTTGACCCAGAATTGATTGCGATCAAATAAGGCATTGAGATCATAAGTCCGAATTTTTTCTTGTTTGCTAGCAAAGGTAGCTGATAAAAACCAAACGGCAACGAGTTTTAGATATTCAGCTGGCTGAATACTACCAATCCCAGGAATAATAATCCAACCGTGTGCTCCATTTACCGTTGGCACAAAAAATCTGGCTATGAACAATAAAACAAGCATAACTGGAATCAAAATGCCAAACCAGTTGCGACTTCTCAACTTATCCACCTTGATGCGATAAATGACCACAATCATGACTAACGAAAAAGCAAAGAAAATGGTTTGATTTCGGAAAAGTTGATAGGGCGGCAAGCCAAGTTCTATCTGATGAGGAACGGTGGCTGAGAAGACCATAATCAGGCCTAGTACCGATAAAATCAGATAGGGGATGAGAATTGAGTAGTTTATAAAGTGTCTTTTTTTGAGTTCTTTCATTGTCATATCATTGCGTCTGTTACGCAACTATTATCCTTTAAGTAGGCACGCTCTAGTTATCGTCTCTGACAACGACTAGAACATGCTTGATCATCTCACTACCTGCTTTCTACCCTAGTCCATTTTCTTTGCGGCAGTCGCATCGAAGACTAAACATTTGAGTAGTTATAGTGATTAAATTCCATTATATCATTTTTTAATCTAAAAAAAAGAAAGGTGTTGAAATTTTCTAACAACTTTCTATCAATGTTCGGTTTACATCTCTTTCAACCTGATTTAATATCCCATTTACTTCGAATCGTTCAGGTTTCGATATGCATGATGACTTTACGATCTTTCGGACAATACTTTAAAACTTGCACTTTATCCGGATGGGTCGCTTTATTTTTAGACGAAATATAGTTTTGTTGACCACATTTGGTACATTTGAGGTTAATTTTAACTCGCAATATCTCGTACCCCTAACAATTTTCTAAAATTAAAGAGCGACCAGATAAGGTTAAATAAAACGAAACAGCTCGTCGTTAAGAACACAGCCCGATAACTGATATAGCCTGCAATAGCACTCCCCAACAAAGGACCTGCCACTTGACCAAAGTTTGTAAACATTTGATTAAAACTAAAAATTCGCGAAATACCTTCCGGTGGCGTGATTTTTGAAAGTAGGGAATTGACCGATGGCATCAAAGCACCTGAACCGAAACCTAGCATGAAACGCAAAATCCCCAGTTGCAGAGGTGTTTTGACAAAAGCCATGGGTAAATAAATCAAAAAGCTATAAACCAAGCCAATGATAATCAAGCGATGACTGCCGATTTTATCTCCAATTCTCCCCAGAATTCCTGATGATATCATGGCTGATAAGCCTACAGAAGAGACGATGAAGCCTGAAATCATCATCACGTTACCTGTGTGACCATTAAGCTCTCGAATATAGAGGGTTAAAATAGGGGCAATCGATTGCACCGTCAGCTGCAAGATAAAACTTGTGATGAACAAACCAAGTAAGATTTGACGATTACTCACACGCGCAAAGACTTCTTTCGTCGGCAATAAATCATGCTTTTCAATCGGTGTAAAATCTTCTTTAACAAAAAAGATAGTCAACAAAGTCACAAGCAATAAGACCGCACCTGTGATCAAGAAAACATTTTCCATACCAACAGCTTGGGCTAAAAAGCCACCTATGGAAGGTCCGATTAAGACACCGGCTACCATGCCTGTTGATAAAGTGCCTAAGGCATAGCCACTTTTTTCTCTCGGAACTTGACTAGCAATCAAGGCAGTTGAGTTTGGAATATAACCTGCAAATAGACCATTCAATAGGCGCATAACTAAGAGCCACCAAACATTTGGTACAAAAGCCAAGGCACCCATAGTAAAAGTCATGACAACAGAAGCCCGTACCATCATTACCCGTCGACCTTTTTGGTCAGCTAATTTCCCCCATAAAGGAGCAACAAGACCACTGGCTAAGGCACTTACTGCCACTGAAAGCCCTGCAAAGATTTCGACTGCACTACCTCTAACCCCTAGTTTCTCGACATACAAGGGCATAAATGGCATAACGAGTGAGATACTCGCCGCTGTGAAAAATGTTCCTAACCAAGCAATTAACAAATTGCGTTTCCAATTGATTTTTATAATAGCACTTCCTTCCAGAATTGATGTCAATTGGATTGATGCATCAACTCGAATTTATCATTATTAAATTATCCTAAACGTGATAATCTTTCCAAGCCCAAAGCGCTGCAAAAAACGAACACCATCTTCCGACAGTACCCGCTAAATCTCGCTTATTAAACTTGCTAATTGATTTTCCAGTACTTCTATTGTATCACAATTTTCGATAATTCTGGTGGCTAAACTGCGCTTCTCATCTATAGGCATCTGCGCCTTGATTCGTAACATCGCTTCTGATTCAGATAAACTATTGCGTTTCATGAGGCGTTTGATCTGGATGTCTTGGGGAGCATAGACTAACCAAGTCTCATCAAATCCTGTATAATCTCGCTCAAATAAGAGCGGAATATCCATAAAAATAATCTCTGATTGATTGGTCTCACATCGTCTGAAAAGTTCCGTTCGAATGATGGTATCTTGCACATTAGACAGCTTACCACGCGCTACTGAATCAGAAAAAATTAAAGCACCGAAGGTCGCCCGATCTAATTCGCCATTTTTCAGAAAATAAGCCTCACCAAATGTATCACGAATTGCTAGATATAAGGCACCGCCTACTTCCTGTAGCTCTCTTACAACAGCATCTGCATCAATGACTTCATAACCATGTGCCCGAAGATAGGAGGTTACAACAGACTTACCGGTAGCAATACCACCAGTTATCCCGATTACTTTTTTCTTGTTACTCATGTTACTATTATAACATTTTCTATTCCAATTTTTTAATTTTCAAACTAAAAGTGCTATAATAGATTTAAAGAACAATATGGAGGAAAGCTATGAAAATCATCAATGTCACTAACAACTACCCTGATCTTGTCCGTGAGCAACTTAGAAATACAGATGCTTTGACGGTTGAGGTTTATTCTGCTGGCAATACTACTGTTATTTTTACGAAGGCTGCTAGCCACTATGAAATTATTATAACAAATAAGCACCGTGCCATTCGACCTGATGAACGTGAAGGCATTCAAAAATTTTTCCTCAAAAAACGTCTGGATCAATCTATCATTGATCATGATCAGATTTCAATCATTGATGAGCCAAGACTAATGGAGATTTCTTATCCAATCATAACAAAATAAAAAACTGCATTGACTAGCAGTTTTTTATTTTATCCAAAATTTGACTTTGGGTAATTCTTTAGTGTGTAAAGCCTTGGACGCGTCTATCGTCATCTTTTTCACGTAAAAATCGTGAGTCATCTAATTTAGTAATGGCCCATTTGAAATCTTCCGCAAACTCTTCTGCGACATTCATACTCAAATCAGCACGAACGACATAGCGCTGAATAATCGTATCTGATAAATCAGCTGGGAGTGGATAAGCAGGTACTTGCCACCCTTTCATTTGTAGGACGTCAGCCAGTTCATACAATGTCCATTCTTGTTTGCTCTCATCTTTTAACTTGTAGCAGACAATCGGTAACTGCTCACCTGCATTGTAAAGGGTAAAACGACCAGTTGATTCTACTGTCTTGGCTAGGAATCGGGCAACATCGTGAGTACGTTGGTGAATGGCTTTGTAGCCATTAAAGCCAAAGCGCATGAAATTATAGAATTGTCCGATGATGGGGCTGGCACTCCGAGAAAAATTGATGGCCATGGTCGGCATGTTACCTCCCAAGTAAGACACACTGAAAATCAACTCCTCTGGCAAATAGGCTTTATCGCGCCAAAGTACCCACCCGATGCCAGGATAAACAAGGCCGTACTTATGGCCAGATGTATTGATCGACACAACGTTATCAAGCTGAAAATCCCACTTGAGTTCAGGCGACATGAAAGGGGTATACATGCCACCAGAAGCGGCATCAACATGAATTGGGATGCTGATTTTTGCAGTTTGATTGTAGGCGGTCAAAACTGCATCTAATCCTAAAATGTCGTCGTAGCAGCCAGTATAAGTGATGCCAAGAATCCCCACAACACCAATCGTGTAGTCATCAAAATAACTGCTAATGTCAGAAATATCAAGGCTCATGTTTTCCGCCGTCATCGGCACTTCCCGTAGCTCGACATCGAAATACACGGCAAACTTCTCCCAACAGACTTGGTAGCCGGATGAAATGACCAGATTAGGCTTGCGGCCTAAAATATCAATGCCAGCAGCTTTAGCCCGTGCCCGCCAACGGAACTTCATGGCCATACCACCTAGCATACAGGCTTCAGAGCTACCAACGGTCGAGGTTCCCATATAGGTCTCTTGTTCTGGAGCATGCCAAAGATCCGCAATCATATTGACACAGCGGTTTTCAAGCTCTGCTGTTCGAGGATATTCACTCTTATCAATGGCGTTTTTCTCTAGGGTTTCACCCATGAGCAAGCTGGCCTCAGGTTCCATATAGGTCTGACAAAAAGTCGCTAAATTTTGCCGTGCTGCCCCTTCATCCAAGAGCTCATCCTTAATCAGTTGATAAGCAATACGCGGCTCAATTGGATCCGCCCCTAATTTGTATTTAGGAATATCACGGTCCGACGCACCAGACCCAAAAATAGGCTGCAAATAAGTCGACTTCTTGGATTGATCATTTTTTCCGTATAACATAGGATACCTCCACCTTCATCACATCTTACTCTTATTTTAACATAAAACCTCCATTTAACCGGCTTGGAAGTCATTCCACTTCTCACCCCCATGCACCCTTAAAAGCTTCAATTGCCACGACCTTCGGTCCATGGCCAAGCACCTTTGACAGCAACTGATACAAAAAAACCGTCAGAAGACGGTTTCTCAGTATTTGAAGCAAGTGACACTTAAACATCCATTGACAAAACTTCGTGGAAGACACGGTGTGTCAATTCATGTTTTTGTTCTTTTGTAAGGTATTTCGTGTTAACACAGTAGCCAGAGATACGAACGATAACATCTTCGCCGTTAAGGATTTTATCTTTCACATCAGCCAAGTCCATGACATTCAAGTTGACGTGTTGACCACCATCTTCGAAGTAACCATCGAGGACGTCAACCAAGTTATCCACTTGTTCATCACGTGTTTTACCAAGTGCTTTTGGTGAAACTTGCGTTGTTAGAGAGATACCATCGTTGGCATGTTTAAACTCAAGTTTTTCAAGTGTGCGAAGGTTTTGCAACCAACCACCTTTGGCCTTGTTAGATGGGTTAGCACCAGGTGAGAAGAATTCAACTTCACTGATGTTTGATGTGCCATCTTCATTCAAGAATACACCACGGTGAACTGGCGAGTTACCTGTTTGTTTAGAATAAGCCACATTTGATGTGATGGTCAACAATGATACAGTTGCTTCTGCATCTTTGTGCAATTGATGGCTAGCCAAACGGTTATGGTATTCTGCCATCAACCATTTTGCAATGTCATCAGCACGGTCATCATCTTCACCGTAACGAGGGAAATCACCGATTGTTTCGTAATCGTAGATGTAACCATTTTCGTCGCGGATTGGTTTAACTGTTGCGTATTTAATGGCTGACAAAGTATCCACTGTATTTGCGAAACCACAGATACCGAATCCCATGTTAGCGCGTTGGTGACTTGGTAAGAAAGCCATTTGAACTGCTTCATAATTGTATTTGTCAGTCATGTAGTGGATGATGTTCAAGGCATCCACATACGTGCCAGTCAACCAGTCAAGAGATTTTTCAAAGTTAGCTTTGACTTCGTCAAAGTTTAAAACATCAGATTTAATTGGATCGATATCGAAAACTTTGTAATCACGATGCACATCATCATAACCACCATTAATACCAGTTAAGAGGGCTTTCAAGACATTAACGCGTGCGCCAAAGTACTGAATGTTGTGACGACCTTCTTCGTTTTCTGGGTCAAGTGGTGATACACAACAAGAGATACATGACATTTCGCCATAACCATCTTCAGCCATTGTTTTCACGCCTTCATACTGGATAGAAGAGTGTTTGTGACTCATACTCATACAGTAGCGTTTGAAGGCATAAGGCAATTCACTCGCCCAAAGGACAGTCAAGTTTGGTTCTGGTGAGTTGCCAACGTTATCCAAGGTGTTCAAGAATCGGTAATCCATTTTTGTCACACGGTGTTTACCGTCGTTACCCACACCAGCCATTGATGTTGTGATGAAAGTTGGATCACCTGAATAAAGCGCATCGTATTCTTTTGTCCGTGCAAACTTAACAGTACGCAATTTCAAAACGAAATCATCAACAAATTCTTGGATTTCTGACTCTGTGAATGTCCCACGCGCCAAGTCACGTTCAGCAAAGATATCCAAAACGATTGGCACACGACCAAGAGAAGTTGCCGCACCATTGATCACACGACAAGCTGCCATGAAGGCAATGTTAGTCCATTGAATGGCTTCCTTAACGTTTTTGGCAGGTTTGCGTACATCTACGCCATACAAGTCACCAAGTTTTGCAACTTCACCAAGTGCTTGATATTGCATGTTGATTTCTTCACGAAGACGAATTGTTTCTTCATTGATTTCTTTAATAGCATTCCAGTCAGCAAATTTTTCTTTCATCAAGAAATCTGCACCGTAAAGGGCCAAACGTGCATAAACCCCAATAATACGACCACGTGAGTAAGCATCTGGCAAACCAGTTACAGTGTGGGCGTGGCGTGCTTTACGGATATTAGACGTATAAGCACGGAAAATCCCATCATTAACTGTTGTCACATGTTTGGTGTAGATTTCATGCATGAGTGGATCTGGTGTGTAGCCATGCTCTTTCAAGGCTGTTTCAGCCATCCGAGCGCCCCCTTTAGGCATGAATGACAGACGGAAAAGCTCAGAGTTTTGAAGTCCGTAGATCAGCTCATTTTCTTTGTCAATGTAACCAGCTGGGATATCAGCGATTGACGCTGCGCGATCAGTATCCATAGGGAACTGAGACGCTTCATAACGGTCTTTCGTTGACTCGATGATGTTTTTGATTCTCAAAGAACGTTCTGTCGGTCCTGCAAGGAAAGATTCATCTCCATCGTAATTTTTGTGGTTGTCTTTTACGAAACGAGAGATGCTGACTTTTTCTTTCCAGTCTGTTCCCTTAAATCCTGCCCATGCTTCTTCAAAAACGTTTTCAGTCACTTCAGTTTTCATGTTTTATTATCTCCTATTTTTGACGAGAAAGGTGACATTCCCTAAGTCACCTGTTTTATACTACATAACCATTCTATCATACAGAAAACGGTTACACAAGTAAAAAACGAGGGTTTTATGACTTTCTCTTATGTAACAGGTTAAGGAATCATTAAATCTGTACCATTTTCAAGTTGCAAGTGTGTTAGTTCACAAAGTTATTAAAACATTCGTTTCCGTAACATAATGCGAAAAACCAACCAAGAAATTAAAGTCGCAGCCACCATAATCAGCCAAAAAGCGTACGATACATTCTGAAAAGGCAATTTAACATTCATCCCATACAAACCTGCAATAATCGCCGGAATCGTCATAATAAATGTCGCACTTGTCATAATTTTCATAATGATATTCAAATTATTGGAAACAATATTGGAAAATAGGTCACTCAAGTTTTCAAGTAACTTCAACTGAATCTCTGTCGTCGTCAAAGCCTGTGCTGCTTCAACATAGATATCAAAAATCCGATCCGAAAAACCATTCTCACCCTGATCTCGTAAATAAGCCATCAATTTTTGATAGACTTCGATATTATCCTCAAGCGCTGCCTCAAAATAGATCAGACTTTTCTGCGACCGAATTATCTCCATGATTTGCGCATTTTCCTGAGACAATGCTAGCTCTTTCTCAATCACCTTCATCCGCTTCTTGAACTGAGCCAAGTAATTATTAAAAGATCGTCCGAGTGTACTCATGATCTGAAAAATCAGCTCATGTTGGTAGCGTGACGGATCATAATGACGCTCGAAAATCGGCGATAAATCATAATCATGGTTTAAGGATAAAATGACGTCTTTTTTCTTTGGATTTATGATCAAAGAAAAAGGATAGACCTCTGTAGCTTCATCCTCTACACAAGGATACTGAAGCAAGAGCAAGAGATTTCCTTCGTCATCCATCTCAAAACGAGCATTTTCATCATCATCCAAAATCCCTGCTATATAGTCAAAAGGAAAGTTATGAGCAGTCGCAAGACGACCAATTTCTTCTTTCGTAGGCTTGGTCAAAAGTGTAAAATCAAGGCCGTCAGCTGACTGAACGAGGGTATTTTTATCTAACTTATAATTTGTAATCATAGGTCAATTATAGCACGTTTAAGCTACTTCTCCGACTTATTTTGATAGGTCGACACCAAACGTGTGCCTGAGAGAATTTCATGGAAAAATTGTTTGGTAAATAGGCTGACAAATAAACTAATCACAAAGACGAGGATCAGAAAAAGGCCAAACAAGGAGAGAAAATAATAGGTTCCTAATTCAGATGCTATAACTGTTCCAGTCTGGTTCAGTACATACAGCTCAGCCGCAAACAAACCGATGACCAGGACATACCCAAATAGATTTCTCAGCACTACCTGTAAGACACCCGCTTTACCACCCGACTTGTCAGTCAGTTTCAAATGGACAAGTCTTTGACCAAGAGTTGGCCACCCGACAAGTTCTGGTACAACAACCCAAAAAAGATAGAGTAGGATGCTAATAAGCTGATGAGGTTGACCCACGATCAGGTTATAGGTGACATCACAGACGATAATTACAGTAAGATCAAGCAAAATCGCCACACTTTTACGGTTGATAGAGACTCTATAACTTCTCTCCTCTAGGGTTTCAACGATGTCTTCTTTTTTAGGCAATATTTTCCCAAGTGGGCCTGATATTAACCACCCCAACATGGCACCACAGGTGTTCAAGAGTAGGTCATCGACATCAAATAGACGATAAGGGCGAGGATAGAGGCCAAATAAGGCTGAGCGTTGAATGAGCTCAAAAGAGAGTGTCAAACAAAAAGCTAAAACCAGGCTCGTCACAAAGCGTTTTTTATACTGGTAACGCAAGAACATGCCAAAGGGCAAAGTCAGGAGCAAATTAAAAAATGGCTGAATAAACTGCGGGCTTTTAGCTGCATGCAACCACGTCCTAGGCTGTGTTAGCACAAAACCTGAGTAGGTGATAAAGTCATGAACAAAGTCAAACAGATGTAAATTTTCGACAGGTCCGGTCATAGCTCTAACCTGATCAACCGTCGGTAAGGGCAAAATGGTCAGGGCATAGGCGCAGAGGAGGTAAAAGATGAAGGCATAGTTGACGCCAACCATCCAACCTGAGATGGCACCATAACGATGATACTGCCGGATCAAAAACGGCAACAAAAGTAAAATTGCAAGAAAGGGAAACATCACGACAATCAGGCGGATTGACGAAATATAAGGTGCTAAGTTAGCCATAATTATCTCCAATAAATTTATGATACTTTTATTATAGCAAAAAAAGAACCCCGAGAGGTTCTTCTTCTAGATTCAAGTCTCTGAAATCAGATCAACTGATTAGAAACGAGATTTGTCTTTGATGTTGTAGAATGAGTCAAGGCCTTTGTAAACCGCAACTTCACCCAATTGATCTTCGATACGAAGTAATTGGTTGTATTTAGCGATACGGTCAGTACGTGACAATGAACCAGTTTTGATTTGACCAGCGTTAGTTGCAACAGCGATGTCTGAGATTGTAGAATCTTCAGTTTCACCTGAACGGTGAGAGACAACAGCAGTGAAACCAGCTTCTTTAGCCATTTCAATTGCTTCAAAAGTTTCAGTCAAAGTACCGATTTGGTTAACTTTGATAAGGATTGAGTTTGAAGCACCCTCAGCGATACCACGTTTGAGGTAGTCAGTGTTTGTAACGAAGAAGTCGTCACCAACAAGTTGGATTTTCTTACCAAGTACTTTAGTAAATTCTTTCCAACCTTCCCAGTCGTTTTCGTCAAGACCATCTTCGATAGAGATGATTGGGAATTTAGCTACGAGTTCTTCGTAGTAAGCAATCATGTCTTTCTCAGTTTTAAGTTCCCACTCTTCTTCTGGTTTGTTAGCCAATTTACCGAATTCGTAAACGCCTTTTTCTTTGTTGTAGAATTCAGAAGATGCAGCATCCATAGCAAGAACGATGTCTTTACCTGGTACATAACCAGCTTTTTCGATCGCTTCGATGATGACTTCGAAACCTTCATCGTTTGATTTCAAGTTAGGTGCGAAACCACCTTCATCACCAACGGCAGTAGAGTAACCTTTAGCTTTAAGGATTGAAGCCAAAGCGTGGAATACTTCTGCACCATAACGAAGCGCTTCTTTGAAAGTAGGCGCGCCAACTGGCATGATCATGAATTCTTGGAAGTCAATAGAGTTGTCAGCATGTGAACCACCATTTATGATGTTCATCATAGGAGTTGGCAATACTTTTGTATTGAAACCGCCAAGGTAGTGGTAAAGTGGTACTTCAAGGAAGTCAGCAGCAGCACGAGCTACAGCGATAGACACACCAAGAATTGCGTTAGCGCCAAGTTTACCTTTAGTTGGTGTTCCGTCCAAAGCGATCATCGCACGGTCGATAGCTTGTTGGTCGCGAACATCGTAACCAATGATAGCTTCAGCGATAACGTTGTTTACGTTGTCAACAGCTTTTTGTACGCCTTTACCAAGGTAACGAGATTTGTCACCATCACGGAGCTCAACAGCTTCGTGTTCACCAGTAGAAGCACCTGAAGGTACCATTCCACGGCCGAATGCACCTGATTCAGTGTAAACTTCTACTTCGATTGTTGGGTTACCGCGTGAGTCAAGGACTTCGCGAGCGTAAACATCAGTAATAATTGACATTTTTGTCTCCTTTAATTTTAAACACCCGATGGCATTTTTTTAATTACCACCTTATATTACCACTATTTTACGGATATTTCAAGGAAAAATACTGTCCCACACCTTTTTTTACAGAAAATTTTCATTCCAAATGCTTACATGTTATAATTTCAGGACATCTACTCTAAATCATACTAAAAAAGCCTACACAATGTGCAGCCTTTTTCAGTCATTTATTAAAATGAGGTGTATTAGTTGGTTTCAATCAAACCAATGTTACCATCTTCCCGGCGATAAACGATGCTTGTAGCACCTGTTTCACCGTCTGTGAAGATGAAGAAATCATGGTCGATCAAATCCATTTGAAGCACCGCTTCTTCAGCATCCATAGGTTTCAAATCAATGTTTTTAGTTCTAACAATTTCAATGTTTGCTTCTTCAATTTCTTCTTCTGGTGCTAATTCGACAAAGGTATCAAAGACTTTACCAGTTGCGATGTGGTTACGTTTCTTTTGTACTTTTGTTTTGTACTTACGAATTTGGCGTTCCAGTTTTTCTTGAACCAAATCAACTGAACCATACAACTCTTGAGAGGTATCTTCCGCACGAAGTGTGATGTTTTTAGCTGGAATTGTCACTTCTACTTTTGACGTTTTATCAGCATAAACTTTAAGATTAACGTGGGCAGTCAGCTCTTGATTTTCAGTAAAGTATTTTTCAAGTTTGCTGATCTTTTCTTCAACGTAGCTGCGGATGCTGTCTGTGACTTCGATGTTTTCACCGCGAATGTTAAATTTAATCATAATAATCACCTCTTTATCTTTTATACCCTTATTATACCGTGAAAACGTTTTTTTCACAAATATTTTACAATACCTTTTTGGTTAATTCGGTTAATCAATAACTTTGATTGTCAACTCACCTTTGGAAACGCCTACTGTCACACTATTTCCAGCCTTAATTTCGCCTGACAAAATTTTATCCGACAGAGGATTCTCAAGTTTTTTCTCCAAAGCTTTTCTGATTGGACGGGCCCCATATTCTGGTTCAAAGCCATTTTTAGCGATAAGCTGATAGGCAGTGGCAGAAAGTTTCAAGGTGATGTGACGTTCTGCCAAACGTTTAATCAATGGTTTAGCCATGATTTTTACGATATCTGATAATTCCTGCTCAGAAAGTGGGTGGAAAACAATGCTTTCATCGATACGGTTGAGAAACTCTGGGCGATACCGTTTTTTCAACTCTTCTAAAATTCTAGACTTCATGGCGACGTAGTCGGTTGAGGCATTGGCTGCACCAAATCCGACCGTCTTATCGTCGCGTAATGAGGTCGCACCCAAGTTACTGGTCATGATGATGATTGTGTTGCGGAAGTCTACCTTGCGCCCCTTACCATCCGTGATGAAGCCGTCATCAAGGATTTGGAGCAGGAGGTTAAAGACATCCGGATGGGCTTTCTCAGCCTCGTCAAATAGGACGACAGCATAAGGCTTGTTGCGCACCTGCTCGGTTAGCTGACCGCCCTCGTCATAGCCAACATAGCCAGGAGGTGCTCCAACTAAACGACTGGTGTTAAATTTCTCCATATATTCGCTCATATCGATACGAATCATGCTGTTTTCATCGCCGAAAACGGTCTCTGCCAGAGCTTTAGCAAGCTCTGTCTTCCCGACACCGGTAGGCCCCAAGAACATGAAGGAACCCATAGGACGTCTGTCATCTGAGATGCCTGAACGACTACGACGGATAGCACTAGCAACAGCTGTAACGGCTTCGCTTTGACCGATAACGCGTTTATGGAGTTCTTTTTCTAAGTTAATCAAACGCGTCATCTCACTTTGGCTCATCTGTGTGACAGGCACGCCAGTCAAGTTAGACACAACCGCAAAGACATCACCTTCGCTCACACGAGACGACTTTGTTTTAACCGTTAGTTTCTCACGTTTGGCTTCAAGTTTTTGAAGATCTTTGTTTAAGCTTTTAGCTAGCACAAAATCTTGATTGATAATCGCTTCTTGTAACTGTTCATCAAGCTGTGATGCTTTTTTATCTAGCTTACTTTGTTCGGATAAATTATTTTTAGCTGAAATTTTAACGGCAGCAGCTGCTTCATCGAGTAAGTCAATGGCCTTATCCGGCAGTCTGCGACTTGGCATATAGCGAACACTGAGCTGAACCGCTGCCTTGACTGCATCAGCGTCAAAATTTACCTGATGAAAGGCTTCAAATTTGCTTTGAAGACCTTGTAGAATTGCAATCGATTCGTCTGAAGATGGCTCTTCAACAGTAACTTTTGCAAAGCGACGTTCCAGAGCAGCATCTTTTTCGATGTATTTTTGGTATTCGTTAAAGGTCGTTGCGCCAATCAGCTGAAACTCACCACGAGCTAGTGCAGGTTTCATAATGTTTGAGGCATCGGTAACAGAATCCGTTCCGCCACCAGCACCGACGATCGTATGTAGCTCATCGACAAAAACGATAGTATTTGCATCTTGGCTGACTTCATCAACAATCGCAGTCATCCGGTCTTCAAATTCTCCGCGGAATTTAGTACCGGCAACCACATTAGCAATATTAAGTGACATAAGACGTACACCTTGCATATTTGCAGGGATATTGCCATCAATCATACGTTGCGCCAAGCCTTCGATAATAGCTGATTTACCAACACCAGGTTCACCAACTAGGACAGGATTATTTTTTGTCCGGCGACTCAAAATGTGAATCACGCGCTCAATTTCCTTATCCCGACCAATCATCGGATCAATGCGTCCTTGTCTAGCATCTTCCGTCACATCACGCGCCACTGAATCTAGCGTTGGTGTAATACTTGCCGCCGCAACACCCGATGCGATATCGCGTTTTCCCATCGGTGTGACCGCTTTTTTAGCTATTTTTTTGACATTCATATTACCGAGCTCAATTAAGTCTTTAACGATTTCAGTAATTTTGATTTTGTTTAGTTCCAAAAGTTTCTTGGCAACATTGTCATCATCAGTCAAGATGACATAGAGCAAGTGTTCAGACCCTGTTTCTGCCAAATGATTTTGAGCTGCAAGTGCATCTGCTTCTAGCAAGAGCTGTTCGACCTTAGGTGAAAATTGGATATTTTGAACCGTTTGCATTTTTTCGGGTAACTGGTGTTGTTCGATTTCATCTAGCGCCATTTCAATCGTCACATCGTGATCCGTTAGAATGTTTTGGCCAAAGCTATCGTTACTCGATAACATCCCCGCCAAGACGTGTGATGTTTCTGCATAATCATAACCATTGCCCGCCGCAAAAACGCGAGCTGTTTTGAGAATATCTTCAAGTATGTGCGTATAATTTTGTGTCATTTATTATTTTCCTTAGTTATAGGGTCATTTAGTCCATCTTATCCAATCGGTGAATCGTTGAGGTTAATAAAATAGTTCGTTGTAAATCCGTCAAGACTGGATGACTCAGCGTTGCGAGTAGTAGATTTCCTTCGCGCTCTGTCACAATTTTTTCGTTAAACATCAATTGCATAAGATCTTGTACCATGCTGACGGTCATTTTTTCTGGCATTTTGTTTAAAATGTCCATTAAGAAATCATGGGCATCCGAATACTGGATTCTAACAATTCGAATATAGCCACCGCCACCACGTTTACTCTCAACTTCAAAGCCTTTTGGTAGGGTGAAGCGTGTCTTAATGACATAGTTAATCTGACTCGGCACAACGCCAAAATGTTCTGCAATCTCTGAGCGTCGAATTTCGATTTCTGCTGCCTGAGAAAGTAACTCCTTGAGGTATTTCTCTATCATATCTGATGTGTTTCTCACAATTTCTCCTTCCTTCGATTCCATTTCATGAAATCTTGAAACTTGAGCTCTGCTTGCGCTCCATCAAGCGGAGGCATCAGTACTTGGTAATTCATGTTCAATATTTTTTCTGACCTTGTTTGACCATTGTATCATTTTTTAAATTGTTTTGCTACTCTCAAGTCCTTTAAAACCTATCCTAAAGGGCTTTAGATAACCACATAACTGTAGGGCATTAGTTTTAGTTTCCAGTCTACTGATATTTTCCTCATCTTTATTTATGACGATCATCAAGACAGTCCTTTATCCTTAAAATGATAATATCAGAAATATTTATTGACTAAATTCCGAAAATAGATTATCCTAGTGGTAAGTAAAAAACTTACCACTTTTTAAAGAAAGGATACGCCATGAGTTTGAGCCAAAATCTAAAAAAACTAAGACTAGCACACCACCTAAGCCAAGGAGAAATCGCTAGGCAACTTGGTATTTCAAGACCTGCCTACGGCTTTTGGGAGAAAGGCACTGTCCGCCCCAAAATAGATAACCTTGAAAAACTAGCCAACCTCTTCCAAGTTGAAGTCAGTGACTTAAGCCAAGATAATAGAGCCGATTTACTAGCTATCTATGATACCTTAACCCACCAGAGACAAGACAGGGTCTTAACTTACACAAAACAGCAACAAACAGACCAAGACAAGGAAAAGGCAACCACACCGCTCCTACACCTCGTGCCCAATAAGGTCTACGAAAAATTATCCGCAGGAACAGGCTATGGCTATTTTGATGACGGTACCTACGATATTGCCTATTCCGACAAAGCCTATGACTACGATTTTGCTTCTTGGGTTTTCGGCGACTCCATGACCCCCGAATTCGAAAACGGCTCCGTCGCCCTCATCAGGCAGACAACCTTTGACTATGACGGTGCCGTCTATGCTGTCGAATGGGACGCTCAAACCTACATCAAGCATGTCTACCGCGAAAAAGATGGTCTGCGCCTAGTCTCCGCTAATCCCGACTATCCCGATAAATTCGCCCCGTTCGATGACGCACCACGGATTATCGGAAAGATCATTGGACATTTTATTCCAATAGAGAAAGCGGACTAGGCCACAGATATCGAGGGCGTACAATACAATATTAGAAAGGACACTGATGATTACACCAGATTTCGATTACACCAAAGAACAGCACCGAGCGATTGCTTTCATTGACATGAAATCTTTTTATGCCAGTGTCGAATGTGTCGAACGTGGACTGAATCCTTTGACGACCTCACTATGTGTCATGAGTCAAGCAGATAATTCAGGCGGGTTGATTTTAGCAAGTTCCCCTACTTTTAAGCAAGTGTTTGGCAAGTCTAATGTCGGGCGAAGTCGTGATTTACCTTTTTATACCACCACGCACAAGTTTAACTACCAAAATTACTACCGAACCGTCACAAGAGACTGGCTCAATCGCGCGCCAGAACCCTCGCCATCACATGTGGCTTTCATTGAATCCTGGGCCAAACGGACGATTATGACACCCCCTAGGATGTCAGCCTATATTGATAAAAACATGGAAATTCAACACATCATCCAAGATTTTGCAGCTATTGATGAGATTTGTTGGTATTCTATAGATGAAGGCTTTGTTGATTTGACTGAATCGCTAAATTATTTTTACCCAGATCAAAGTCTTACACCCGCCCAGAAACTGGATGCCGTCAGTCATGACATCCAAGTTGCTATCTATCAACAAACTGGACTTTATGCAACAGTTGGGATGAGTATCGGCAATCCCTTACTAGCCAAACTAGCGCTAGATAATGCCGCCAAGCACACGTCAAATATGCGAGCTTTATGGACTTACGAAACAATTGCAGATACCGTTTGGCAAATCCCAGACTTAACCGATTTTTGGGGCATTAGCAGGCGAACCGCCAAACGCTTACGACATATCGGTGTCAACTCTATCTACGAGTTAGCGCATACGCATCCTACTGTTTTAAAAAAAGAATTCGGTATTCTGGGTGTGCAACTATTTTGCCATGCTAATGGCATTGATGAATCCAACGTTTCAGAAAAATACGATGCCAAAAGTAAATCAATCGGCAACTCTCAAACCTTACCTCGAGATTACACCTCCCAAAGAGAGATCGAGCTAGTGATTTCGGAGTTGGCTGAACAGGTGGCAATCCGTACACGCAGGTCTAAGAAAAAAACACAACTGATCTCACTCTATGTGGGTTACGGCTTTTCTGAAAACAAACCGTCCATTCACGCTCAAATGTCAATTGAACCAACACATTCGACGCAAAAACTAACACAAGCAATTTTACGCCTTTTTCGGGATAAATATGCGTCTGGTGCAGTCAGACGAATTGGGGTTTCCTACGGCAGGCTATGTGACGATGATTTTGAGCTGATTTCCTTGTTTGATGATGCTCAAGTCACACAAAAACAAGAGACGGTTCAAGATGTTATCGATGTAATTAGAGAAAAACACGGCTTTTTATCAGTTCAAAAAGCTAATAGTTTAGCTAACGGTTCGCGCGTCATTGCACGTAGTAAGCTCGTTGGTGGTCATTCAGCAGGAGGTTTAGACGGTTTATCATGACAAAAGTAGATCGACATTATAGCCAATTTGAGGAAATCAGACTGTATCAAGACCGTGGTATGATGAAGTGGCAGGGATTTTTCTTGTCCGAACATACGAGTGAGATTAAAAAAGATCAGGCACCACAGACTTACTATGCTTATCAGGCCATTGGGCAGTTGGTCTAAATAGATAGGCAACAACATCACATGGAGGATAAACAATGACAGCTTGGCAAGTCAAATGGGCCGAACACAAATATTGGGTCATGGCCCATTCACAGCAGCTTTATAATCAAATCAGAGTACTGGCTAAAAATAATGACTGGTCAGACGAAACAGCAGTCACATTTGAAAATTTGCTACAAGAGGCTGCCTTACAAGTTCCAACGCGCAAAACGCTAACAACAGCCTACGAACACGTCTGGGGTTATTTCAAGAAAATAGCGACGCCTGAAGAAAAGAATGACTACCTACGGCGCTTAGCAGTATTAGAGGTTGATAATGATCAACTCGGATCTTTTTTAAAAAATCTGACCTTAAAATATCAGGTGACTTATTTAATGCACTCACGATTGATCCGTGAAATTCAAGAGGAGCAAGAAAAAAATGAGACTTTGGCATGAAAAGTTGCTAAACCAGTTACCACGGCAACAACTATTAGGACAACACCGAGAAACGGCAGCACTAAGGGGCAAGGGTTGGGGTAAGAAACACGCCACAGTCAACTATGTCTTTAACTACTCCCCCTACAAACTCTACCAGTATCATCTCCTAGTCATGGGTGAAATGATAGCACGTGGCTATCACCCTGATGAAAACTGGTTAGAACCAAGTTATCGTGGCTTGCATTGCGCCAAATACGAGGAGCTCGCACCTTGTCCTCAGACAAGCCCGATTTATCCTGAGCACAATCAAACCTATTTAAATGAGTGTTTGGAAAATTTAGCAAGTAAAGGCATTATCTTATAGCAATTGGATTAATGTCAGAACATGTAAGCGAAACAATAAAGCCATCCGCTAATCCGGATGGCTTTATAATGTTGGTGTCTTCTAACGATTATTTAGAAGATACTTTAACGATTTTCACTTCCATTTCACCTACTGGTAATGGAATCATAACTGTATCGCCAGTTTTACGGCCGATAAGTGCTGCCGCAATTGGGGATTCGTTTGAAATCTTACCGTTGAATGGGTCCGCTTCGGCAGATCCAACAATTTTATAAGTTTCTTTTTCATCTTCGCCTACTTCAAGGAACGTGACTGTTTTACCAAGTGCGACTTCATTACTTTTCACACCTGCATTGTCAACGATTTCAGCGTTACGAATCATCGTCTCTACTGTTGCAATACGACCTTCGACGAAGGCTTGTTCATCTTTGGCTGCTTCGTACTCTGAGTTTTCCGATAAGTCGCCGTAAGAACGTGCGACTTTAATCCGTTCAACAACTTCTGCACGTTTAACGAGTTTGAGATTGTCTAATTCTGCTTCTAATTCTTCAAAGCCCTCACGGGTCATTTGATAGGTTTTTGTATCTGCCATAATCTAAGATGCTGAGTCACTGATTGTGAATATGCTTAAGCACGTTCACAATCAGTGAAACTCATCTCCTTTCCTTGTTTTAAATTTAGTCTTATTGTGCTGTTTCAGTATCTGATGCTTTATTTTCTAGTTTGTCATTGACATATTTTTGAACATTCGCATCATGCTCGGCTTGTGTTTCTGAGAAGTAAACCTTACCGGTTGTCACGTCTGCTACGAAATACAAGTCATTGTTGTCTGTCGGCTCAACTGCCGCCTTAATCGCCGACAAGCTTGGGTTGGTCACTGGACCAGGACCATAGCCTGAGTGAAGATACAGGTTAAATGGCGAGTCTAAAGATGTATTCACAGCCGCATCCTCAGCCAAGGTCGTTTTTTGACCTAATTTACCTTCAGCATACAGAATCGAAATATTTGAGCCCAGTGTCATACCGACATTCATCCGATTATAGAAAACTTGCGCGACATTACGTCGGTCAGCATCATTATTGGCTTCTTTTTCAGTCAAGGCTGCGATAGACAATATTTCATTAACCGTCTTAGGATTAGGACCCGTTTTAATCTTTTCATAGTAAGGCTGCAGATTTTGGTTCATTGTCGCAATCATCTGCTCAACAACTGACGTCATCGTAGATTTCTTCGTATATTCATAAGTCGCTGGGAAAAGATAACCCTCTAACTGATATTTCACACCCGAATCACTAGCTGGTAAAGACTCAAAAAGCTCTGGATAAGTCGTTTTCATTTGCTCAATAAAGGTCGAATCCGTCACAACTTTCAAGAATTCTTCCTTGGTAAACGGCGTCTTATCCTTGTCTGACTTCGTCAACACATTATCTGAAATCTTATCCGCCATCTGGTCAATGGTGAAGCCTTCAGGAATCGTTATTTTTCCTAAAACGGGTTCAACAGGCTTCTCTGTCCCACCTTCTTGTAAAGTTTTAGCAATCGTAGTTAACGTCATACTTGGTGACAGATTATAGTAGCCTGACTTAAAGCCAGTCAAACTTTTCAATTTCGTATAATATTGAAAAGCTGTCGCATTCTTGATAATGTGATTTTTTTCAAGAATTTGACCAATTTCCTTGCTGGCAACACCTGCAGGAATTTCTATTGCTTTGGTTGATTTATCAGTCAGGCTGTAAGGCTGAATCTCGCTCTTGATATACTTATAGCCTAAAAAGCCAGTCGTCCCACCTGCAATAAACAGGACAAGGACGACGATTGCAATAATCTTACCAGCCAATTTTTTAGATTTTTTCTTGGTTGAACGCGTATAGCTTTCCTGAGAGCGACGCGTCACTTTCTTGATATTTTTAATTTCTGCTGTATCCTCTACTGATGTGTCTTCTGCCACCTGATTAAAAGTCAAATCTGACTGACGGTGATTAGCTGTGTCAAACACTTCAGATGGCTCAGTTGTTACTGGCGTATCATGAAACGTTGGCTCTGACTCTACAGGCCACTCTCTCGACGATCGACTAGCAGACGTGCGTGATTTAAGCGGACGATCAGCTTTCCCAAATAAAGCATCATCTGCTTGCTCAGTCATTGACAAGTCATCCGAAACCCGAGTATGATCTGCCATCTCAGGTATGACTGATGAATTTTTAGACGCAGAAAACCCTGTCTCCGATGCGACATCATCGAGAGATTGGCTGGCCTCTTCTAATTGACGAAGAATTCTATCTTTGAACGTCTCACGCTCAAATTTTTTTGTATCTTTTTCTACCAAATTAACAATCTTCTACTTTCATAAGACACACTAGTCTAGATTTATCATATTTAGGTGTCAAGCGTTATCATTTTAGATTATACACGAAAATCCTTGAAAATCAAGGATTTAATAAAAAATATGGATTTCTCCATTATTTTTTAGTGACTAAATCGTCATCTTCTTCGTCTTCATCGTCGTCTTCGTCGTCATCTTCATCGATACCATCTACTTCGGCATCATCAATATCAACTTCTTCAAGCTCGACATCAAAGGCTTCGACCTCATCTTTTTCGTCATCTGGGTTTTCATCGTCATATGTGACATCCGTATCATTGATATCATCGTCATCTTCTGGATCATCATCACTGTAGTCGATATCAATGCCATCTGCTGCAAAAGCGTTGACTTTTTTTCGTTTTTTCTTAGGACGGTCGCCTTCATCATCCAACTCGTCAAGAGCAACAACTTCTTCGTCAATCTCGTCAATGGCATACCACGAACGTAAAGCCCATACGTTGTTACCAAGTGGAATAAAGCTACCATCTGTATTTAATTCAGTATAAAAGCGCGACAGACGATCACGAATTTCACTGTCTGATTTGCCAAGATAGTCTTGGATTTCATTGACAAGGACGTTAAAGTCCATTTCCTTGCCTTGTTCTTCCAACATCGCGTGTGCGACTTCAATCATCGAAAGTTCTGACAAATCTTGATTTTCAAATGCTTTAATTTTCAATTTATTATCTCCATCAAACAAAGTATAGGGTTACCTCACGACATCCTGTCAGAGATAAGCTATCAAGTTTACTTTTCTCATTTAACTAAAGAAAGGAAACAAAATTTTTGAGCTATTTTTTACCAATTAGGTCAACAACTAAGCGGTAAAAGCGCTTAGCCACGTTGCCCATAGCTTTTCCGTAAGCCGCTAAAGCGACAACTTCAATGCCAGAGGCGATAAGGCGATGACGTACAGGTGTACGTCAAGACATATCAACTATAAATTGGCGGGAAATAGGCAAAAATGCTTGCTTTCTTTGGTTAATTGAGTATATGACTATTTTACCATAAGATTAAGCATTTTAGTAATGCATGAGTACTTTATAAGCATAATCACCAATCTTATCACGGCCATTGAGGTCATCTAACTCGATGAGGAAGGCACAACCTGCGACGATACCGCCTAATTGTTCAATCAACTCAATCGTCGCTTTAACTGTACCACCTGTTGCCAACAAATCATCTACGATCAGAACACGTTGCCCTGGTTTAATCGCATCTGCATGCATGGTCAAGGTATCAAAGCCGTACTCTTTTTCGTACTGCGCTTCAATCACTTCACGTGGCAATTTGCCTGGTTTTCTAACTGGTGCAAACCCAATCCCTAATTCAAAGGCGACTGGACAGCCAACGATAAAGCCACGGGCTTCAGGTCCGACGATCATGTCGATTTGTTTGTCTTGCGCGTACTGTACGATCTCACGAATCGCATAGCTATAAGCATTGCCATCAGCCATCAAAGGCGAGATGTCACGAAACTCTATCCCTTTTTCAGGGTAGTCAGGAATTGTTGCGATATAATTTTTTAAATCCATTTTAGTTCTCTTTCAATTTATGATAAATGTCAGCGACAGGCGATAAGGCAAAGAAGGCTTGTTGCTTGACTGATACTTGTAGGGCTTGGTAAATTTGACTTTCTGAAATCTCACGTTTAGCTGCTGCTTGATTGACGGTCATCAAACCATCTTGAATCGTTACAAAGCCCAACTCTTCGAAAATCTGAACCATTTTAACCAATAAAATGTCGGGGATTTTCAAGAAATCAGCTAAATTTTTAAGTTTATAGCGCACATCAAATTCTGGGTACTGATAAATCGTCTTATAAAATTTAGCAAATTGGTCACGCGTACCACCACCTGTGAGGTAAAAAGTTTCTTTGATCTGATTTTGAAAATAGATCGCTGTAAAGTCATGTTCAGCAACGATTTCTTCTAGTCTTGCTAAGGCTTCCGCATCCTTTGGCGTTTCTGCAATGACCAGAACCTCACTCATTATAGCATGATTTTCCGATTCATTTGTGAAAATAAAGGCATTTTCTGGAATTTGTGTTTGATTCTGCTGATTTCTTAGGTCAATCAGCTGGCTGCCTTCAACCCGCGCATCCGTAATCATCAACTGAACAGAGGTATTGCCATTCCAGGTATTGACCGATAAGGTTACGGCAAGATCTGGTGCTGTCTGTTCAAAATCAAGTGTCTCCTGACCATGACCAAAGTAAACCGCTTCTAACTGGGTTTTATCTTGCTGAATCTTTAATTTGAGATGGGCATTTTGTTGGCCCATAGCTCTACTTTGAACGACTTGATAATCGCTAACTAAAAACAGAGGTTTGGGATTTTCTTGGCCAAATGGTGCTAACTGGGACAAGGATTTAATCGTCTCAAGTGTCATATCTGATAATGAGATTTTTTCATCCAAAAGCAAGCTATTTTTCTTAGACATATCAATTTTATTTTGTTGAATAAAATCTGCAATAACTGCTTTAATTTCCGGTAGTTTTGCCAGTTCAAAAGTCATTCCTGCCGCTTGCGCATGACCACCAAAGGCGATCAACAAGTCCCGATGCTGCGTCAAGGCTTCAAAGATATTGAAAGCTGGAATTGACCGTGCAGAGCCTTTTAAAATGCCATTTTCTTCTGATAGCATGACGATTGGTTTGCCCGTTTTTTGTAGCAATTGTCCTGCGACAATTCCAAGCACACCAGGATTCCATCCCGTCTGATAAATAAACTGAACTGGACTGTCATCCAACTGACTTTCAGCTTCTAATAGCATCTCCGCCACAATCGCTTTACGTTCAACATTTTTCTGGTCAATCATCTCAGCGATTTGACGGGTCTCATCTTCGTCCCAACCTGTCAATAACTCAATGGCAGGATTGGGATCATCAATACGACCCAAGGCATTGAGTCTTGGGGCAATTTGAAAGCCGATGGTTTCCTCAGTGATGTCGCTTGATTCAATCCCTGCTACCTTAAGCAAAGCTTCCAATCCAACACGTTCTGTATTTTTGAGAATTTCCAAGCCAAATTTGACGAGGATGCGATTCTCATCGGTGAGTGCCATCATATCCGCAATCGTCCCAATAGCCACTAAATCTAGCATTTCTGATGGGATGTATTCCAAAAGGGCACAAGCGACCTTGAAAGCAACACCACAGCCTGCTAATGCCTTAAAAGGATATTGTCCATCTGGATGCTCGGGGTGGATAATGGCATAGGCATCTGGTAGCGTCTCAGGCAATGAATGGTGGTCGGTAATGATGACATCACAGCCACTTTCTTGGGCGTAAGCCACCGCTTCATGACCGGCAACACCATTGTCCACCGTGATAATCAAACCGACACCTTCATTTTCAATGAAGTACTTATAGACGTCTAAATTTGGACCATAGCCATCGGTAAAGCGATTAGGGAGGTAAACTAGACTTTCCGCGCCAATTTCGTCTAAGGCCGTCTTCATGATACTGGCGCTGGTCATACCATCCGCATCGTAGTCACCATAAATCAGGATCAATTCTTGATTGGCGACCGCCTGACGAATACGCTCTACAGCGCGACTCATGCTGTAAAACAAGAAAGGATCATGTAAATTTTCAAGCGATGGATTCAAAAAAGTCATCAAGGCTTCTTCAGTCCGAACTTGACGCTTCCAAAGCAATCTTGCTGAAAGTGCATCTATTTTTTGTTTTTTAACTAACTTGACAAAGTCTTCTGACGGTTCATCCGTATTGACTTGCCAATCATAGGTAGGTGTGATCATTTTATATTGAAAAACCTCCGCGTTATTTTATCTACAACATTTGGAAAATTGATGGCGAAAATACGTGCAAGATTCAGTTGCCAAGGTAAGTTTAACTCTCGTTTACTGGTCTGAAGATGTGCGACTATTTTTTTCGCAACAAATGTTGCTGTGACCGCATTTTTCCCAACTTTTTTCAGATAGTCAGGATTTGCGGCATGAAATTTCGTTAAGACTGGCCCAGTATTGACGACCAGCACCTTGATATTCGCATCCGCAACTTCTTGTCTTAAGGCATCTGAAAAGCCACGGACTGCAAATTTTGTCGCTGCATAGGCAGTCGTTTTAGAAGTGGCCATATAACTTGCGATAGATGCTATATTGATAATCTGACCAGATTTCTGAGCTATCATATCTGGTAAAAAGGCGCGTGTGACGGTCATCAAGGCCAAGACATTGACGTCGAACATCTGACGCACATCGCTAGTCGTATCAGTCAAAAATGGTTTGAAATAGCCATAGCCTGCATTATTAATCAAAACATCAATGGCACCAAAGTCCTGAGAGATTTGTTGACATGTTGCGATTAAGGCTTTTTCGTCTGTCAAATTTACCTGATAAAGGTGTTCTGAAATATCTTTTAAACTACTGACATCACGTGATAATAAAATCAAACGATAGCCTTGAACTTGTTTGGCGATTTCGCGTGCAATATCACCTGTCGCACCCGTTATCAGCAAATTTTTCATGGTTGAATCACTTCCTCATAGAAGTCTTTGACGACATAAGCGTTATCAAAGGTTTGCTTGGCTTCTTGAGCCAGCTGTATCACGAGTGGTCCAACATAGCGCGCTGAAATATGGGTCAACAACAAGCGTTTAACATGCGCTTGTTTGGAAACTTCTGCGGCCTGCTTCGTCGTTGAATGACCGTGGTTTCTAGCAATCTTAGCTTCACTAGCTTCATAAGTTGCCTCATGAACGAGCACATCACTACCAATTGATAGACGAATGGCCTGGTCGGTCTGGCGTGTGTCGCCTAAAATCGTTACGACACGCCCTCTTTTATCTGGGCCTATGAAATCTGCGGCTTTAATCAAGTTACCGTCAATATCAATGTCTTGACCATTTTTGATTTTGCCAAAAAGTGGCCCAAAGGGAACGCCCGCTGCTTTGAGCGCTGCTGCATCCAGCTCACCTTTTTTATCTTTTTCGACGATGCGATAGCCCATACAGTAAATCGTGTGGTCTAGCGTTGCCATATGAACCTCAAAGGTCTCATCTGAAAAGATTTTACCGGCATGACTGGCGTCCAGCTCATGGAAATTAATCCGATAACTAAGCTTACTGCCAGACAGTCTAAGTGAGGTCATGACATAGTTTTTAATGCCAACTGGCCCATATATATCTAGATTTTGTGGCTGATCATCTGAAGAAGACGTTTGGAAGCTTCGACTAGACAAAAAACCAGGCAAACCAAAAATATGATCGCCATGCATATGCGTGATAAAAATTTTCGTAATTTTTCTCGGGCGAATACTTGTCTCTAAAATCTGGTGTTGGGTCGCTTCACCACAATCAAATAACCAGATTTCATTTCGCTCAGCAAGTAATTTCAGCGCGATTGACGTCACATTTCGCTGCTTGGCTGGCTGCCCTGCACCAGTGCCCAAAAATTGTATTTCCATGGTTTCCTTTCGCTCTTCAAGCTTATGAACACCTTAAAAATCAGCTTTAACGCTTAGCAATCATTTTTAGAGGTGGTCTTATAAAAGAAAAAAATCCGTCCTGAGGGAATCGAACCCCCATCTCAAGAACCGGAATCTTACGTGATATCCATTACACTAAGGACGGAATTTTTGTTTGACAACTATTATAGTTTAACAAATTTTCCGCTAAAAGGCAAAGAAACTTCTCCAAAATGGAAAAGTTTCTTTGTCTTGATAGTTGGTTCCAAACTTCAACTGTTTTCTGAGATATTCAGGATTATCCTTTGGCTTTGAGTGCTGTTAAAATTTGTGTCCTAATATCTTCAATGCCGTCAGGTTGACTTGGTAGGAAGACAGATGAGTTGCCATTATTGGCAAATTGGTTCAAGGTGTCCAAGTATTGGTTGGTCAAGAGAATCGACATGATTTGATCTTCTGAAATATCAACACCAGTCTCTTTCATTTCCTTGATAGACAAAGCTAAACCGTCAACAATCGCCTTACGTTGTTCGGCAATCCCGACACCGTGTAGGCGATCTTTTTCAGCATCAGCTTCGGCTGCCGTGACGATTTTGATTTTGTCCGCATTGGCAAGCTCTTGTGCTGCGACACGTTTACGTTGGGCCGCATTGATTTCATTCATGGATTGTTTGACTTCAGCGTCTGGTTCAACTTTTGTAATCAAAGTTTTCACGATGATATAGCCGTAAGTTGACATTTCTTCAGCCACTTGACGTTGCACTTCGAGGGCAATTTCATCTTTTTTCTCGAACAATTCGTCCAAGGTTAATTTTGGTACACTTGAACGTAAAGCATCCTCAATGTAAGACTTAATTTGCTCACCTGGATTCATCAGCTTGTAATAAGCATCTGTCACGTTCTGTTCATTCACTCGATACTGCGTCGCTACCGTCATTTGAACGAAAACGTTGTCTTGTGTTTTCGTTTCAACATTCATGTCGTTTTGAAGCAAACGAAGCTGCACGCGCGCGGCAATCCGGTCAATGCCGAAAGGTAATTTAAAATGGAAACCTGAGTTTGCAATCGTTGTAAACTTACCAAAGCGTTCAATGATGACAACACTTTGTTGTTTCACGACATAAAACAAACTTGAGAGACTCGCCAAAATCAAGATAATAATGATGAGTAGAAAAATAAGAAATACTGCTGTCATTTTACGCCTACTTTCTGGATATACAATGAAAATGTTCTATGACTGAATTGTATCATTTTTTTATTACTAATGCTATTATTTACCAGTTTGTCGTAATGAGCTAAACCGTCTGCGATATTCAAGGTAGTTATTTTAAGATAGTCGGTATTTTCTGACTTGGTCGTGAGATCATCTAAAGCAAGAGGTTCTCCAAATGTACCAAAGTCATGGGCAGCCATGGTGATACGACCATTGTCCAAACTAACGACATACTGTGGAAAAAGCTGAGCAATTTCAAATAAAAGCTCATCCGTCACCAGCTCGTCTTCAAACTCACTGAAAACGACCGCTCGCTCAGTAACATTTTCATAGGCGAAACCAAAAGATTTACCTGATAAATTTAAGCGAATAAAGCGAAAAGTCGGGGCGTCACTAGAACCTTCCAAGACAAAACTAGGCGCAGCTGAAAAACTACTAAAGGTCGTCGATAAGTCTAAAAAGTAAGCTGTCGCTGCTTCTGGCCCTTGTTTTTGATAGAGCTCAGCAAAGTAAGCATTAACCACACTTGCCGGCGGACAGATATAAGCTAACTTTTCCTGCTCCGTTTCTAAAGTCGCCAAGCGATTGGTCAACAAAAACCGATCCATGGCCATAAAACCACCTGACTTAATGGCTAACTCTACATAATCCATCTTCTACTAACCTCCATTTTTCACGCTCAGAAATACTGCCTGACACATGATAAGTTTCCGTTTCGTCTTCTGCAACCACTGTCTCAAGCAAAGCTATTTTTCTGAGCATGGGCAGATGATAAGCTGCTGCATAAGGCAAGTCCAACGCAAAAGGCACAAACAGTTCCGTAATTTTAGCAATAATCGCCTGGCGCAGTTGCTGAACCCCTGCCTCAGACTTGATTGAAATCTGAACACTTGGCAAAATAGTCGGCGCAAAATGTTCAGCCAAATCTAGTTTATTATAAACAGTCAAAACTGGAATATCTGACATGCCCAAGTCTTTCATGATACTTTCCACAACATCTTCATGAATTTTATGATTAGGATCTGACGCATCAATCACATGCAAGAGTAAATCAACATTTTTAGATTCCTCAAGCGTTGACTTAAAGGCCTGAACCAACTCCGTCGGTAAATCCTGAATAAAACCAACCGTATCGGTCAATGTGACTGTAAATTCATCCTGAAGTGAAAAATCCTTGGTCGTTGCATCCAAAGTCGCAAATAATTCATCTTGTTCATATTGAATTTTTTGCGTCAAGGCATTGAAGACAGAGGACTTTCCTGCATTGGTGTAGCCGATTAACCCTAACTTAAAGACACTTGAGTTATTACGTTTTTGGCGACTATTTTCCTGAACCTTTTCAGCCTTTTTAAGCTGTGCTTCAATGATTTCAAGACGATGGCGAATATGCCTGCGGTCAGTCTCTAATTGGCTTTCACCTGCACCACGCGAGCCAATACCACCCGCTTGACGGCTGAGTTCTAATCCCTTACTTCCCGACAAACGTGGCAACAGATATTTCAACTGAGCCAATTCAACCTGCAACATGCCAACATGACTCCTCGCTCTAAGGGCAAAAATATCTAAAATCAACTGCATTCGGTCGATGACTTTAACGCCTAGAAAGCCTTCCAAATTGACATTTTGTCGCGGTGTCAATTTTTCATTAAAAATGACCATATCCGCTTCATCAGCCTCTAAATTGTCTTTGATTTCTTGGAGTTTGCCAATCCCAACCAGGTATTTCCCGTCTAGACGCTCTTTCTTTTGCGTGAAAACAGTCGTCACAACAGCACCAGCTGTCTCAGCTAGACTAGCTAATTCCGTCATAGACGCTTCAAAAGTTTGGTTGTTATCAAAGCTTTCAACACCAACTAGGACAACTTTTTCTTGTGTTTTTTCAGTTTTTATCATCTAAAAACCTTTCTATTTTCTGGTCAACCTGATCTTGAAAATCGGGCGCCAAAATATCTTGGAAGTCAACGCCCATTCGGTTTTTGAACCAGGTGATTTGTCGCTTACTATAGCGTCTAGAATTTTGTTTAACAGCTTCAACTGCTGCCTCTAAGGTAATCTGCCCCTCAAAATATGGAAAGAACTCTTTATAGCCAATGGCACGTGACACCTGAGCCTCTCTAAAACGCGCATAGAGCATCGTTGCTTCCTCTAGTAGGCCTGCTGTCATCATCAGATCAACACGGTGGTTAATGCGCTCATATAGGACTGAACGCTCTGTATTCAGACCAATTATTAAAAAATCATAGTCTGATTTTTGATTGGCTAACTCGCCACCAAATTTTGCAATTTCCAAGGCTCTAATCGCACGTCGCCGATTCATTTCTGGCATTTCAATCTGGTGATCAAAAACCTTAGCAAACAGTTGATCATCCGTTAGCAAGTCAAGTTTTTGACGTAAGGCTCGCATCTCCTCATGATGCCCTGAGCCACCAAGATGATAGCCTTCTATCAAACTTTGCAAATAAAGGCCTGTACCACCTACAATAATCGGCAGTTTACCACGAGATGAAATATCAGCAATCGCTACATTGGCTTGTGTCACAAAATCATGTGCACTGAACGATTCTGACAGGTCACGCACATCAATCAAATGATGGCTTACAGCAGCCTGCTCACCTGCTGTCGCCTTAGCTGTTCCAATATGGACTTCTCGATAAACTTGCTGGCTATCGCCATTGATAATTTCACCATCATATTTTTGCGCAATGTTAATGGATAAGGCAGTTTTTCCGACTGCTGTTGGCCCCGCAATCACGATAATTTTATTTTTTGTCAAATTTTTCACTTTTTTCATTTTTTTGTTATGATTAAATTATATCATATACAAGTATTCATAGATACCCATATATACTCATAACCCTTGATATAAAAGGGTTTATCCACTATTTAAATTGAGATGTAGTACATAGATATTCACAGATACGTAACGCTAACCAAGCTTTTTGGTTAGTTTTTGGTTAGTAATCACAACTCCAAATTATTCAGTTTTTCATCTACATCTTCTTTCATTTTTTTAGTAACATGAGTGTAAATTTGTAATGTCGTTTTTTCATCTTTATGACCTACACGTTCCATAATTGTCTTAATAGGAACTCCTAACTCAGTCAACAAACTAACATGAGAATGTCTTAACATATGACTTGAAAACATTTCAGGTTTTTTATTTTTTATGTTTGCTTTTTTAGCTATTCTTTTTAGATATATATTTAATGTATCAGGATTAATCAAAGTACCTGTTAAGCTCAAAAATACAAACAATTCATTTTTCCTTTTTACCTCAGTATTCAATTGCTTCATAGTAATCAAAATTTCAACACACCTATCATTAATTGAAACAACTCTATATGAATCAATCGTTTTAGGTGAATTTAGCTTAAATTCCATAATACTTGTTGAGTTCTTATCTAAAGTGTATTTTATATACAACTTTCTATCAATTAAATTTATATTTTCCCACATCAAAGCCAATGCTTCCCCAATTCTCAAGCCTGTCAAATACATAAACTCTATCAAGCAATTCATTCTAACTTCACGAGGAGTTACTTCAAATGACTGTTTGAATTTTTTCATCTCATCAATTGACAAAAACTTTTCTCGTTTTTTTTGAATATCTTCAATAGTTTTTCTTTGTTTTGGCAATTCTACACGTTCAAGCGGATTATATTCAATATAACCTAACTTTAAAGCATATTTAAAAAACAAATTAATCAAAGATTTTTGAGATTTTTTGTAACGCAACGAATTATTACTTGACATAAAATATCTTTGAAAATATTTTGCAGAAACATTATTTATCAAATCATCAAGAATGTTTTTTAAAACACTATTTAACATCACAGATTGAACAGCATATGTACTATCCTTTAACTCCTGCTTCCTAAATATTTTGTACTCATCATACACTTCTCTGACTTTCAATTTTTGAAATTTCTGTTTTTGCTTATATCTTTCATCATGTTCAAGTATTTTTTTGTCAATCTTAACCCCAAGCCTTCGTCTCGCTTCTCCTTGTGCCTGTCTAGTTTTAGAACCCAAAGTAACACTTACTTGCTTCCACTTACCCTCACTCTCATCATAGAATTTTTCATAATAACGATATTTACCATTATCCAATCTTTTAAGAAACAATATACCCCACCTTTCTTGGTATATCATTAGTTGAATACACTAATTATACCATTTCATTTATGCAACTGACTTTCTTTGTATTTCAGATATAAAAAAAAGCCTTTAGCGTTAATTAAAGTCATTTGTGATGTTGGTCTTGAAATTATTTCTTTGAAATCATCATTTTTATTAATATCTCGCATATATCTTTCAAGAGTACTCTTATGAATAGCAGGAAAAAACTTTTCTAACAACTGTTTTTTTGTAAAAAGTTTATCTGGAAAATTGTTTATATCCATATTTCTTTCGCTCCTTTCTTTTGTATTTTATATACCTTGCATATAACGAATATGCACCGCCCACATCGTGAGTGTTCTACAATTAAACTAAAGGTACGCTAATATTTAAATACAGCCCAATAATTGAACTTTAGATTGTTTGTTTAACCAA
>NZ_BCVN01000018.1 GCF_001591765.1 Pseudolactococcus raffinolactis NBRC 100932 | reverse complement strand
TTAATTTTCCGATCTGTCCTCAGTTCAAACGTTAATTTCTCACGCGCATGGGATAACCAAAATGGCAAATCTCTTGAATTAAAATCACGTGCCTTATCATCTAGGTAAGTCCTGTCCCAGTAATTCAGATACTCTTTTTTGCCAATCCGGACTGTGTACGGTTTTAAAAGTGTTACGTCATGTTGAATTTGTAACTCATTTAGGTCTTGATTATCCGAAACGATAGCAATCTTACTATCTGTGAAATACTCGGAAAGTTCTTTTTCACTAAAGTTATCCGTCAGACACATATTATAATAAAGAGAGGTCGTATAACAGTTAAAAAGATAGGTTTCACTTTCGTTTTTAAACATTTGACGAATGGCATCCGCATTTTGCCCGCGAAGTAAGAGCGTATGATCTATCTGTCCCACACCTTCTGTCACCATACAAGTAACAGTTTCTTCAACCAGATAATTTTGATGCCAAAATGGCTCACGAAATTGCAAGTCAGCTTGGGGCTCAATCGGTAAATAATATATGAACTCAGGTACTGAACGATACTGCAAGAAACCAAATTGATTACGCGATGTCGCATCTACAAAATAGTGTCTACCTTGATAGGCGATTTTTAAAATGACATGATTAAAATTAGATGGTGATGGACAGTAAAAGGGGATGAAGTAATCTGCTTCATAATTAACAAGCACACAAGTAGACGCGATATCAAGATAGTCCAACAAACTTTTAAGTAAAACAGTTTTCGCTTTACAATCACCTTGCTTGCTTTCATAGGTGATCTGGGGTTCTTGTGGTTCATGACCATCCATGATCTCTGCATCGTAGACATAGTAAATGCTGTTTTGAACAAATTCGATGACAAACCGAATTTTCTCGTCTAGTGTTTCATGTTGCGCCAATTCTACCAACAAGTCGGGGGCACTCGTTTCTAACCAAGTGCTATTTTGACTGATTACTTTTTCATAGATTTGATAGGCCGCATCTGAAACCTTGCTATAGCTTGCCTTCGTCGCAAAATCAATGAAGGGTCGTACCTCTAACTTCGGATCATAATCCGTGGTAAAATTGTCTGCTTCAAACACATACGATTCACCGATTGGTAAATCAATTGCAATCGGATCAATCACCTGATGCTGCGCATCTCTGAAAAAACACGATTTATAAGTCATCACTTGAGAGGTTTGATTGACAGTACGCAAAACATATCGATCATAAAACCAAAAAGGATCAGGAAATTCTTGATAGACATGCTTAAAATCACGTTTCAACCCAGCTTGAGGCGCATGAGAAACTAAGGTATTTTCAAAAATCAAAATATCTTGCAAGTGTAAATCCTTAATGATGAGTGACAGTTTTTTACGATTGGTTAAAAAACCCCGTCCACCTTGTTCCTCATGATCCAAAATACGTATCTAGACATCATCAGCCTTATCAAGATACTGACCATTTCGCACAACAGCCATCCGATGTATGATCATCTCATCATGTTCAGATAAGACATATTCACGCTTCGCAGCGCTATCTAATAAACCAGGTTCATCTAAAGTGTAGATGACAATAGAATACTCAGATAGTTTTTCATCTTGAAAAATATATGCCTTGTCTAACAATCGACAAAAGCCTTTTCCCTGAGTAGCAGCTTGATCAAAATCAGAATTTGCGAGTGCTTGTTCAACTAATTGCTCATTCTGATAAGTTCTATCGCCACTATAATGCTCAAATCTCGTATATGTTTTTTCCATATCTTTCCTTCCGATACTTCCTAGCGTCCCCCCTTGCCTCTTAATATTTGTTATGATATCACTTTAACCATTCAAGTACATCTGCCATAGCAATTTCATTAATGAAAGCTTCCCCAACTTTCGGCACTAAAACAGTTTTAACCATTGCGCCACGCGCTTTTTTATCTAAAGTAATAGCTTTAGCCAGACGCACTACATCCCAATCTTCAAAGGTTGTCGGGAGATGGAACTTCAAGACCATCTCGCGAATCTTTTCAGTCAAGCCTGCTTCAACTAAGCCTTTATCCTCAGCGACTTTGGTGATTTGAATCATGCCGATTGCAACGCCTTCACCATGCATAACCTTGCCATAACCAGCTGTAGCTTCCACTGCATGCCCAATGGTATGCCCAAAATTGAGGTAAAGTCGTGTGCCATTATCCAACTCATCTTCCACGACAACTTTTCGTTTGACATCACACGAATGGTAAATCAAGGCTTCAGCATTGTCTAAAAGATTATCAACATCACCCGTCATACCTTGTAAAATATCCCAAAGTTCAGCATCCGCAATCAAGCCACATTTTATGACCTCGCCCATGCCCTCATATAGTTCACGTTTACCAAGCGTCGCCAAACAATTTGGATCAATCAAAACACCGTCAGGTTGGGTGAAAGTCCCAACCATATTTTTAGCATAGGCCGTATTGACTCCTGTTTTTCCACCGACTGATGAATCCACTTGAGCAGTTAAACTGGTCGGGATTTGCAAGAAATGTATGCCGCGCATATAAGTTGACGCCACAAACCCTGCCAAGTCCCCAACAACACCGCCTCCTAGTGCAACGACACCATCTGATCGCGTCATGCCAAAGTCTGCAAGAAACTGGTAAGCGCGATCGACCGTCGTCAAGTTTTTAGATGCTTCACCTTCTAGGAAATCAAAAACTGCCACTTCAAAACCAGCTGCTTCTAAAGACAGCTTAACCGTCTCACCGTATAATTTTCCGACATGGTTGTCAGTAATAATGACTACTTTTTGCGGTTGCCAGAGATCTACTGCCCATTGACCAGATTTTGGTAAACACCCACGCTCAACGATCAAATCATAAGGATGGTCAGGTAAATTCACATGTAATGTTTTCATAGATAGCGTTTCCTTTCAGCTTCAACTTTCAGATAGAGGGGATGACGCGGATTACCCGCCTTTGTCGGTGGCGCAAAATGAAAGACCTTAATACCTTGCTCAGTTAAGACCTCAAGAATCGCATCACGCCCTTGCTTGAGCGCCTCATACTTGAGATCACCCCATGCACCCCAAACTTCTGTGATCCCATTTTCAACCAAAAAATCTCGGATCACCTTGACATTTTCCTGCGACAAGGCCACATCATACGCGTCCATATTCACCGCATCCGTCGCCCGCTCTGGATAAGTGTTAAAAACCACCCAGCCATCATATCCTAGCTTTTGACTGGCCGAAATTACGCGATTAACTGTTCGGTCGCTCGTTTGATCTCGCGCCGCTGAAGGGTTCATGCAAATAGCAACAAGAGGATTTTTCGACAACTTCCCTAAGCCGAAACGATAGGGTTTATAATCTCTGGGTTCGACCCACGTCGGTGCTTGATTTTCTGGATAGTTGACAACAATTGTTGTGACTTTTGACTTAACCATATATTTTTTCTTCCAATTTTTTTAGAATGATATCTGTTGGCATCTCATGGCCAGTCCAGAGTTTAAAACTTTCAGCTGCCTGATATAAGAGCATACCTAAACCATTAACAGTTGGATTACCTTGAGCCTTGGCATAGGCCAGTAGGGGCGTCTCAATTGGCTGGTAGATCACGTCAGCCACTAGCATGTCCTTGGGCAATTGTAAGGCCATTGCGATAGGAAGACTCACACCATCCATGCCAAGACTAGTTGTATTCACTAGCAAATCACCGATCAATTCTGTTAAATCTGACAAAGGTTTGAACACAATGTTTCCTGGATAGTCAGCAAACAATTCAGGTTTGTAGGTTCTGTTATAAACAGTGATTTGACCTGCACCTTGTACCGCTGCCTCCGCAATAATCGACCTTGCTGCACCACCAGCACCAATAACGGTGATTGCACTGCCTTTAACCTTAAAGTGTTTCAGGGACTTAAAGAAACCTGCACCATCCGTTGATGTGCCGAAAAGCTTGCCATCTCGATTGACAATCGTATTGATGGCGCCTGTCAGTTTGGCTACTTCAGATAGTTCATCCATATAGGGCACGGCTGCTTCTTTGTAGGGCATGGATAAGTTGACACCGTACATGTCAAGTGTCTTGATACTTTCAATGACAGAGCCTAAATCAGCTTCTGGTGTTTCAAAAGCAAGATAGACACCATTTTCACCGACATGGTCAAAAGCCAAATTATGTATAAAAGGTGACAGAGAGTGCTTGATTGGGTTCGCAACCACTGCTGCGAGTTTCGTGTAACCATTAATTTCCATACTGCTATTTTAGCGTAATTTTCGCAATTTTTCAATAATTCACCAGTCTTTAGATAATAAAAAAAGCCAATCAAACACAAAAGTTAATTGGCTAGTTTATATTAAAACAACGATGTAGAATGCGCGTGAGTCAATTTACCACTATGAATTTTAGTCATGATTTGATTAACAGCATGCGGGCCTTCTTTGAAGCCTTCGACGATTAAACCGAGCTTGCCGTCATAGTTAGCTGTATCACCGATGGCATAGATATTTTCACAACTCGTTTGATAATGGCTGTCAACCATAAAATGTTGGCGCTTCATCTCGAGATCCACCGACCAAGCGCGGATATCCTTATTATTGCTAAGGAAACCGTGCTGAACGATCAAATGATCTACATCCAACTCACGGTCATCAGAAAGTGCGATGCGCAAACCTTCTTGATGATCTGAAATATTGCGAATGGTCACTGGCGTCAAGACGTGAACATCTGAAGCATGTAGTTTATCGACAGATGATTCATGCGCTCTAAAGGCATCTCGTCTGTGAATGAGGCTAACAGATGCTGCTACTTCAGAAAGCATCAAAGCCAAATCAATGGCAGAGTCACCACCACCTGCAACGGCGACATTTTTACCTGCAAACTGCTGTTTATCTGTCACACTATACCCTAGTTTAGAGAAATCAAAATCTGACGGTTCATCAGTTTTCAACGGCTTTGGTGCAAATGAACCATTGCCGGTTGCGATGATGACAGATTTTGTCAGGTAGCTAGACTTGGTAGTGGTCACTTGGTAAACGCCCTGATCAGTTGTTGGTGTGATGTCAACGACTTTTTCAGATAGGCGGATGGGCACGCCAAATTGAGCGGTTTGCTTGACTAGATCAGTCACGAGCGTTTCAGCCTTAACTGCAAAGTAGCCTGGTACATCGTGAATCGTTTTTTCTGGATAGAGGGCGGTTAATTGACCGCCGGGTATTTCGAGTGAATCTATAATTTGGACTTTATTTTTACGCATACCAGCGTAGAAACCTGCGAATAAGCCACTAGGTCCCGCACCGATAATCGTTATATCATATATATTTTCTGTCATTTTGACCCCTTAATAAAATGTGATGTCAAACATATTTTACCATATAAAAGAAAAAACTGCCTTGACGACAGCTTAAATTCTTAGATATTTCAGTATATTTTCTGTAAACATGCCATTAGGGGACAAGATCATCTTCACTTATTGGTAAAAGGTTTGGTTGGGCCCTTACTATGGATGAGGATGACAGCGATGAGATACACAGGCCAAAAAATATAGGAAGAAATCGAAATGACAAGAGGTAGAATAGTCGACGCTAAAACGAGGCTAGACGCGACGATTAAGCTGGTTCGTTTGGTCGTTCTAGTCTGCCAGACCAAAACGATAAAAGCCAGCGTAAAATTAACTGCACATAGGATTTCAAAAGTAGTGCCGAAGATTCCTAGCGGAACACTTTTGCTAGGTCCATCGACGATTAACGTTGCGGCTGTCAGGAGCAAAACTGGAATTAAAAGGGTCGCCATGATAAAAACAAGGGTGGTAACGATTCTAAAACATTTCTCGATTTTCAGCATACTGTGCTATACTCCAATTCTTGTGGTTGCTACTTATTCAGCAGATAAAATCTGTAACTGCGGCCACCTCTCCTGCCATTTTTTCTTAGCTTGGCGTTCACAGTAGATTGTTAGTTTTTCAGCATTTTCAGAGAAAAAGGGGGTCGGACGAACGATAAAATCAGTGATATCCGCGAGGCCGTAAGGGAGAAATAGCTCGATGTCGCGAGTCGCTGTTAGGCGCGCACCAATGGCTGTGCACCTTTCTGGAAATTTTGCCATGGCATCACGCGCACTGAGATAGGGCGCTGTATTGGGATTATGCAGGTGCATGTGAGCTTGGTTCTTGACTTCCCAGGCATAACTTGGGTGATCTAGCTGCAACGCTCTCTCGATTGCTTGAGTCGCTTCATAAGTGATCTCTGGGTCGAAAAAAACAACATCGATATCCGTTGTCGGGTCAAAAGGGGGCTGTCCAGAAAGTTTGTTCCAAATTAAATTTCGAATGCTGCCCGCGCACAACCAAGTATCTGAGAGATTCAACTTGTCAATTATCTTTAATATCTCATCAATCTCAGGTGTATTGGTAAGTAATTCTTTTAACGCTGTTTCATTCATGGCAATACTTTCACTTAAGTCTTTTATTTTTAGTATAGTATTAAAAAGATACCCTGTCAAACAAAAAACCATCTCTCGATAGCTTAGTTATTTTAGCCCAAGGTGTAAGATTGGAAAAGGTCTGCCTTGGGCATCGAATTCAGACCTATTAATTATCTGAAAGCCCATATGTTGATAGAAGATCAAACCCTGTTCGTTTTGCGCATTGACATCAACAGACTTGACCTGCCATTGGGTTATTGCATGATTCACGAGCAACTTGCCAATCCCTTGTCCCCTTTCATTTTCAGAGATGAACAAAAGCTCAATCTTGTGGTTATCAATACCCATGAGACCCTGTAAGATACCTTGATCATCTTCATAGCAACATAACACCTCTATCATTTCCAGTGCTTGGTAAACTTCTGGCTTGATATCTGCAATATCTTGATCGGAAAGGAAGGTATGTGTTGACTTGACACTTCCTTCCCATATCGTCAGTAAAAGTGATAAAGTTGCGTCATCACGATCGACAGGATGAATGATGTTAGACATACTTTAATTTCCTTTCAAATCTAATTTCAAATAGCTTGATACTCTTAGTCTTTTGAGACCGATATTCCTTACTTTTCATACTTAAAATAGTAAAAAAACCGAGCTACATTTATATTATCTCCCGGTCCTTTTAAAATGTATAATCAAAAACGATAAATTCTTAACACTTTCAAATCATTACTGACTTACTTTTGATATTTTTATATGGTCTTCTTTCAACAACAAGATTCCAAATATACCCATTATAGCCCCCATAACAAGTGGTAAGCACCACCACAAATGAGTTGGCAATAGAAACGCCAAAATTGTCATCACCATCGACATTAAGAAAGAAAAATCATAAAACAACTTTAAGTTATATACCCATCCATATGTAAAAAAATGAGCGGCACTAACAGTTGGCAAGAAAACAATAAACAGATCTGAGCTATTTACCAGTAGATAGACAAGGAAGGGAGATAACGGAAGTTGAGAAGCAATTAATATCGGTAGTATAGAAAGTAGCGGATTATCTTTAACTGTTTTCGGTATTTTTAATAGATGACCGACAAGAAAAGCTAATGGGATTACACAAGTCCCCACACTCCATGTAATACCTGATTTCGCCCTAATGTCAATATCAACAAATGCCCATATTAATGCTACTACTGGCCAAATCACAGCACCACTTAAAATGAAATTCGCACCGTTTCTCAATTTTGTTGAAAGTTCATTTTGATATTGCTTAATTTCCATGACTACAACCTCCTTTTCAAACGCATCTCATATAAATAACTTTATTATATTATTTTATCACAATGTATATTCAAAAGTCAAAATATTTCCACAATATCAGGAAGAAAATTTCTATTGAATCGGATGTCGAATAATCGTTTTCAATTTTTCAGGTGCTGTTCGTCTAGGATCATTTAAATAAATTTCATGATGCCTTCTAGTTTCCGAGATATCTACTCTATAGCCTGACGTTTTAATGAAATCATCTAAGCGCTTGATTGTTTCGGGTTCATCATCGTAAGTACCAATATGTAGGACTTGCCCACATAAGCCCTCTGAAAATGTTGACAATCGGGCTCGCAAAATATCCAAGTCAGGCTTTTTTTGACTCACAATTAAAAGAGTATGCTCAAAAACTTCTGATGTCACAAAATCAGGTTGGCGAATCATGGCTGTCCAGCTAAAATTTGATTTATCCAAGTCATTGCCAGTTGGATTTTCGCCAGCTTTTAACTGCCACAAGCCTTCAAGTGGTGGGATAACATAATCAAAATAACCATTAGGTACATCACCTCGCTTAGGACTCATTTTAATGGCATAGGACAAAGCATATAAAAGTTCAACTGCCTGCTTGTAGTCAGCGCTTGTATTCGGATCCCCTTTGCCATCTACCATGATAAAAGGAATTGCTGGCAGATCAATGATGGCAGGTTTTATTGTCGCTTGATAACCTGCTTGCGATTCTTTTTTAAAGTCTACTTTTTTGCTCGCCATCTCTTTCTCCCTTAACGATTGGCTTTGATTTGCTTTTTCAACTTCTTCATCGCCCAATCATAATGACTTGACGTTGCTGAAATGAAATATGCTCCTAATGAACTCGTGCCTGTCCAAGAAAAATATTGCTTGGTAAATAGTTCTTCGTTTGAAAAGGTATCGGCTAAGGTCATAACTGCTATATGACTGTCATGGAGCAGTTTTTTAGCATCTTCAAGTGAGGTTGTTTGATGCTTTTCCCAAAATTCCTGATTCATTTGGCCATAGGTTTTCCAATTATAGGGTACTGGTAGAAAAGGTTCTGCCTTACCATTTTGATTGGCTTCTACCCAGTTTAGGAGTAACTGATGCCATTCATAAAGATGAATCAAGACATCTCTTAAGTTTTGATCCCGGCGCCAATGAGCTTCTGTCATTTTTTCTGTGACTTCAAAATTAAAGTCTTGCGTTTGATCTGGTAGTGCTTGCATCACTTCCACTAATTTCAAGTAGCCTGTTTCACCTGCTGTCATCAAATCTGTTTTAATTGTCGGTCTACTCATGATAATTTTCCTCCATTTTTTTGATAAGCGTGATTAACTCATGTTTAAAATCAAGTGGTTCTAAAATTTTCACCGCTTGGCCAAGTGATAGGATATAGCTATAGAGCCAGTCTGTTTTGGGGAAGTCACCTTCGACTAATAAAGCTTTGCTTGAACCCCTTTGAATGGCTTCTATCGGAAAGTCGTCAAAAATTCGATAGCCTAACTCTGATGACACGAGCATTTTCAAATGGATCATGTCAGGCGCTTGCGGTTTCAAACTTTTATCTACTTGAATTTCTGGCAGTCGTTTTGTAAATTGCTGTTCCGAGACTCTAAGTCGGATAATTCTGCTTAGCTTAAACATTCGACTTTCTTGTTTGGCTAAACAGTAGGCTTTAAGATACCAACTCATGCTTTTGAAAACGAGTTGTATCGGTTCTACCGACCTGAAACTCATCTCACCTTTTGCATTATAGTAATCAAAAGTGACGACTTTTTGAGTTAATATGGCTGTTTTTAACTGTTCAAAATCATGCGCACTGGGACCATACCAGGTGCTAAAATCAATCGACAACCATGGTTCATCTGCTATGCCAAATAGTGCTGTTAATTTGGCTAATGTCTCTTCATTTGCAGGATCAAACTTAACGGCACGGGTCGTTTGCAAGGCCTGTAAAATGCTTTTTCGTTCATCAGCATTTAATAAGACTTTACTCAAGACAAAATCAGATAACAGACTGATGCCGCCGCCTTTTCCGCGCTCAGTATAAACAGGAATCCCAGCCTGACTCATTCTGTCAATATCACGATAAATTGTGCGCACGGATACATCAAACTTCTCACTCAGGGTTTTGGCAGTCACCTGCTCGTGATTTAAGAGCATATAAGTGATCTCAAAGATACGATTGATCTGCATAACTTACGCTTTCAAGCCGATATAAATATGAACTTCGGCATCCTTTTCAAGACTCTCTTGATATTCCTCAAAGTCAGCGTCAAATGACCGTGGTAAGACCATTTGCCAAATGTCATGCCAAGCAGCAGCAACTTCAGCAAATACTTGATCCTGCTCCGCCTTAACGACAAACTTGGCATATTTTCCTGCCTTAATCAATCGCGTCTCGAATCCATCGCTAGTTTCGCTCACTTCACAGGCAACCATGACCGTATAGTCCGCTTTTTCATCTGCCTCATACTCCGTGTAAATGCCTAGTGCTTTAGCATTTGCTTTGTTCGGAATCTTAGGATAAATATTTTCATCATAAAACTGTTGCCAAAGCTGGCCAATTTTTTCCCCCATATCAGGGGCAAAATTATTGGTCCTGGTCGAAATCCCAACAACTTTCTTTTCTGCTAACGTTACCACTTCATAATCCATCTTCATACCTCCATTATTTTCTTTCTCTTATCATCCTATCATAGGAAAAGTGACAAGGTATGTCATATTTAAACTTATTTTCTTGTTCTCTTTATTCTAAGTATAGTCTGAAGCAAAATACCTGTCAACAAAAAAACTACCTTGCGATAGTTTCATCATAAGATTATGCACCAAAGAAATTAGCAGCAATGTCTTGACCTTGATCAATTTTTGCCCATTGCTGATCTTCTGTTAAGGCATTGCCATTGTCACATGAGGCAAAGCCACATTGGTGAGATAGAAAAAGTCTCTCTTTTGGAATGATTTGACTTGCTTTTTGGAGTAAGTCTACGACACGTGCCTCATCATCTAAGGTCACAGTTTTACTTGACAATAAGCCTAAGACGACTTCTGTCTCGGGTCTATCCTTGAACACATCGAGTGCTGAGAGATTACCTGCTCGATCGTCATCCCATTCTAAAAAGAAACGGTCATACTTCTGCTGTCCTAGGAAGAGATTAGCAATCGTCTCATAAGAGCCTCCGCCCATGTTCCGGGAATCGTAATTACCGCGGCAGTTATGCGTCCAAACTTTGAGGCCAAGGCTGTGGCCGTAGTCGATGATGCTGTTATTGAGATCGATGAAAGTTTGTGCGAGGTCTTGGATGCTGGCTTGGTCGATATGGTCGCCAGTAAAGGGCGAGTTGGGGTTGTCGGTCGAGAACATTTCCCAGAGGCAGTCGTCGAACTGGATGATTTTGCCGCCGATTTTGGCATAGTCACTCAAAAATTCTTGGTAAGCGTTAGCTAAATCTTGCTTGAAAACCTCAGGCTCCTGATAATAAGAGTCATTAGACTGCTCAGCGTTTTGCTCACGAGAAAACGACCATTCCCCGAAGATATGTGAGGGTGACGGAATACACAGTTTTGTTGTGTGTCCCGCTGCATCTGCTTGGATCTCTTGGTAAATGTCGATGAAATGGTGGTTGTGACCGCTGAGTTTTTCATCGAAAGCTAAGGCAATATCCCGACGTGTTTCGTAGGTCTGCGTTTCGTCGAAATCTCTGAAGAAGTAGCCGTGTTCTGCGATTAAACGCCGCACACCTTTGAGTCCCCAGACAAAATCTAAATGCCAGAGCGATTTTGAAAACTCGCCGTCTGAAATAATGCTAAGCTTGTGGTCAATTTGTTTTTGGATGACCTCTTGGATAGCTTGTGTTTCACAGGCTTGGTAGCCATCGAAATCGTTGTAGAACGGATATTGAATATCATCACGTTTTTCGATTTGGCTCTTATAAGCCAACAAATTTTGTGGTCTTAACAAACTACCTACGATTTGAAATTTTTCACTCATTTTACGATTCCCCTTTTTCCCCTGTGTAGATTTGGAATGACCTAGTTAGTCAGTCACCACACTTATTTTTTGGATAATTTTATTATAGGGTAATATTAGTCGATTGTATAATACTGAAATGCTGACTAGTGATATAGTTTTAGACTATATATAAAATGAGTGATTTTTGGTTTTAATATAGTTTATGTCAATAATAAAAAACCATCTTGCGACAGTTTTTTATTATCTTAATTAAAGATAATTGCTTCCAAAGCTTCTGTTTTAGACATTAGCAATCCCTTTTCTAAGTTCAATCATGCGTCGTCTCATCTTTTCAATAAATGCTACTTTAGGCTGCCAGCCCTCAATCATGTTTGAACTTACTGCAGAAATGTCACCATCAATAGGTCTGATTTTTGTCATAATGCTTATTTGTCGAAAAAGTCTCTTTAATTTTGTAGTGTTTCGTCTTAGCATCCGGTAACTCATACTCAGTGGGCTTAGATTGTGAAACAGGCATATTAACAATCCGATAAAGTCTATCAAAAGATAGCTGTTCTTCCGCGCTACCATTTGCTGTATAATATCGCATCAAGGCAGTTGTAAAGTCCATTCGGTCCAATGGATTCTCAGGAATCAGTAAATAATTTTGTGTCTCTAGTGCCTTGACCGCATGATTGGCTACAATCAGTGCGGTGCGTTTATTGCCATCCTGAAACGGTTGTAGTTTAGATAAACGCACAAAGACTAGCCAAGCTGCTTTTGAAGTCTGCTCAGACATCTCAAACTCTGTCACAATCTGGTCTAAATCATCACGACTCACAACTTCCTTGGGAATATAGTGTGTTCGACCACTAGGGTCAAGGGTTATGGCAATCTGATCACCTGGATTATAATAAGCATTTCTTAAATGTCCTGGCATTGTTGGCTGTTCATCTGAATCGCCATCAAACTGCTTGTTAACAGCAATAATGCCATCAACATTAAAGCCAGTTTTTTGAATGGCTTTAATCCCTTTCAGAGCATCCTGAAAGATGACTTGGTCTGTTTGACTAGATAAATAAGTCAAATTTTCTGTTTCAAGTGCTTTTTTGGTTTGGGCAATCGTACTACCATACTCATTCAGACTACCCAAAGAGGCAATAAATCGTGCCAGTTTATCAATATTTGCCATTACTTATCCTCCTCTTATTCCGATAGTTTGTTTTCTCTATCTTACCACATTTTCACCCTTAGCTAAAAGAAAAAACCATCTTGCGATAGTTTTTTGAGTAGCTTACGCTCCAACTTCCATATCCTTTTTCAACTGTTTCTTAGCCGTCGCCATCATCAAGCGAATGCGGTTGAGTTGGTTGACAACAGAAACAGATGGATCATAGTCTATTGGTGTGATATTAGCTCGTGGATATTGACGACGGAGTTCTTTGATCATACCTTTACCGACGATGTGATTAGGCAGACAACCAAAGGGTTGGAGACAAACGATATTATCGACACCGTCTTGCAAGAGCTCAATCATCTCGCCAGTCAAGAACCAACCTTCGCCGGTATGATTCCCAATCGAAATAATTTTCTCCGTATCGGCAGCCAGCGCATCAATCGAATGAATCCCATCAAAGCGGCTTGACACTTTCAAAGCTTTATTCATTGGTTTTTCAACCATTTGAATGATATTAATGAAGGCGCGCGCGAAATATTTAGCTTTTTTACCCATGCCTAAATGATCTGACTTCCAGATCTGGTTATACAGAGAATAGTTCATAAAACCAATAATATCAGGCACAACAGCTTCTGCCCCTTCAGCTTCGATGATGCTCACAATATCATTATTAGCCGTTTTCGAGTATTTCACAAGAATTTCACCCACAACACCGACACGCGGTTTTTGAATGTCTCGTAATGGCGTTTCGTCAAATTCTCGAATGATTTGCTTCATGTTGCGATTAAACTCAAAAATCGAACCAGTCTTCATATTATGTTTGGCTTTAGCTAACCACTTGGCATGTAACGCATCAACCTGCCCCTTAGTGATTTCGTAAGGCCGCGTCCGATAAACAACACGCTCAAACAAGTCACCATAAAGCGCACCAATGACAATCCGCACCATCAAAGGCACCGTCAGCTTAAAACCGTCCGACTTCTCAGTCCCCTTATTCCCCATCGACAAGGACACAACCGGCACCTGACCAAAACCAGCGTCCTTCAAAGCCTTGCGAAGCAAAGGAATGTAGTTGGTCGCCCGACAGCCACCACCCGTCTGCGTCATCAGAACAGATGTATTATCGACATCGTAATCACCAGATTCTAGTGCATGCACCAGTTGCCCGATGGAAATGATGGCAGGATAGCAAGAGTCGTTATTAACAAACTTAAGACCGGAGTTGATGGCATCTTTGACTTCCGGTAAGAGCACCACATTGTAGCCAGACTGCTTGAAGGCTTCGTCGATTAGCCCCTCCTGATGAATCGGTGATAGCATAGGCATCAAAAGCGTATGTGTCTTTTTCATTTCCTTAGTAAATGTTGGATGACTGGCCACAATTTCTGTCATCTGGTCTTCAGATACCTCGGGTAGTTGACCACGTTTATCCCGTTCATTGACTGCTGCTTTAAGTGAACGTAGACGAATCCGTACCGCACCCATGTTTGAGCCTTCATCGATTTTTAGTACCGTATAAAGTTTGTGGTGATGCTGCATAATTTCTTCAACTTGGTCAGTCGTCACTGCATCCAAACCACAACCAAAACTGTTGAGTTGGACAAGTTCAAGATTTTTATTTTTCGCTACTACACGCGCCGCACCATACAAGCGTGAATGGTAAACCCATTGATTGACCACACGCAAGCCACCGACTTCCGACAAGTGAGCAATCGCATCCTCAGTCAAGACATGGAAGCCTTCCTGCGTGACGATATCAGCAATCCCGTGGTTAATCTCAGGATCTAAATGATAAGGCCGTCCAGAAAGGACAATCGCTTTTTCATGATTAAGATTAATCCGCATCATCAAGTCTTCGGCTTGCTTTTGAATATCTGCCTTAAAATCATCTAAAACTTTAAACCCATGTTGGACAGCTTTTTTAATGTCTTCTAGGCTGATATCAAATTCTAACAAGGCATTGAAAAGGTTTTTTGACATGTTATCAGGATCAGCTAAGTTGATAAAAGGATGAATATAGCCAACTTCACCATTACGAATCTCGTCAATATTATTTTTAATCACTTCTGGATAAGACTGAACAATCGGACAGTTATAGTGATTTTGAGCACTGGCATCTTCCTGACGTTCATATAAAACAGACGGATAAAAAATCGTTGGGACATCTTTTTGAATCAAGGTCATGATATGACCATGACTAAGTTTAGCCGGATAACAAACTGTATCCGATGGAATCGTTTCAATCCCTTTTTCATACAAGTCTTTATCAGATTTAGGAGATAAAACAACTCGGAAACCTAAGTCTGTCAACATGGTATGCCATAAAGGATAATTTTCATACATATTCAGCACACGTGGTATGCCGACTTCGCCATGAAGGGCTTTTTTCTTGCTCAGTGATTTAAATTTGAAAAGTTTTTTATACTTATAGTCAACGAGGTTAACTTTTTTCTCTGCTTTATCAACCTTAATTTGCATGGCTTTTTCAGCCCCACGCTCACAACGATTACCTGACACAAATTTTGACCCGTCATTGAAGACAGTTAAGGTCATCTTGCACATGTTCTCACACAAGCCACAAGTTGTAAATTCTTTTGTTGTTTTGAATTGCTCTAAGTCTGACAAGGCCAAAATCGTAGACGGTGTCGCATCATCTGACGCATTTTCCATGGCAATCAAGGCACAGCCATAAGCCCCCATCAAGCCTGCGATAGAGGGACGAACAACCTCACGACCTGAAATTTTTTCAAAGGCACGCAAGACGGCTTCGTTATAGAAAGTCCCGCCTTGGACGACGATTTTCTCGCCGAGGTCCTCAGGGCGTTTGACTTTAATGACCTTATAGAGCGCATTTTTGATGACGGAATATGATAGACCAGCAGAAATATCACCTACTGTCGCACCTTCTTTTTGAACTTGCTTGACCTTCGAGTTCATGAAGACCGTACATTTCGACCCGAGATCGACAGGATGTTCAGTCAAAAGTGCTGCCTGGGCAAAATCTTTAACTTCATAGCGCAAGGATTTGGCAAAGGTTTCGATGAATGACCCACAACCCGAACTACAAGCTTCATTAAGCTGGATGCTTGAGAGCGCACCATCCCGAATGGTCATGGCTTTCATATCCTGACCACCGATGTCGATGATGAAATCAACACCAGGTCGGAAAAACTCAGCAGCCTTGTAATGCGCCATGGTCTCAACTTCACCGATATCGACTTTAATAGCGGCCTTAATCAACTGTTCACCGTAACCTGTCACAGCTGATTTGGCGATATAAACATCGTCTGGCATTTCCCGATAAAGGTTGGTCACAACCGTCAATACCGAGTCAAGCGGATCGCCATTGTTGGAGCCGTAATGCTCAAACAAAATATTACCTTCGTCATCAATTAAGACAAGTTTAGTCGTTGTTGACCCTGCATCAATCCCTAAGTAGGCTGCGCCATGGTGAATAGCAAGCGGTTTGTGGTCTGCTGATGCTTTAGCGTGGCGCACACGAAACTCAGTCAAAGCTGCTTCATCTTCGAAAAGAACTTCTAATGTATCCTGTGGGATGAGGTTTTCAGAACTATCCTGCTCAAGTTTATTGATAATTTCTGAGGCTGAAAATTCTGTGGCATTTTCCTCATCAAGAGCAGCACCCATGGCGACAAAAAGTTGTGGGTGTTCTGGAAAAATAACATTTTCAGGCTTGATATTCAGTGTTTCAATGAATCGTTTGCGAAGCTCACTCATGAAGTAAAGCGGGCCCCCTAGAAAAGCAATGTTACCTGTGATTTTACGACCAGCTGCAAGTCCTGCAACTGTTTGGTTGACGACAGCTTGGAAGATACTAGCTGCTATGTCTGCTTTTCTAACCCCTTCATTCAGCAAGGGCTGGACATCCGTTTTGGCAAAGACACCACAACGACTGGCAATCGGATAAAGATTTTCATAATTTTTAGCTAACTCGTTAACACCTGCTGCATCAACTTTGAGCAGCTCAGCCATCTGATCGATAAAAGCACCCGTTCCGCCGGCGCACGAACCATTCATTCGCTGTTCCATGGCACCATCAAAAAAGGTCATTTTGGCATCTTCGCCACCTAGTTCAATCATGACGTCAGTTTGCGGAATGAATTTTTCAATGGTCAAGGTTGAGGCAATGACTTCTTGGATAAAAGTCGCACCGATCACGTCAGAAAGTCCCATGCCGCCTGAACCGGTGATTGAAAAGGTGAAACGCACATCACCAAGCGCTGTGATCATATCCTTGAGCACTTTAATTGTTGCTGTTTTGACATCAGAAAAATGTCGTTCGTAACGCGAGAATATCATCTCGTAATTGTCATCGAAAACGACCATTTTTACTGTTGTTGAGCCAACGTCAATCCCTGCTTTATACATCATGTCTTCTTTCTTATCTAGCACTGCTTGAAAACAACAGACTGTTGCTTATCATATATAATTCAATTTTACAAGGAATTTGACTTGCGCGCAACCACTAATATGTGCTAAACTGTTGGTAAAGCAACACTAAACAACAATATGTTGGATAAACTTGATTATTTTCAGAAAGAAAAAGAAAACATGACAAAAAAAGTTGATTTACGTGTTAAACGTACAAACAAACTCATCACCCAAGCTTTTATCAAATTACTACGTTCTAAAACTTTTGATAAAATTACGATCAATGATATTTCAGATGAAGCCATGATCAATCGCGCGACTTTTTACAGCCATTTCAAAGACAAATTTGACTTATTTGAGCAAATCATTGACAAATTTTTAGGTGAGTTCGCTGCTGTTCTTGATGAAGAAAATCTCATCGAGAAAAACTCTGTCAATGTCAAAAAAATAGAAGGTTCTCTTGCGACTTTTTATGAATTTGTTCAGGAAAATCCTGATTTGGCTCGCATTATCGTAACCCACAGCAACACAGAAATCCTGTCTGAGCGCTTATTAGCTATTTTGTCCGAACGATATTCCGAGATTTTTAATGCGCTAGATGTCCGAAATGATAACTTAAAAATCCCAACTGATTTCGTGGTATCGTATATCACTAGCATCTTTGTCGGCACCTTGAATTGGTGGATTGGACAAAAAAATGACGAGATGACAGCAAGTGAATTTGCTGCGCTCGTCATTAAATTGATTTCAAATGGTCATTTAACAGTACTTGGCGTCAATATTAATCGAGATTAGTCTGTGTTTATAGATTAAAAAATGTCACCTCTTTTGCTAACTCATGAGGTGACATTTTTGGTTTTTAATTTAATCTACCATCAAATCTTTGACTAATTGAACGAAGACAGCTGTGCCAACTGGCAGACTCTCATCAGCCACCTTAAATTCTGGTGAATGGTTGATGTGACCGTAACCATCTTTTGCTTCACCACCACCTAGGGCAAAGAAACAGCCAGGCTTGACATCTGTATAGGCTGAGAAATCTTCCCCACCCATCATGTCAGGGACTTCAAAAACTCCTGTTTCGCCAACAACTTTGACAGCACTTTGGCGAAGAGCGTCCATTTCAGCTGTTGAATTCACGACTGAACTATAACCGTACATGAAATCAAAATCATAGGTTGCACCATATGCTTCACAAATCCCTTTCACCGTTTGCTCAACCATGTCTCGCATTTGGGTCCGAATTTCAGGATTTCGTGTCCGGATACTGGCTTTGATCGTTGCCGTATCAGGGATGACATTATTTGCATGACCTGCTGAAAATTGCCCCCAAGAAATGAGGCCTGCAGCCAATGGTGAAATTCGTCGTGCAATGATGTTATTGCAGTTTGAGATGATTTCAGCACCAATAGTAATAACATCAACTGAAGTTTCAGGCGCCATCGCATGTGCCCCAACGCCATGGATCGTCAAATTAAGAGAATCAGAAGAGGCAGTCAAAGCTCCGTATTTATAGCCAATTGCACCTGTCGGTATCATTGGGAAAATGTGCAAACCAAAGACTTGATCCACATCATCCATGACACCAGCTTTAACAAATTCAACTGCGCCACCGGGTGGTAATTCTTCCGCTGGTTGGAATAAAAATTTAATCGTCCCTGCAATCTCAGCCTGCATTGGTGCGATCATCTTCACTGCACCCAACAGGATAGACATGTGGGTATCGTGACCACATGTGGGTATCGTGACCACATGCGTGCATGACGCCATCATTTTGTGAAATGAAGTCAACATCTGTCTCCTCTTGGATTGGCAATGCATCAATGTCTGCACGTAAGGCGATCGTTTTACCTGGCTTACCACCTTTTAAGATTGCCACAACACCTGTTTCAGTCGGACGTTGCAATTCCAGATTTGGGAATGTTTCTAAGATAGAACTCAGATACTCTGTCGTTTTAAATTCTTTGAATGATAGTTCTGGATGGGCGTGCAGATAGTGACGCCAAGTCACGATATCTTGCACAGGAACTTGTGCGAGTAAAGCGTCAGTTGTCATTTGTTTTCTCCTCCATTTAGCCCATTAGGTTGGGCCTGTCTCAATTTTATATTAGATTGCTAAGGTTGTCCTTAGTTGATCTCTTCATTTTTAAACATGAATCATCTTAACTTGCTTAGAGTTCCTGCTGCATTAATTCCTCAGCTTCAGTCATCACAGGTGTTGCTTCGATTGGTGTATAATGCTTTGGTACGAAACGAATTGCGACGGCAAAAAGTAAGCCAACGACTAAAAATGATGTGAATACACTAGCATAGCCACCTGTTTTCTCAACTAAAAAACCAATTGAGTAAGGTGCGATGAAGCCACCTGAAATACCACCCATGGCCACACAAGCATAACTTGGCGCAAACGCTTCAGGTTTGAAGCGTTTCAAAGGTAAACTCAACAAGGTTGTAAAGGCGATGGCATAAGATAAATCACCAATTGCAAAACAAATGGTCATTGGCACCATATTAATGGCACCACCATGTGGCACCTGAAAGGCTGAAAAAAGCGCAACAGAACCTAAAATTGCAAAAAAGGTAATCACATCACGTTCTTTATCCGCAAAAAACTTACCGACGATATAACTTCCACCAAGTGCACCAATCAGAAAGAATGCGCCTGCTACGGAAGTCATTTTTCCTTGCTGCGTCAAGGTAAATCCGACTTCATCACTTGTTAAAAATGATGGCGCCCAATTAATCACGCCATACATAACTGAATTTACAAAGAAGTCACAGATAAGCAAGAGCCAGACAAGTTTGTTAGACAAGATTTTACTTAGTGATACCTGATGCATCACTTTTTTATCATGACTTATGGTCTCATCTTTTCTGGGACTTGGGATAACTGTAATAAGGATCAGCCCGATGGCAAGTGCAATGACCGTTAAGATGATGTAAGTTTGTTTGTAACCAAGATTTTGAACAGCTGGTGAAACAAAAATTGGTCCTAAAATACTAGCAATCCCAGAAGATGACAGTAAAATGCCATTGGCAAATGTTCGCTGAGAAACTGGGACATTTGCTTGCACTTCTTTACTACAACTCTGCGTATAGCCGGAGTGAGCCAGTGCACCAGATAGGAAGCGAATCAGTACAAAATAAATAACTGAGGTCCCAAAACTAAAGAGCGCCGCAAAAATGCCTAAGATAAAAATACTAGCCGTTATGATTTTCTTAGAGCCAATCTTAGTGTTGAGAAAGCCCATAGGCACTTGCATGATGGCATAGCCCAAGAAAAAAGCACTCATGATCATCCCTTTTTGAGATGGTGTGATGCCTAAATCTTTCGACATGGGCACTAAACTGATACTAATGGATAATTTATCAATATAAATCATCGTATAGCCTAAAAACATTGAAGCAATAAGCACGATGGTTTGTAAAGTTGATTGACCACCATATGTCGGATTAACTGAACTTGCTTTAATCATATGTGAGATTTCCTTCTAAATAAAAACACTACTTGTTATATATGTAAAAACTTAACATAACTATTATTGTAGCACCTTTTTATTAGAATTGGAAATAATTATCATGAAACATATGATATTTTAACTCATTAAAAACTCAGACTTTGTAAGATTGTAAAATAAAATAACCTTTTTCCTTGGTAATAACCTCACAATTACCGAAAACTTCTGTCATTTTATTCTTAGCACTCGGTGCCCCTTGTTTCTTTTGGATGACGATGGTCAGTGTGCCGGCTACATTTAAATGGTCATAGGCACCTGAGATAACGCCATGCACCACGTCTTTTCCTGCGCGAATTGGTGGATTCGAGACGATATTATCAAAAGTCCCCGATACATTAGCATAGAGATTAGACTGGAAGATGCTTGCTTCGACACCATTTTTTTGTGCATTTTTCTCTGCTAAGGCTAAAGCCCGTAAGTTAACATCAATCAAGGTAGCGGTAACGCCCTGTACTTTTGCCAAAGTCAAGCCCATGGGCCCGTAACCACAGCCAACGTCTAAAAGTGTTGACTTTTCAGGGAAATTAACGGCATTTAAAAGGACCTGACTGCCGAAATCAATCGCTTTTTTGCTGAAGACGCCGGCATCGGTTGTAAAGGTCATTTTTTGACCAAGCAAGACGACGTCTAGTTGGTGAAGATCGTGAGCGGCATCAGGATTTTCGTCGTAGTACATTTTTTGAAATTTTTCAGACATGAGATTTGGCAAGCTCCCGTGATTTGAGATCGACTGCGATCAGCGATGTGACTAGTTCGTAACCATCTTGTGAAAAGTGAACGCCATCTGAGACGACAAACTCGTCAGAACCCGGATAGACAGTCATGGCATGGTTGAGGTCGACGATTTTAGCACCCGTTTGCGCCGCAACTGCTTTAGCTGCTGCCACATACTGCGCAACATTTGCATTACTGCGCCCCGGCATCTCGTGGGTCGAGGCAATGGCAGCTTCATTGACGTAAGACGGTGTTAAAATTGATGTTTTGTCAGCACCTAGTGCTGTGACAAAAGTTGTCAGGTTAGTGGTAAAATCTTCCACTGACACTGCATGGTGTTCAGCAGCATCGTTAGCACCAAAGAAAATATAGTTATAATCAGCATGCGCTGCAACGACTTGTTCTAAGCGTTTTAAGGCATCAGAAGTATCTTCACCAGGTACGGCAAACAAGTCAACTTCTCCAGGAAATCCCATCCGATTTAAAAAGTCTTCTGTCCAGGTTTTCATGTCAATTTTCGCTGAAATTGAATCACCAAACACTGCTACTTTCATTTTTTGTCCTCTTTTCGTATTTATTCCTATCCTTTATTTTAACATAGGACAGAGATTTTATGGGATTTTGACATGGTGTATTATAGAGACTTTTCTGGTGTTAGCTCCAGATCAGATGTTTTAAAATTGAAAATTTATTCATATTCATTCTATTAACTTGGTAAGCGTAACCATCCAATAGTAGCATTGATTATCTTTTTTACCCTGTCAAAATGCTAGTTTCATAGATTTGTAAGCGTATTCTGGTAAATCAAATCGGATTGTGGTAAAATTATTTCTATGGAAACTGAACTGATTAATTATGAAAAAATCACACGCCATATCTGGCAAAATCTCTATAAAAAAACGCTGCCAACATTGACCGAAGCTGAGCTTGACAACATCAAGTCAATCAATGACGAAATCAGCGTCCAAGATGTCAATGATGTCTATCTCCCTTTGGTTCAACTCATTCGCATCTACAAAAAAACGATGAATGATCTCAGCTTTTCGAAAGGCCTATTTCTCCAAAAAATTGCGGATAGCCAACCCTTTATCATCGGGATCTCAGGTTCCGTTGCCGTTGGCAAATCAACGACAGCACGTTTGTTACAGCTCCTTTTATCACGGACTTTTAAATCATCAACTGTGGGACTTGTGACAACTGATGGCTTTTTATACCCCAACCAAATCTTAACTGAGCAGAATATTCTTCATCGAAAAGGATTTCCTGAGTCCTATGATATGGAAAGTTTAATTCGCTTTCTATCTGAGATTAAGTCTGGGAAAGATGTTGAAATTCCTGTTTATTCGCATGAAATCTATGATATTTTACCCGAAAAAACCTTGGTCAAGTCACCGGATATTTTGATTGTTGAAGGAATTAACGTCTTTCAAAGCACTCTCAACAAACGCCTGTATATCAATGATTTCTTTGATTTTTCAATCTATGTTGATGCAACAGAAGCCAACATTGAGCGCTGGTATCTTGAACGCTTTAAAACACTATTAGAGCTTGCCAAAAAAGATAGCAACAACTATTATCATCAATTTACAACCCTATCCAGTGACGAGGTGCTAAAAATGGCACGCGATACTTGGAAAAAAGTTAATCTCGTCAACTTACGAGAATTTATTGAGCCCACACGAAGTCGTGCCGAAGTCATTTTGCACAAGGATAAACGCCACAAAGTCGATAAAATTTATTTGAAAAAATACTAAAAGGTCTGATACCCTGTATCAAACCTTTTTTCTATTGAAATATCTCGCGAATCTTAACCACGTCCTCAAGGCTCAACTGACCAGGCGCACTGGTCGCGCCCATCGATGCAAAGGTCCAACTACTGCCAAAACTATCGCTTGCTACTCGAGTCATTTTCCCAAGTTCACCCATGGCCATGGTCACTAAAGTCAAGTTCGGATGTGCTTCAGAAAATCGTAAGGTTTCAGTCATCAACCTTAGGACATCTGATTGCTTTTGTGGCATACCTGCAAATTTGACAATTTTGGCTCCTGAAGCTGCCATTTTGGATAAAATGTCTGGCAGATTTAGAGGAATTTGCGTGAAATCATGATAAGACACAAGGGCATTGTCTGGTAATGTTATTGCAGAAAACTTTAAAATTTCAACATCGATATAAGTAAATACTGTCGAAAACTGTTGCACTAAAGTAGCATAATCCTCGGCTGATATAATAGTTTCTGCTTTATCTTCTGTCCGATAGGTGAAGATAATCTCTTGCTTCGGGAACTGAGCCTTGACGTCACGCGCTGCTTGTTCTAAATCAGCCATTGGCATAAAGTCTGCTCGCCATTCGATCAAATCAGCAGCAGCGTATTGGATAGTATCAAGTTCAGCGATTTCAGCCAAACTTTTGGGCATGATCGGCACAACTATTTTCATGCGTTACTTAACCTCCAATACGAAGACTTTAAGGTAGTCAGACTGAGGATCAGAAGGATTGGTCGCAAAGTCTGCTGGTAAATCAAATGCTTCAATCACGTCAAATTTCTGAGTGCCAAAGCCTTTTTTTAGTTCATCCAAAAAGTCTGCACGACTGAGTCTAGCGTGATTTGTCGAGGCGATAATTTTACCGTGACGATTCAAAATTGGTAACGCATCTGCGATGAGCTGGTGATAATCCTTGGCGACTGAGAAGGTCATTTTTTTATTACGGGCAAAACTTGGTGGATCGATAACGATCAGGTCGAAGCTTAGTTTTTTTCTAGCAGCGTACTTGGCGTATTCAAAGACGTCCATGATATGAAATTTGTGGGCATCAAGTGCTAGGCCGTTGACTTTAAAATGAGCTTCAGATAGCTCCCGTGAGCGTTTAGCCAGATCGACTGAGGTGGTTGACTTGGCACCACCCATGGCCGCAGCAACTGAAAAGGCCGCGGTATAAGAAAACAAATTTAAAATATCCTTGCCGGCTGCTAGGTGTTCGAGTAAAGTACCTCGCACTTCATGCTGGTCTAGAAAAATACCAGTCATGAGACCGTCGTTTAGGAAGACTTGGTACTTGACGCCGTTTTCCAAAATGATGAATTTTTCTGGTGCCATTTTGCCGTAAATATGGCTTGAGATTGGCAATTTGCTCTCAAATCGAACCTTTTCATAAGCGCCCAAAATTTCTGGAAAGACGATTTGAAAAGCTGTTAAAATTTCATTTTTTAAGGTATAAATAAAGGCGTTATACCAACTAAATAGGGCATAATCCTCATAGATATCAATGCTCATACCACCAAAGCCATCACCATCCTGATTAAAGACGCGATAGGCTGTCGTCGCCGTATCTTGTGCATAGGACTGGCGTTTGTTTTTGGCATCTGTCAAAAGTTGGATAAAGTCAATTGATTTCACTGCCCAACCAATTCCTTTATTTTGACGTGAAAAATAAGCCTGGCTAAGCAGTTGATGATCAAAATAGAGTTCAGCAAAGCCTTCTGAGTAGGTATTCCCCGGAAAATCACGCGCATCTAACACAGCAATCCCTTGGACAATTTTTTTAGCAGCATATTTGTTTATCGTTAATTTAGTCATTACTCTAAATTATACACAAAATTTTCCTTTATTGCTATGTTTTACGGGATATCCAGATATACAAATGGTGGTTTGGTTTATGAGATATCCTAATTTTTTCATGAAATTTCAACACACACACATCAAAATTTGCGAAAAAGACTAAAAAAGCGTAAAATGAAAGAAGATATTTTAGGGAAAATTTTGTCAGTCACTCAAGTTTTGACTTCTGCGACTGGCTACTAAAAGGAAACTACTAACTTGTTAAAGAAATTTTCAAACATCGTTTCGACACGGCTTGGATTTACAGCGTTTTTAGTCATTTTATTTTGGCTTAAGACTTTATTTGCATACTTTTTTAAATTTGATTTGGACTTTGATAACTCCTTTCAAATTTTATTAGCAATTCTCAACCCCATCTCTAGCTCACTGTTACTGATTGGTCTTGCGCTTTATGCTAAAAATACCAAGCTTTACTATATTCTATCCATGGTCATCTATATCGCTTTGACTGCATTACTGTTTGCTAACTCAACCTATTTTGGTGAATTCACAGATTTTATCACCATTAATACGATGTTAGCAACAGGTAAAGTTTCAGCTGGTCTAGGTGAATCTGCTCTTAACCTGTTCAATCTCGGGGACCTAGTCTTTATCGCTGACTTCGTTTTAATCGGCATCCTGATGTGGCGTAAAGTCATCCGTTTTGACCAAAGAGCATTCAATAAACGCGCTAGCTTCGCGATCACTTCGCTGTCGATTCTAGCCTTTACAGTCAACCTCTTCATGGCTGAGATTGATCGGCCTGAGCTCTTGAGCCGTGGTTTCTCTAACACTTACGTCGTCCGCTACCTCGGACTTGTACCATTTACAGTTTATGATGGGGTCAACACCTACAAAACTAACCAAGTTCGCAAGGAAGCCAAGGCGACTGATGTCGACGAAGTCAAAAAATTCATCACCGACAACTACGCCAAACCAAATCCTGAGACTTTCGGCATTGCCAAAGGCCGAAACGTCATCTACATCCATCTGGAAAGTTTCCAGCAGTTTTTAATCAACTACAAACTCAAAGTCACCGACCCTGAAACCAAGGTCGAAAAAGATTACGAAGTCACACCGTTTCTCAATTCTCTTTTCAGTTCAAAAGAAACCTTTGCTTTTGATAACTTTTTCCACCAAGTCAAAGCCGGTAAGACTTCCGATGCTGAAACCCTCATGGAAAACTCTTACTTTGGTTTAAATCAGGGTTCATTCTTCGTCAGCAATGGTGGCAAAAATACCTTCCAAGCAGCACCTGACATTTTAGGACAGGTTGGCGGCTACACCTCTGCCGTTTTCCATGGCAATGTCGGTTCCTTCTGGAATAGAAATGAAACTTATAAACGCTTAGGTTATAATTACTTCTTCGATCAGACATACTTTGATGTCGATAAATCAAATTCTTTCCAGTACGGTCTACATGACAAATACATGTTTGGTGATTCCATCAATTACCTAGAACATTTACAGCAGCCGTTCTACACGAAATTTATCACAGTATCCAATCATTATCCTTACGTCCAATTTGACGGTGATGAATCTGGTTTCCCATTGGCTAAGACTAAAGATGAAACCATCAATGGTTATTTTGCAACTGCTAACTACCTAGACTCTGCTGTTAAAGAATTCTTTGATTATCTAAAAGCTTCTGATGTTTATAAGAACTCAGTTATTGTGCTATATGGTGATCACTACGGGATTTCAAACTCTCGCAATCCTGACCTGGCTGAATTGTTAGGTAAAGAGAAAGAAACTTGGTCCAACTATGATAACGCGATGCTCCAACGCGTACCATACATGATTGTTGTACCAGGTATGGATCAAGGTCATGTCAATCACACCTACGGTGGCGAGATTGACAATCTGCCAACCTTGTTACATCTGCTAGGTATTGATAGTAGCAAGTATCCTGAACTTGGTCAAGATTTACTGAGTCCTGACCATCGAAACTTACTCGCTATGCGAGCAACTGACAACTGGGTTTCTCCGACATTGACCAATTATTCTGGTCGCATCTATAAGACGGAGACGGGTGAAGAAATCACCAATCCCGATCCCAATACCAAAAATGAAATTGATACCAATAATAAGAAAACTGAAGAGTTATTGAAGATTTCTGATGCCATTACAACAGGGGATTTAATTCGTTTCTGGCCTAGTGATGGCTTAAAAACAATTGATCCCAATGACTATTCTTATGTCAAGGGGCTGCAGAAGGCTAAGGCCATCGAGAAAAAACTTGGAGATAAATCGACCTCTATCTTTTCTAAAAATGGTGACAAGTCAACTAAAAACCTATGGAAAACTGAGACTTTCAAAGAACTGCACCCTGAACTTGATACTGAAAAATCAAGCGAGGCATCTAATAGTTCGAGTAAAAAATAAGGTGTCCACATAAAAACAGATTAGCCCACGCTAGAGCTAATCTGTTTTTTGTATGCTGTTTGATGCTGCCAAGATAGTGTTTTCCTGCTAGACTCTAACTAAATGCTGAGCACTAATCTATTCTTTTATGTTTAATTTCCACGACTACTGTAGCAGCCAGCCACCATCAACAGAAATCAGTTGACCTGTGATATAACCTGCTTCAGGACTAGCCAAAAAGACAGCTTGTTGGGCAATATCATCTCCTGTGCCACGTTTAGATAAGGGTAAACGGTCTACCAAGGCTTGATAAACATCCGGATCACTATACTTTTCTCGTGTCATATCGGTATCGATGCTGCCGGGTAAAATCGCATTGACCCGTATGCCTTGTTTACCGAGACTTTTTGCTAAATTTTTCGTGGCCTTGTTAAGCCCGGCCTTGCTAACACCATAGATGAGATTACGGTCTTCATCAAACTTTGAGGCAATGGAGCTGATGTTAATGATACTGCCAAATGTATCCTGTTTGGGGACAAATTGGCTAGCGAAGGCTTGTGATAATAAGATAGGCGCAATTAAGTTGACTTGAAAGACACGGTGAATATCAGTCAAGTTAATCTCTGACAGACTGGCTGCTGCCGAGATGCCAGCGTTGTTGACCAAAATATCGACCGTCTCGCCCTCTAACAGATTGCTAGTTTGCGTGAATAAATCTGAAGCATCGGTTAAATCAGCCAGATCCAATATTAGGCCTTTGACCGTTTGTCCCTCATCATCTGAAAACTGTGACAATGCCTGAGTCAAAGTTTCCTCTCGAGTAGCTGTGATCACTACTTTAGCGCCTTTGTTCGCAAAGCGACTGGCTATGGCAAAGCCGATTCCCCGTGATCCACCTGTAACCAGGACATTTTTACCTTGAAAATCTTGACTCATGATACTGCTCCTCCAATTATTCTGGCCAAAAATTGTTGCGTGCGTTCTTCTTTTGGAAACTCGAAAATTTCCTCAGGGCGGCCTTGTTCAACAATCACCCCACCGTCCATAAAAACGACTTCACTTGCTACTTCTCTAGCAAATCCCATTTCATGTGTGACAACAACCATGGTCTTGCCTGCTTTAGCCAGCGACTTCATGATAGCCAGTACATCACCAACAAGCTCTGGATCGAGCGCGCTGGTCGGCTCATCAAAGAGGAGTACTTTTGGCTCGGCTGCAATAGAGCGGGCAATACCAACACGTTGCTGCTGACCACCTGAGAGTTGGCTAGGATAGTGATGGGCAAACTCACGCAAGCCAACCTTTCCCAAAACTTCTTGGGCAATGACACTGGCTTCATTCTTAGAGAGACCAAGACCATAAATCAAGCCTTCGGTAATATTTTGTTCAGCAGTTTTGTTAGCAAACAAATTATAGTTTTGAAACACAAATCCAGTATGCTTACGAATCGATCGGACATCCTGCTTTGTCGCCTTAGCAATCTCAATCGCCTTACCGTCTAGCTCAATTGTGCCCGAATCCGCTGGCTCTAAAAAATTGATACTACGCAAAAGCGTCGTCTTCCCCGATCCCGAAGGGCCTAAAATCACAACCACGTCACCTTGGTTGACCGTCAAATCAATCCCTCTCAAAACTTCATGACTACCAAATTGCTTGTGCAACTTACGGATGTTCAGCATACAAAACTCCTTTCTCTAGCGCGACCTTCTCAACGCGTAACTTTTCTACTTGCTTGGGTACCATGCGTCTGTCTAGGGCAAAAAAGGCGGCTAGCTTTTTGAAAACGAGCTGAATCCCAGTACATATCAAAATGTAGATGGCGAAGATCACCAGATAGCTTTCGGCATAATTATAGCCATAACTGGCTTGAATTTTTGCAATGGCGGTGATATCTTTCACGGTCATGACAAAAACAAGCGACGTTCCTTTGACTAGTGTAATTGCTAAATTACACAAATTCGGCAAACTCGAAACTAAAGCTTGGGGTAAAATAATCCGCGCATAAATATGAAAAGTTGACAGATTAGCCACCTTGCCCGCCTCAAACTGTCCACCGTCAATGGCGAGTAAGGCCGAGCGAAAAATCTCAGCGACTGCTGCAATAGCAACCAGTAAAAAGACAGTACACGCGTAAAATAAAGGATTGACTTTAAAGATATCAATGCCGATATCATGTGCTTTGAAAAAAGTATTGAGGAAACTTGGAACAAAGCTGTAAAAAAGTAGAATCAAAAGAATTAGCGGTGTCCCTCGAATGATCAAAGTGTAAAGTCTCGCCAATTGACTGAGGACAGGGATTTTTTTTTGCCGTGCAATGGCAAACAATAAACCTAAAGGTAGGGCAGCAATCAAGGCAAAAAACGTGATAAAAAGTGTTATTGGTACGCCTTTCAAGCTTTCAAAAAAGGTTGCAATTAAATAATCTATAGCCATTAAGTTTGTCCCTCCAATCTTTGTCCTTTATGTCGGCTGAGCCTTTTTTCTAACTGGAGACTCCCACCTTCAATCACAAGTGCGATTGTCCAGTAAACTAAGGTAACTGCTACATAAGTTTCTAAGCCAAAATTACCTAGATTTCTGGAAATGATGTTTTGCGCCTGTCCCATGATATCGACATAACCGATCATATAAGCTAGCGACCCTTCTTTGAGCAAGGTCAATAAATTATTGGCAATATTGGGTAGTGCCACAACTAGAGCCTGAGGCAAAATGATTCTGAAGAAAGTTCTGGTCTCAGATAAACCGCTCACTAAGCCCGCTTCAGTCTGTCCCTTTGGAATTGCCAAGTAGGCTGCTTCAAAAGTCACAGCGATATTAGCCGAAAACAAGAGGACTAGTGCACTAATGACAAATACAGACTTTGACCAACCGTTGATATCGATCAAAAAGATAGCCTCGATCAGTTTAGGAAAAGCATAGAAGACCAAAAAGATCAGAACAATCGGTGGTGTACAGCGCATGGCTGAGATGTAGTGACGAGCTATAGTGTGCTTGACGCTCCCAGTTTGTAAATGCCATTTAGCAAGGATCAATCCTAATATGGATCCTAAAAAGGCAGTCAAAACAACGATCTCTAAAGTTTTAGGAAATTTTGAGAGAATATCCGGCAAAACTGACCAGACGCGCTCCAAATGAAATGGAATCATAGTGTTTACCTCACCTCATGAGTGACTTAGTCCTTTATGTAAGAAAAGACATCCTCACCGAAATACTTCTTAGACAGTTTTGTCAACGTCCCATCAGCTTCGAGTTCTTTTATCGCTTGATCATAGGCTTTCGCAAATGCTTCATTTGTCGCATTTTTATGAATGATCGGATAAGTCGGAATCCCTTTATAGGGCACATAAGACAGCTTGTTGGCATAGTCGTGATATGGACCATCAGCAGCGAGCACTGAATTATCAAAGCTCAGTTTAATGTCAAAGAATCCGTCATAACGGTTTTCTAACAACCAAGCGTAGGCATCACTAATCGTAAATTGATCGGCTGCATCTAATTTGATTGGCGTCTTAGGATGGGCAGCGTTAAAGTCTTCGATGACCTTATATTGGGCGTTTTGTGGGCTAATCGGAATCAGCTTGCCGTTCTGTTTAGCAAAGTCTTCTAAGTTGCTATATTTGGCTTTGTCCGCTGTCCGGTAAGTCAAACCGATAACTGATGCCGCGATTTTTTCTTGAGGAATGATAAACTTCTGCTCACGTTCTGGTGTTTTCCAAGCTCCCTTAGTCCCAATATCATATTTGCCAGACTCTAGGCCAATCAGCAAATCTTCATCACTAGTGGGGTTATAGTTGAATTTGTAATCCGGTAGTTTTTTATCCACTGCCTTTAAAACTTGGACTTCAAACCCGTCTGATTCTCCTTTATCATTGACAAAATCGTAGGGTTTGTAACTTTGCGTGTGCGCGACTTGTAAGACTTTCTCGACTTTTGCTTTAGCACCAGTCGTCGGTATTTTTTTACTCTGCGTTGTTCTAACAGCAACAATGGCACCGGCTGCAATTACAACTGCTGCACCGATTAAGACTTTTTTATTTTTATAGAATTGACTCATAGACGATCTCCCTTTAATTGATGTTAAGTTTATACGGTAATAGGTTGTTTAACAGCTGCTTTTCGTGCTGCTTCCAGATGTTTTAAGTCGATATCCCGTGGGACGGTGCAATCTGCACCAATCAAAAAGCGGGTATCATCACCAAAGGCAGTGATGATAGCTTGTGTCGCTGCAGCGATATCATCTATTGTCCCTTGGTAAAGGACATCTTTTGTCGTATTACCAAAACCACCTAATAACACTTGATTTGGGAATATCGATCGACCTTGTGATAAAGTAACACCTTCAACTGCTGTTGCCCAATTGACAATATCTGCGGGATAATCCGAGAAATCAGTCAAACGGTTGCTAGCACCTTCATAACCACAGATATGTAAAACGTTTGTCCCACCAGCTGCTTTAGCAGCCTTCAAAACGGTGAGATCACTTGGTTTGACCCATTGATTGAAAATCGTTTGATCAGATGTACTTTGGATGTTCTGCGTACTATAATAGATGCCATCTGCACTACCTTGCTTGATCACCGCTACTGCTAAGTCTGCGATATCTTGACTTACGATATCAAAAATATGCTGGATGGCCTGTTTACTGTGACCATTGACAAAGTTAACGAGCTGGTCATCACCGCCCAAGGCAAATTTGAGATAGGTAGCGGGTGCAAAGATATTATAAAAAGAAAAAATATCTTCGCTGAACTGGGCGTGTTGAGATTTAACGAGTGCAACTTGTTCAGTAAGCCAAACATAATCCTTACCGATTGATGTGACCGCTAAGAGTTCATCATCAGTTGACGTGCGCCAGTTGGCAGCATTAGGATAGTGGAAATAGCCATCACTCATGAGTTTAATAAAATCTGGCTCAAAATTTAAGATAAATTTTTGATGGCCCGTCACATTATCAGCGATTAAATCAGCTTGACTGGTGGCCTCAACCAACTCATCTTCGAAAAAATGGTACCAAAAACCGGTTGGAATCCGGTCAACTGCTTCGCCATCCAAAACGGCTTGAAATCGTGTTCTCTTTTCTGACATCGTCAAATCCTCCTAAAATATGGGTTGCTAGCTAATGCTTGTTATTATTTTAACCGCGTTTTCTCATCTCAGACTTTCTTTTTTTCAATCTCGGGTTTCATATTTTTTAATGCCCCCTATCTTTTGATTAGATTATCAATATAGAAACGATTTTTTAACCAATTTCGCTTTGTTTCTCACGAAATTCGTTATGCTGTTTTACAATGTATCAAAAAAGCTACACGGAAATAGACTAAGGCCACTTTCAATTAATATTGAAGATTGCTCATAGTCTTTTCTTGAGGACTTTTGTCCCAACCTTTAGAAGTTAATTCTTTATCGAAACGAAATCGTTGATCATATTTTGTAGATTATTTCCCCAAAAAACCAAAAAGAACTTTTCTCCATTACTGGAGAAAAGTTCTTTACTTGGATATTCTATCCTGGTCAGTAAAGAGTAGAGGTTAAAAAAATATCTATACCTCAGCATTTACACTAGAATTTTCTCTAGATTTAAAGACAAGGAACAAGCTCAGACAAAATAACCCTATCATCAATAAGCCAATTTGTTGCAAATCACCTGTGTGTGGTAAAAAACCTGAGTTTTGGGGTGGGACTTGCTCTTGGACTATATAGTGAGGTGGTTCATCACTTGTTTGAGGTAAATCTGGCCGATCAACTTGTGGTTCCTCTAGCCCTAATTGACCTAAGACGGCTATTTCATTTGTCATGAAATCTCCTCCTTTGATGATTTAGAAATCATTCATTAAAATTTAACAGCTTCGAATTTAAGGCTCAAAGTATAAGCAACTTTTACAGATTTAGATGCTGTCGCTGTACCACTGTATGTGAAGCTAGCTTTGTTGTTAACTGCTGCACCTGCTGCTGATGCTGTATCTGCAGCTGCGTATTGGTCAACGTTGTTTGCCAATGTAATCAATTCAGTAGCTGGTGCTTGAAGTGCGCCTGCTGAAACCAATTTAGTACTTGGTGAAACTGCTGCGTTACCAGTTAAATCAAGGTTCAAATCAAAGTCAGCTGGCAATGCTGGGTTAGCTGAATCAGCAGTGAAACCTGCAACAGAGATTGTCACTGGACGACCTGAATTGTTAGTGATATCGTATGTTGGTGCTTTGATAGCAGCATCGTTTGTTTTGTTATAGAAGATTGTTTCAGTAGGAAGTGTTACGTTAATCCAATCTTTATCTCCTTCGGGAATAGTAGCTCCTGGATCTGTATTGTCAGCACCCAATGTACCGTTGACAGTGATATCAGCGTCAGTTTCTGCAATGATGTTTTGATCAGCTGATACAGCTTGTGCGCCTGCAAATACAGCAGTTGAAACGAGTAAAGTAGATAGTAATTTTTTCATGATATTCTCCATTAATATATAAATAATAAGTGATAGACTAACAACCTTGTGTTAGCTGACAATAATATTGACCGCTGCAGCAACCTCGCCTTTCTTAGCTTTTGTTTTTGAATCATATAAACTAAAGCGGGCTGTTGCTCGATAGGTACCTTTTTCTAATTTCTTCTCTAGCTGGACATTACTCACCTCCTCTCCTGGCTCAATCGCACCAGACGTATAGATGACAGCTCCAGTTTGATCGTCAGTAATAACAACATTGACCGGATAGACATTTGTCTGGGGATTCTTTATATTAAGTTTGCCTTTTTGAGACTGACCGTCAATTTCAGCTTTTGATCCAATCATCATGTTGAATTGACTGGCATCAGCCTTTTTTTGGGCAAATTTAGCAATTTCTTTATCAGACATTTTTTTGGCATCTTTATTTTTGGGTAAAAAATCTCCACTAATGACTGATACATTTTCTTTGGGTTTATTCAAAAAGAAATGATAAACCCCATAGCTACCTGCAACTAATAAAAGACAAAGTAATAAGATAAGTAATCTTTTTTTCTTACTCTTTTTCTCTTCTTGAGGTGCTTCGTGTTTCATAGCTAACTCCTATTGTCTTTATATTTTTCTTCAATTCATTCCGCTACTGCCAATATCATTAAAAATTTCAAGAACTGAAGTGAAGAAATAGGGCTACAGTCAAGTAGAATCATCGCAATTTCGAAAGAGGGATATCGCTTTGCAAGCTATAGACGCAAAACTTCACTGTAGCCCTATTTCTTCACTTCAAATATCAATCATTTTCTTATTTAATTGGTTTCAAGTAACTAATGAATTAATTATTATGTTTAAAATTTAACATCTTCAAATTTTAGACTTAACGTGTAGCCCAACTTCAAAGTTTTTGATGCTTTTGCAGCCCCACCATAAGTAAATTCAGCAGCATTATTAACAGGTGAACCACTTGTGATTGCTGCATCAGTAGCACTATATTGGTCAAGACAGTTGGCTAGTGTGATTAACTCACTATTTGACACTTTAATCAAGCCGTTCTCAATCAGTTTTGCACTTGGCGTAGTGACTTTATTACCACTCACATTAAGATTTAATGCAAAGTCTGATGGCAAGGTTGAATTACTTAATTCAGCAGCAAAACCATCAATACTTATTTTGACAGGAAGTCCTGAATCATTGGTAATCGTATAGCTAGAAGCCTTGATCATAGCATCTGTTCTTGTGTTGTAGAAGAAAGTATCCGTTGGTAAGGTAATGTTGATAGTCTCATCAATCGCATATTCAACGCTACTCTCTAATACTTCGCCATCTTTAGCTTTACTATAATGAATAGTTGTATTTTCAGTTAGGTTGGCAGTATAGCCTTTGATATTAGGAACTTCTGGTGACTTAAACTCAACTTTACCATCATGCGCTACCTTGGCATCTGAATGACTTGACTCATATTTATGCGCTTTTGGATTTTGATTGATATCTCCATCTAGTGCATATTTATCAAAATCAGCAGTAATCACATCCCCAGTATGCTTATCAATAAAATGATTATAAGTAATATTAGACTTTGTCTCATAGTCTTGAGGGGCTGTTACAAAGCCATTTTTAATCGTATAAGCAACTTTATGTGTGATGTCTTTTGATTCTAGATTATTTTTTGAATCGTGGACCAATCCCACTACATAACTTTGGTCAGTTGTCGTATCAGCATCAAAATGTTCAGAACCATCTGTGAAGGTATTGGATTTAAGAACAAAGCCTTTAGATTGATAGTCTGCAATTTTAGAAGCAGTCTCGTAATTATTGATTGCATCATTCGACAAGCCATCAACCTCATCAGTATGAAGTTCTTTACCAGTAGTCAAATCTTGATAGACAATTTTTGCTTTTTGTGGCTCAGCTTGATAAGTAATCGTATGAACCTGAGGTGCACTATCTGTTGTAGCTTTTAAGTTATTTGTTTTATCGGTTGCTTCACCTGGAATACCTTGTGGTGCTTGAGCATCAGTAACTGGTACACCATCAACAATGACACGATATCCTGGAATTGCATACTCGCCCTCAATCGCAGCAAAGTCTGTGTCTGTTTTCGACACTTGTTTCTCAGTCGACATTGTGCCATCTGGCTTCGTAATGTTTAAGATACGCTCTTGAACAGATGGCATCATGTAAGTACCAACGACTTGTTCTTGACTATCGGTTGTATTTGTACCGTTTGCGGTATCATCCATGGTCATGTCAAAGTCGACAGTTGACCCATCTCCATCATAAGTCGGATTCTTAGCATCTCCTGTGATTTCATTGAGGTAGTAATACCCTGAAACCCCTGGTACATTGACAGATAAGTTCTGTTTAGTCACACTTTTGATTGCAACATTTTCGTTTGGATCCATTTTTTGACCAGTTAATTTATTGGTCAGTTCAACAAAACCTGTTTGTACGTCGCGTTGATAAGTTACGACTACTTCTTTATCTCCACCTACGCTTGGGTTTTGACTTGCTTGATAAGTATAACCTTGAGGCATATCAGGTTTATCATAGTAGTAAGGTGTCGTCGTATCCTCATTACCAATTCCTAAGCGGCCACCGCGAGGCATTAAGACTTTAGATGACGCAGCCAGTTGATTGCCTGCATCATCTCTGAAGTGTACGGCACGTTCTGCTGTAAGATAAGTTCCGGTTACAGAATTTACAGTTGTGTTACTTGTCTTTTTAGAGGCACCACTTCCTGAGTCATTTCCGTTACCAACAATTCCTAAGTAAACTGGCGCAGATTTGTCAATTTTATACTCAACTGTTGCGGATTTACTATTTTTATCTTTTAGCCATTGTTGATAGTATTGACCGATACCGATATCAGCAGTACCTGAATTATGCTTATAAGTTACTTTAAGGATACCAGATGCTGCGTTATAATTGACAGTAACTTGGATTTTAATATTAGTCCTATTCTTCTCAGTCGTATTTAGAAGGACAAAGTCACAATCCGCATATTTAGAAGGACCTACTGCTGCAATTCCATTTCCAGAAACCCGGCTATAGTCCGTACCACTGGCTAACGTCGCTGCGTAACCTACGACATTATGAAATCCAGAAAAAATCATATAATGTCCAGTGTAATATGAACTACTACCACCAAGTTCCCATCTAAGGGCACCAGATGAACCAGCTTCATTTAAGCTTATAGTACCCAGCTTGTTAATAACTTCGTTTGATGGTACATCTGAAACATAAAGTCCTGCTGCGGCAATACGAGCATCAGGGACAGTTACCTCACCTGAGATAGAGAAATCCTTAGCTGGATCCAACGGCTGGTTAAATGCAGCGATGGCATTTGATTCTTTACCAGAAGGAATCTGGAAGACAGGGCCAACGAACTTCGGCTTGATAGAACCGGTCACTTCAATTTGGGCATTATTAGAAAAGTCTGTCCCGACTGTCGCAGGAACGGTAAAATCTCCGACACTGGCATAAAAATCTGGTTGAAGTACTTCACCTCGTGCCAAGATGCCTGGTGTATTAGCTATCGCCTCTACAACCTCACTACCGAAACTTTTTTGGATATAAGACAATACCTTAGGTGTAACCCCTGTTGCTTCTAGTGCTACACCACCTACTACGGCGGCTAAAACTACGCTCGCATAAATCCAGTGTTTCCCCGACTTCCATGACCGGTAATTCGTTTGTTTTGTGTCATGTTTAAAATCTTTCACGACTAATACTTCCTCCTTCTATCCCCACAATTTTAGTTTCCTGACGATAATCGTTGCTTCTTTTGAAGTTAACTTGGGCAAAAATATCGTCTATCTACTTAGGTGACAGTGAAAAATTTCCCACACGATTTAAAGTACAGTCTTTATATTTGAACATTTTACCCTTATTAACATAAAATTTATGTTACCTTAATAAATTGGCATTAGCAATAAAACGCCTTTCATCATTAGATTTTTA
>NZ_BCVN01000017.1 GCF_001591765.1 Pseudolactococcus raffinolactis NBRC 100932 | reverse complement strand
TAAATTAATTTCAAACAATAATGTAGATTATAGAGCAGTAAATGTAGATTTTTCAAATAAAACAATTGAAGTATTAATAAGTTACATTGAGAATAATAATGATTATAATGAGATCGAAAAAATTAAAAATATTTTTATTTTATTGGAAAATATGGATATTCAACATGTAGAGCTTTTAGAAAATTTTATTCAAGTGGAGTGGGCTGATTTTTATTCTACTGAGTATCAGTTTGAAAAAAAGGGGACGGTTGATTCTGAAATGAATCTTTTGAATAGGTTGATTGATGATATTAATAAAAGAAACGAGATTCAAGGAAAAAATGGTACATTCTCTTTATATGGTTCTGATCCGTACTTGTATATTATGGGCATACTTCGAGCGAGTGAAAACAATATTGACGAATCTATATTAAATAAACTTATTGTATGTGTAGCAGGAACAATATTATCAAAAAATCAAACAATTAACGAAAAAGTTAGTGCATATAAAGTGATAATTTATCTTTTAAAGTGCTATCCAGAATTGATGGAGTGTAATGATGTACTACTAAAAAAAATTGTTAAGATGAAAGATTATGACCAAGCTAATGAAACAATGATTAGTCATATCGATAATATCGTATCTAGTTTGTGTCACTTTCTATTTCTTGAAACGTTGGGAATGAATAAATATAAAGAAATTGTTGAAATATTATCTTTTTTTGGAAATCCAGGAAGACAAATTGAGGCATGTAAAGTACTAAAAGTTTTTTTGACTAATCATGAAAATTTAAAAATTAGTTCAAATATTGAATCACTCATTTTACAGAGTGTCTTGCTATGGTCTAATTCAACAGATATTGATGTAAGATGGTATAATGTACAACTCCAATTAAAATTCTACGAACTGAAAAAATTCCGTAAAGTAATTGGTCAAAATTTACAGATGATAGCTATGAATGATAATGCAATTGTAAAAAGTCAAGTGCTACATAAATTAGAAAAAATTCGAGTTTATGATTCTAAATTAGCTTCTGTAATTAGTGAAACGGCAGAAAATGATAATAATTATGTAATTCGAAAAATAATTGTTGATCAAAAATGAAAAAAAGTAAAAATTTAATAAAAATGGCAATAAACAATATTTTTAAATAGTATTGATAAAAGTGAAACAACTATTATTTTAGATTTAATGATTGCTTCTGTATTTGTGATGACTGGAAAATAAAAGGGTAATCATCAAAAAATGATGTGTTATGTTAACTGATTTTTGAGAGTGTAGTTCAATTTTTTAGATATGGGTGAATAGCTGATTAAAGGATTGAAAAGGAAATATTTAACAAATAACAGGAGGAGGATATCGTATAATATGCGTGATTTTTTAAATAATTATTGGGGTAATTAATGCTGGATAAATTACAAAATATATTTAGCAATCGTGAAATTGCGATAGGAATTTGGTTAATACTGTTTATTGTTATATTTGCTTTTTCAAAACATACGATAATTTTTTTGAAGTCGGTAAAACCGATACTATTTTCCCGAAAATTTATTATTTTTTATGTATTATTTTTGAGTTATTTTTGTTCAGTTATATATTTACTATGTAAATGTAAATTTTGGTCACTTGACTTACTTAAAGATACGATTTTTTGGGTTTTCTTTGTTGAATTGCCTTTATTTGCTAAGACGATTGATGAAGCTAAAAATAATTATTTTTTTGTTAAACTCATTAAAGATAATATAACGATATTTGTTATTATTGAATTTGTCTTAAATTTTTGGTCATTCAATTTAATTGTAGAAATAATAATGGTTCCTTTAATGGTTATTTTGGGTGGATTTTATGCCTTAATGTCTAGTAAAACTAACCACAAAATACTGAAGAAGTTTTATGATAGATTTTTATTGTTTTTTGGTATCATCGCTTTCTTTAATGTAGTTTTTCATGTATTTAACAATTCAAATGGACTATTAAATCTTACTTCTGTAAAAGAATTCTTGCTTCCAGTCATACTAATTTTATTTAATCTTCCTATTGTTTATGGGTTAGCTCTATATAATATTTATGAGCAAGTCTTCATTACTGTAAGAGGTGATATGTCTGAAATTTCAAAAATGAAGCTAAGTATAATGAGATTTGCAGGAATCAATTTTTCAAGAATTGCAATAATCAGACGTAATCTTAACTATGTTACTTTAATAAGTAAAACTAATGATGATATGAAGATAAATTTAAAAAAATTTGAAGGGCGATTGTCAGTCCAGGTAGGAGAAAACTATATGAAACGAGCAAATTTTTATGTTTTTTGGTCTCTACTAGGTTTGTTAATTAGTATAATAGGTATTGTTTGGTGTAATACAAATATGTTGATTAATAACTATATGTCACTTAAAAGTACAGAAACTGTTACACGTGTTAGAGAAATTGTAACGTATATGTGTGCTACTGGGGTAGTTATTTCAGTATTTTCATTGATCTATTCAGTTGGAATGAAAAAAGCAAAAAATGAAGAAATATCTCAAGTTAAAAAATATTCTCTATATAATTTTTTATACTTAATAAAAAGGCAACATGAACTATTACAAGATTTACCTCCGGTTGATGCACCTAAAGACTTATTTTTACAGTATGTAGTAATAGCCTACGAGCTGAAAATTGAATGTGATAAAAATATAAAATTGTATGAAAATTTATTAACTCCCTGGGAATTAGATACTATCACACAACTACATACCACCATCATCTCGTTCGCTTTTAGTATCGAAATTGACGAAGAAAAAATTAAGCAATATACTCCTGTGAATTTTGAGGCATATTTTGAAGAAAAAAAAGTATCTTCAATACAAAACGAAAAAATAAATATATTTATTAATAGTATTGAAACAAGTTTAAAGAAATACTCAGAGCAAATTGAGAAGTGTTTTGAAGAATTTAAGCTCTATATATAGAGATACACTCTTACAGAAAATATGACAGTTAAAGATAAAAGTCAGTGCCTGCCTCCGACCCTTCCCCATTCCCAAAAATTCTGTTAAAATAGAGAAAGCAAACTTGGAAACAGATGGAGAAACAAAAGCAAAGATGAGTATATTAACCGTTCAAAAACTGAGCCATGGCTTTGGCGACCGTGCGATTTTTGATGATGTCAATTTTCGCCTATTAAAAGGCGAGCACATTGGCTTTGTCGGGGCAAATGGTGAAGGCAAATCAACCTTCATGAACATCATTACCGGCAATCTGCAGCCAGACGAAGGCAAAATCACTTGGTCAAGCAAACACCGTGTCGGCTACATGGATCAGCACGCAGCGCTTGGTAAAGGAAAAACAACACGTCAAGCCCTATCAGAAGCCTTCCAGTACCTATTGGACGCTGAAAGTGAGATGAACGACATCTACGCACGCATGGGTGACATGTCTGATGAAGAGATGACAACAGCCCTTGAAAAAGCTGCTGACCTGCAAGATACCTTGGACAATTCAGATTTTTATCTGATTGATGCCAAGGTTGATGAAATCGCGCGTGGCTTGGGCCTCGGTGACTTACTCGACAAAGACGTGGCGGATCTTTCAGGTGGTCAACGCACAAAAATCCTACTGGGCAAACTCTTGCTTGAAAAGCCAGACATTTTACTTCTAGACGAGCCAACCAACTACCTCGACGAAGAACACATCACCTGGCTGAAAAATTATCTGCAAAACTATGAAAATGCCTTTGTCTTGATTTCTCACGATGTCGACTTCATGAACGACGTTATCAATATCGTCTACCATGTTAACCAGCAGAAAATCGACCGTTATGTGGGCGATTACCACAATTTCGAGCGCCTCTTCGAAGAGAAGAAAAAACAGCTAGCCTCACTCGCTGACGCCCAACAAGCGGAAGCGGCCAAACTCAAAGATTTCATCGCTAAGAAAAAAGCCAATGTCGCAACATCAGGTCAGGCCAAGGCGCGCCAGAAGAAGTTGGACAAGATGACCTTTGTCGAGACCATTCAGGAAAAAGCCAAACCAAGTTTTGACTTCAAATTAGGCCGCACATCAGGCAAGCTCATTTTTGAAGCCAAGGACTTAGTCTTGGGATATGACGCATCAGAACCACTTTCAAGCCCCATCAACATGCTAGTGGAACGTGGCCAAAAAGTCGCCTTTACAGGCTCGAATGGTATCGGAAAATCAACCTTACTCAAGTCTTTGTTGGGTGAGATTCAACCCTTATCAGGAGAAGTCATACAGGGAGAGTTTCAAATCATCGGCTATTTCGCTCAGGAAGATAAAACGCCGAGCCAAAAATCAGTCTTGGATGACTATTGGGACGAGTTTTCAACGCTCAATCAAGCCGAAGTCCGTGCAGCCCTAGCCAGATGTGGTCTTGGCACTAAGCAAATCGAGAGTCGTGTTTATGTCTTATCCGGTGGTGAGCAGTCGAAACTGCGTCTAGGTAAAATCATGAATCATGAATCTAACATCTTGGTCATGGATGAGCCGACCAACCACCTGGATGTGGATGCTAAAGAAGAACTTAAACGTGCCCTTCAGGCTTACAAAGGCACTATCCTCATGGTCAGTCATGAACCAGAATTTTACCAAGATATCGCAACTGATATCATTAATTGTGAAGACTGGACGACCAAGGTTGTCTAAAAAATAAAGACGTAAGTCTTATTTTTTTCTCTAAAACGACAAAAAAATATAAAAAATCCTATTTTGGATAAAATTAAAATATAACTAGACAATGTGGCACTTTGATCAAAATGGTCTATTATTTTTGATAGAATCAATGATATAACCTTTCAACTTGAAGAGGTAAAGTTTTTAGATCAGACAAACGATCTAAAGATGTTGAAGGAGATTATTTTGACAGAAATAAATGATTTAAGTTACTTTAATAAGTCTATTCACCTTTTGAAAAGTTTGGAAAAAGTCGCTTATGCGAGAAATGAACGCTTAAGAATTTATCATGAGAAAATACGTTCGATACGTGCTATAGTAGCGGGTATGCTTGCTTCAATATTATCAACCGCGATTTGGATTTTTATAATGTTATCATTGGAATTAAGTTATTTTGATCTACAAACGACAGGAAAGTTCGTAACCCGTTTGGTTGGTTTATTACTTACGACTGCCCTGCTCATCATCTTGCCCTATTTGTGTTTATACAAAATGTGGCGTCATCCTCTTTTTAGATCTTTCACTAGTTTACTTGAAAAAAAGGTATTAAAGCAATTATTTACTGATATTGAAAAAATTGATGAGAAAGCGTATCAAATTGTTTCGCAACCTGCTCTCAGAAACCCTAGGGTACCCGACCATTATCTATCTGTTGAACATCTGATATCGCTCGAAAAATATATGGCAAGTGGTGAAGCCAAAACAATATCAGAAGCGCTCGACTATTTGAAAAATGAAATTGAGACCAAAATCTATTTTTCAAATTTAGAAACACATCAAACACTTTTGCAAAGAGAAAAAAATTACTTGAAAAATGTGAACCAAAATCTAATAAATAGAATCAAGAAAGAAGAAGAAGATTATGGTTAATTCATCTAATATCATTTAATGATTAAGACGCAAGTCTTATTTTTTATCCAAAGACGAATGTCGATGCTAAGACCGCCACTTGTAATGGTTGACAAACAGCCATAAAGCCCTATAATTTAAAGTAAGTCAAGATAATGAAAACGATTTATTTAAAGATAGAGGTCCAAAATGACATATATTGAATTTAATGATATTGTAAAAACCTATCAAATGGGAGAAGTGAGTATTCAAGCCTTAGATCATGCACAGTTTGACATTGAGCAAGGCGAGTTAGTCTGTATTCTGGGGCCGTCAGGTGCTGGTAAAACAACAGCTCTGAATATTTTGGGCGGTATGGACAGTGCAAGCAGTGGACAAGTTTTAGTTGATGGTATAGATATCACGCAGTTGAAAAATAAAGCCTTAGTTAACTATCGACGCAATGATATCGGTTTTGTCTTTCAGTTCTATAACTTGATTCAAAATTTAACGGCGCTTGAAAATGTTGAGATGGCAGTTCAGTTAACCAAAGACTCCTTTTCACCAGCTGAGACACTTGAAAAAGTTGGCTTAGCTGAACGTCAAAAGAATTTTCCAGCCCAACTCTCTGGTGGAGAGCAGCAACGGGTGGCCATCGCACGGGCGCTAGCTAAAAATCCTAAGTTGCTCCTGTGTGACGAGCCAACAGGTGCTTTAGACTATCACACAGGTAAGCAAATCCTGTCCTTACTTGTTGATACTTGTCGAAAAGAAAAAATCACTGTTATCATCATCACACACAATAGCGCCATAGGTCAGATTGCTGACAAGGTATCAAATTTAAAAATGGCCGTGTTGAATCTATACAAAGCAATGACCAGCCTTTATCAGTCGAAGCCATAGAGTGGTAAGCCGATGAAAAATAAAACGATTATCATCAGTAGTTTTCGTAAGATGACGCAGTCGTCTAAACGTTTTATCTCCTTGCTTTGTATGGCACTTTTAGGTGTTGGTTTTTATGCCGGCATCAGCTCAACTTCACAAGATATGCTCTCGACTTTAGATAGTTATTTGGATCAAACCCAAGCCTATGACTTGCAAATTCAGTCTACGCTTGGCTTGACTAAGGCAGACGTTACAAGTCTTGAAAAACTATCGGATGTTGCTAGCGTTCAAGGCATATATGCCAAAGATGAGCTCATTGAACCAGTCGCTCGTACAACAACAAGGCAGGAAAACGATGAAACCGCCATTGCCAAAGTGATAGGCGTGCCAAAACAACTTAATAAAATTACTTTGGTTAAGGGCCAGCTCCCGCAAAAAGATAATGAAATTGTCGTCGAAGAAGCTTATTTAAAGAAAAATAAGGTCAAAATAGGCGACTCGCTCAAAATGAATGATCCTGACTTGACGAACGAGACTTATCAAATCGTAGGAACGGTCAAAAGTCCCCTCTACTTTTCTAAGGTGCATCGTGGTACGACGAGTCTAGGAGACGGTCGGATTGACTATTTTATGTATGTCAAACCTAGTGTTTTTAAGCAGGATATGTATAGTGCGATTGCTTTGACCGTCAAAGGCGCTAAACAAGAGATGACGAGCCAGACAACTTATTTGGATCGGATTTCAGCGGCAAAAAAAGAAGTCGAGACAATCAAAAATGCGCAAGAAACCCAACGTTTTGAAACAGTTTATGCAGATTACCTTAGCCCAGTAGCTTTAGCATCAGGACAGGTAAACCGCGATAGTTTGCCACCTGCCAAATGGTATATCACCGATCGCCAAGATGACACAGGCTACAAGGATTTTGTTGATGCGACGAAAAGTATTGCCAAAGTTGGGCGTGTCTTTCCAGTCGTCTTCTATGTGATTGCAGTCTTGATTAGCTTGGTATCCATGGCGCGAATGGTGGAAGAAGATCGAAGTGAAATTGGCACCCTGAAAGCCTTAGGATTTTCAAATCCTGCGATTGCTCTGAAATACGTCCTCTTTTCACTTTCAGCAACATTGGTTGGCGGTATAATCGGTATGATTATCGGCCTCAATCTCATCCCCAACCTTATCTGGAATATCTATACGACGCTCTTTGCCATACCGAAGTTTATCGTCCTTTTCCAGCCCATCTATTGTTTGACTGGACTTGCGATTGCGCTGATCTGTATCTGTGGCGGCGCCTTAATCGCGGTTTACCGTGAGCTAATCTACACGCCAAGCATCCTGATGCGTCCTAAAGCCCCCAAAGCTGGTAAGCGGATTTTGTTGGAGCATGTGCCTGCCATCTGGAACCGATTTAGTTTCTCAGATAAAATCGTCATGCGCAACCTCTTTCGCTATAAAACCCGAGCCATCGTGACCATTCTAGGCATTGCTGGCTGTACCGCACTGATACTTGCAGGTTTCGGCCCAAAGATTCAATCACGGACATCGTGAATTACCAGTATGGCAATGTCTTTAAATACGATAAACTAGTGTCACTAAAAGCAAATACAGATGACAAGACCTTGCTTAATGTCTTATCGGAAAACGATCAAGTTGCTCATACGGCTAACTTATCCATGGCGACAAAGAAAGTGTCCAGTCACGGTAAAGCCTATGATGTGACAGTCGTGGTACCTGATGATACTAAAACATTCCAACAAGTCATCAGTTTAAATGACATCAACCGAGATAAACAAGCAGTCTCTTTAAATGGTAATCAAGCTATTGTCAGTCAAAAGTTAGCTAAGTTGTTAAAGGTCAAAGAAAAGGATACGATTACCTTCAAGGATAGTCGTGATGAGATACATGAAGTAAAAGTAGGAAAAATCGTAGAAAATTATATCGAAAATTACGTTTATTTACCCAAAGCGACCTCTCAAGCTATTTTTGGTGAGTATGAGACCAATGTCATCGCCATAAAATTGAAAAATAAGTTATCAGCACAAGCCGATCAAAAGTTTGACGCCTCACTCATGAACAATCAGTCAGTAGCTAGTGTCATTAACTCAAAAACAACGGTGACTATGATTAATGACACCATGACCTCACTTAATCTGGTTGTCCTGATTTTAATCGTCTCCTCAGCGATTCTGGCGTTCGTCGTCATGTATAACCTAGCAACGATTAATATTAGTGAACGTAAACGAGAAATTGCGACACTTAAAGTTTTAGGTTTTTATAATCAGGAAACAGATGCTTATATTACCAAGGAAAATACGATTTTCACGATTGTCGGGATTATCCTAGGTCTAGTGAGTGGTGTTTACTTGTGTCATTTCATCATCAGTACCTGTGAAACAGATACCTTGATGTTTGTCAGACATGTTAACACCATTAGTTTTGTCTTTGCGACAGCTCTTACAGTTTCATTCACCCTGATCGTAAATGTCATGACACATTTTAGTTTGAAAAAGATTGATATGATTGACGCCTTGAAGAATATAGAATGATGTATTAGAGCTGATTTTAAGTGGCTTACAATTCGCGTGCAAATTAGAGGACAAACACCAAAATTTAAGGTAGAATAGAGCTAGTAAAATAAATAGAGGTGATTAAAATGGCAATAGAAGTAACAGATGCTACTTTCCAAGAAGAAACTAAAGATGGCATCGTACTCGTAGATTTCTGGGCAACATGGTGTGGCCCTTGTCGTATGCAAGCACCGATTCTTGACCAGCTTTCAGAAGAATTAGACGAAAGTGAACTCAAAATCGTTAAAATGGACGTGGACGAAAACCCAGCAACACCACAATCTTTTGGTGTGATGAGTATTCCAACACTTCTTTTCAAAAAAGACGGCGAAGTTGTCAAACAAGTCGCAGGTGTGCATACTAAAGATCAAATCAAAGGGATTTTGGCAGAGTTAAATGCCTAATCTATTTAAAGTCTAAGTGAGTATCGCTTAGGCTTTTTTTGATGGTGATTTTAGTCGCATCCGCTTCCTCAGACGCATGGTTAAGGGAGGAACTGGGATAATAAACTCGTGTGCGGAGATCCTCATAACCGCTAGACTTGAAAAATGGGACATTTTTAGATATAATAGGGTTCATGAGTAAGAAAAAAGAAACAGAAATTCAAATTTCTGACAGTAAAGATGGCGTGGTTTTAACGGTTGGCAAAAAAACGGTCGCTGAGATCAAAAATACTGCTGACGATGCTTTTGATGTGATTGTAAATGGCAAGCATATCAAGACTTTTAAGGCCTATCCAGAAGCCTTGGAAGAAGCAATCAAGACTTATAATCTGGCTTTGTAATCTTAGCACTAAGTATATGGACAGGCCAGGGCCTACGTCCTATCCTAATATAAATGAAGTAAAGAGCGGCAAATAGACACGTTCGCTTTTATTTTAGAAAGTTTTAGTAAAATGGTTAAGAGAGACTTATATCGAAATATTTTGATTGGCCTAATCATCGTCGCAGTGTTGACCATTTTGCGACTTTTTGTTCTAGAGCCAATTCGGATTCATAATAATAATATGGCACCTATCTTGCCCAAGAAAACGCAAGTATTTGCCATCAAACGCACACAGCTTGATAATCTGGATTTAGTTGCTTACCGTCATAATGGCAAAAAATATGTAGGCCGTATCATTGGAACGCCCGGGCAAAGTGTTGTCGCCATGGATAATATTGTCTATGTCAACCAGAAAATCCTGAAAGAACCCTACATCAAAGTCAATCAAACTGCTTACTTAAAAACGCATGATGAGGAATTTACGACAGATTTTCGTCAAGATAAGTTAGGTAAAGATAGCTATTGGATCTTAAATGATGCTAGAGACGTTCAAGATGACAGTCGAAAGTTCGGTCCTATTCCTAAAAAAGATATCTTAGGTGAACTTAAGTTTAAATATGCACCAATCAGTGATTTTGGTTTCGTTGAAAATGACGAAGCAAAGATTGAAAATGGTTTTGAAAATCAATAAGGTCTAAGGGCCTTTTTCTTTTGTCAAAAAATTAATAGTTAAGATAGTTTTTGCTATTGGGAGAAAACGTTTGCTAAAATTGCTTATTATCACGTTTAATTTTTACCAAAATATGATAAAATAAAGCCTGACGAATAATATCATAAACAGTCAAAATCTCCCCGTTTTTTTGGAGAACTGTCATAGATAGATTAGAGTGAGGTGACGTAATGAGAATGATTGATATCATTCAGAAAAAACGAGATGGTCTGGCGCTGACCAAGGCTGAAACGACGTGGCTGATTGACCAGTATGCGACGGGACAGATTCCAGATTATCAAATGTCTGCTTGGGCCATGGCGGTATATTTCCAAGGCATGACGAAAGAAGAAATTGCAGACTTGACCATGGCCATGGTTGCCACGGGTGAACAAATTGACTTATCTGAAATTCCAGGTGTCAAGGTAGACAAACATTCAACAGGTGGTGTAGGTGATAAAGTCACGCTGATTTTAGCGCCACTCGTTGCAAGCTTCGGCATTTCTGTTGCTAAGATGAGCGGTCGTGGCTTGGGACATACTGGTGGCACCATTGACAAACTTGAAAGTATTCACGGCTTCCAAGTCGAGCGTACCCAAGCCGACTTCGTCCAGCAGGTTAAAGACATTGGCATTTCGGTCATCGGCCAGTCAGATAACCTGGTTAAGGCCGACAAACTGCTTTACGCCTTACGTGATGTGACCGCAACCGTTGATATCATTCCTTTGATTGCAAGCTCGATTATGTCGAAAAAAATCGCGGCAGGTAGTGATGCGATTTTGCTAGATGTCACCGTTGGTAGTGGTGCTTTCATGAAAAACTTGACTGATGCCCGCCTACTTGCACAGACCATGGTGGATCTGGGCAATGCTGTAGGACGCAAGACTGTTGCTGTTATTACAGACATGCGTCAACCACTAGGCGCTACGATTGGGAATCGCCTAGAGATTGCAGAAAGCTTGACAGTCTTACAAGGTGGTGGTAGCCCAGAACTTAGACAGTTTATCGCAGAATTGGCACAAATCATGCTCGGTCTAGCTGGTGTCGAAAAGTCAGTAGATGCCATTTTAGAAAATCTTTCGAACGGTACAGCACTTGATAAATTCAAACAAATGATTCAAGCGCAAGGTGGCGACCTCGAGGAATTACTAGCATCGCCAGAGCATGAAACTGTCTTTTCTAAAACTGTCGTTAGTAGGCAAGCAGGTTATGTCACCAGTTTTGATGCCCTAACAGCTGGTCTACTAGCCATGCGTGCAGGTGCAGGTCGTGCTGTTAAGTCAGACGTCCTTGACCTAGACGCGGGGCTTCGGATTTTCAAAAAAATCGGGGATCGTGTCGAGAGTGGAGAACCGCTTTTCGAAATCTTGTATAATAAATCCGATTTTGATGCCGAAAAGGAAAGTCAAGTCTTACTGGATGCTATCAGCATTTCAGATGAAAAAATAGAAATTAAAGAAATCGTGGAGATTATCAAATGAACTTAAATAAATATATTGATCATACTGTATTAAAAGCAGATACACCTAAAGCAAAAGTGCAACAAATCATTGATGAGGCCATCCAATATGACTTCATGAGTGTCTGTATCAATCCAACTTGGGTTAGTTTTGCAGCGGAAAAATTAGCAGCGACTGATGTTAAAGTTTGTACGGTTATCGGTTTTCCTTTGGGCGCAAATACATCAACAGTCAAAGCTTTCGAAGCAGCTGAGGCTATTAAAAATGGAGCGGATGAAGTCGATATGGTCATCAATATCGGCGCAGCGAAAGATGGCGACTGGGACTTAGTTGAATCTGATATTCAAGCTGTTGTAGATGCTTCAAAAGATGTGACAACCAAAGTCATCATCGAAACGTCATTACTAACAGATGAAGAAAAAGTCAAAGCATGCCAAGCGGCTGTTCGTGCGGGTGCAGACTTTGTTAAAACGTCAACTGGTTTTTCTACTGCAGGTGCAACGGTTGCGGATATCGCGCTGATGCGTCAAACTGTAGGACCAGACGTAGGCGTTAAAGCATCAGGCGGAGTTCGCTCGTTTGCTGATGCACAAGCCATGATAGAAGCCGGTGCGACACGTCTTGGGACATCCAATGGTGTGGATATCATGAAAGGAAATGTAGCCGATGGCAATGGATACTGAGCTTTTTAAACAAGCGAGAGAAGCAGCGAGTGTCGCTTATGTACCATACTCCCACTTTCCAGTAGGGGCAGCTTTAGTTGCTAAAAATGGTCTCGTATTTCAAGGTTGTAACATTGAAAACGCTAGTTTTGGCTTGACCAATTGTGCCGAACGGACAGCGATTTTTAAGGCTGTTTCTAGCGGTGTGCGTGAGTTTGAAGTGATCGGTATTTACGGTGAAACTGAAGAACCCATCTCACCTTGTGGGGCATGCCGCCAAGTTTTGACTGAATTCTGTCCAGATGAGATGCCTGTTTGGCTCTTTTCAAAGGCTGGGGATGTTAAAAAAACGACGGTTGGTGACTTACTGCCTTATCATTTTAAGAATTTAGATTAAAAACCAAACAATTAGAATTTTATAATTAAAATAAATCGATAAATAGTTGTCAATTAGCACGAGTTAAGTTAAAATTAAAGTAGAGTTTTAAAAACACATTGTTGCCTTGCTGACGCTTGCGTGAGCCATAATTTGGAGGAGTTCATTTTAATGAATAAAAAAGTAATTGGTGTTGGTTTAGCTGCTGTTGCAGCCTTGTCTCTTGCTGCTTGTGGAAGCCGTGATAAAAGTACGGGTTCTGCTAAAGCCAAAACAGACTTAACTGTTGCCATTATTACAGACACTGGTGGTGTGGACGACAAATCATTTAACCAATCATCTTGGGAAGGGTTACAAGCCTGGGGGAAAGCGAATAATTTATCTAAAGATAAAGGTTACACGTATTTCCAATCTGCTAGTGAATCTGACTACGCAACAAACCTCGACAGCGCCGTATCAGGTGGCTACAAATTGATCTATGGTATTGGTTTTGCACTTCACAATGCAATTGATGAAGCTGCCAAAAACAATCCATCAATCAATTACGTCTTGATTGATGATGTGATCGAAGGACAAAAAAATGTCGCTTCAGCAACATTTAGAGACCAAGAAGCAGCCTACCTTGCAGGTGTTGCAGCAGCCAAAACAACTAAAACGAAAATTGTTGGTTTTGTCGGTGGTATGGAAGGTGAAGTTATTTCACGTTTCGAAAAAGGTTTTGAAGCAGGTGTGAAATCTGTTGATAAATCAATCAAAGTACAAGTTGACTATGCTGGTTCATTCTCGGATGCTGCTAAAGGAAAAACAATCGCTGCGACACAATACGCTGGTGGCGCAGATATTATCTATCAAGCAGCTGGTGGAACTGGTGCAGGTGTCTTCTCTGAAGCCAAATCATTGAACGAAGAGAAAAAAGAAGCTGATAAAGTTTGGGTTCTCGGTGTTGACCGTGACCAAAAAGGTGAAGGTAACTACACATCTAAAGATGGTAAAAAATCTAACTTCGTCCTTGCTTCAACAACTAAAGGTGTTGGTGAAGCCGTTCAAAATATCAGTAAAGAAACTGCAGCTGGTAAATTCCCAGGCGGCAAACACGTTGTTTACGGTATCAAAGAAGGCGCTGTTGGCCTAGCCAATGACAACCTTTCTGACGATGCTCAAAAAGCAGTTGATCAAGCTTACGATGACATTAAATCAGGTAAAATTACTGTCCCTGAAAAATAATATTTAGCAATATAAAAGACAGTGCTTGCTTTTAGGCACTGTCTTTTAACTATTAGAAAGAAGTAAGATATGTCAAAATTTAATCGGATTCACTTAGTCGTTATGGATTCAGTTGGAATCGGAGCTGCACCAGATGCAGATGAATTTTTCAACCACGATACAAACGATACGCAGTCAGATACACTGGGTCACATTTCAGAAAACTTTACTCTGAACGTGCCAAACATGGCAAAACTTGGCTTAGGCCATATTCCACGTGACAAAGCCCTTGTTGGTGTAGAACAAGTTGCCACAGATCAACTGACTGGTTATGCGACAAAACTAGAAGAGATTTCACGTGGTAAAGATACGATGACTGGTCACTGGGAAATTATGGGCTTGAACATCCAAGTGCCATTTCGTGTTTTCCCTGAAGGCTACCCAGAAGACTTACTTGAAAAAATCGAAGCATTCTCTGGTCGCAAGATCATTCGTGAAGCCAATATGCCATATTCTGGTACTGCAGTCATTGAAGATTTCGGCGCGCGCCAAATGGAAACTGGAGAGTTGATTATTTATACGTCAGCCGATCCAGTTTTGCAAATCGCTGCGCATGAAGATATTATTCCATTGGAAGAACTTTATAAAATTTGTGAATACGTGCGCTCAATTACCTTGGATGATCCTTACATGATCGGTCGGATCATCGCGCGACCTTATGTTGGCACACCAGGTAAGTTCACACGCACACCAAACCGCCATGACTATGCGTTATCACCATTTGGTCACACAGTACTAGATAGCCTTAATGAAGCAGGCGTTGGTGTTTACTCTGTTGGTAAAATCAACGACATCTTTAATGGTGTTGGGATTAACCATGACATGGGTCATACCGCAAGTAATATGGCAGGTGTTGATCGCTTGATTGAAACCTTGAAGTTACCAGACTTCGAAACAGGTTTCTCGTTCACTAACTTGGTTGACTTCGATGCCCTTTTTGGACACCGTCGTGATGTTGCTGGTTACGGTAATGCCATTAATGAATTTGATGCGAGATTACCAGAAATCTATGCTGCTATGGGCGACAATGATTTGTTGTTAATCACAGCTGACCATGGTAATGACCCAACCTATGTCGGAACTGACCACACACGTGAATATGTGCCATTGCTTGCTTACAGCAAAGCCTTCACAGGACAAGGCGTATTAAACGTTGGCCACTATGCTGATATTTCAGCAACTGTAGCCGAAAACTTTGGCGTTGCTGCGACAGAAAACGGCCAATCATTCTTAGGAGACTTAAAATAATCATGACCATGATGGATAAAATAAAGGAAACTGTTGTTTTCCTACAAGAACAAGGTGTAAAAGAAGTTGATTTTGGTTTGATCTTAGGATCAGGTTTAGGTGAGCTTGCAGATGAGATTTCAAATCCAGTCGTCATCGACTATGCTGACATCCCGAACTGGGGTAAATCAACAGTTGCTGGCCATGCTGGCAAGTTAGTCTACGGCACACTTTCAGGTAAAAAAGTACTGGCACTTCAAGGTCGTTTCCACTTTTATGAAGGTAACCCACTCGATGTTGTGACTTTCCCAGTTCGTGTCATGGCTGAACTTGATGCGACTGGTATCGTTGTCACTAACGCTGCAGGTGGTGTCACACATGGTCCTGGTACTTTGATGTTGATCAATGATCATATTAACTTTACAGGTCAAAACCCACTCATCGGTGAAAACTTGGATGCTTATGGACCACGCTTCCCTGATATGTCAAGTTCCTATGATAAAGCCTATCAAGCGACAGCGAAAGTTGTTGCTGATCGTGTAGGTATTGACTTACAAGAAGGTGTCTATATGGGCTTCACTGGGCCAACTTATGAAACACCTGCCGAAATTCGTTTCGCTGAAACGATCGGTGCGGATGCTGTCGGGATGTCGACTGTGCCAGAAGTGATTATTGCCGTTCACTCTGGTTTGCGTGTCCTTGGAATTTCTGCGATTACCAACCATGCGGCTGGTAAACAAGCTGAACTCAATCACGAAGAAGTTGTAGAAGTGACTACACGGATTAAAGAGACCTTTAAAACGTTGATCAAGGAAATTTTGGAGGAACTCTAATGTCAATCCATATTGCTGCTCAAAAAGGTGACATTGCAGATAAGATTTTGTTACCAGGAGATCCTTTGCGTGCAAAATTTATCGCTGAGAATTTCTTAGAAAATCCTGTCTTGTTTAATGAAATTCGAAACATGTTTGGTTATACGGGCACCTATAAAGGTGAGCGTGTGTCAGTCATGGGAACTGGTATGGGGATGCCCTCTATTTCCATCTATGCGCATGAATTGATCACAGAATACGACGTCAAAAAATTGATCCGTGTGGGAACTGCTGGCTCGCTGTCTAAAGACGTTCACGTTCGTGAATTAGTCCTTGCTCAAGCCGCTGCAACGACATCTCGCATTATCCAAAATGATTGGCCTGAGTATGACCTGCCCCAAATCGCTGATTTTGACTTGCTAGACACAGCTTATCACATTGCCAAAGACATGGGTGTGACCACTCACGTTGGTAATGTGCTGTCTGCAGACTTATTTTACTCTGATCTATTCGATAAAAACATTAAGCTCGGTACTATGGGTGTTAAAGCTGTTGAGATGGAGGCCGCTGCGCTTTATTACTTGGCAGCTAAACATCAAGTGCAGGCCTTGAGTTTAATGACCATTTCAGATAGCCTTGTGTTGGATGAAGATACGACTGCTGAAGAGCGCGAAAAAACCTTTACAGATATGATGCAAGTCGGACTTGAAACCCTCATCGCCAAAGCATGAGTTGAATAATCAAAACTTAATTAACTTGAATTTTGACTTAAAATTCTAGGGAATGCCTAGAATTTTTTGAGTTTAGATGAAATCGTATACATTCAGCAATCGCAAATATGGTATAATAAAATGGACAAAATAGTAGAACGGAGTTTTTATGACAGCACAAAATGTTATAGAAATGCGCAAAGTCACTAAAATTTTTGGAGAATTTGTTGCAAATGATCAGATTGATTTGCAAGTTAGAAAAGGTGAAATCCATGCGCTTTTAGGCGAGAACGGTGCAGGAAAGTCAACCCTCATGAACATGCTATCTGGTTTACTGGAACCGACCTCTGGTGAAATCTTGGTCAATGGTGAATTGGAAAAAATTGATTCACCATCAAAGGCGAGCAAACTTGGGATTGGGATGGTTCACCAACATTTTATGTTAGTGGATGCTTTTACAGTCACTGAGAACATTATCTTGGGCAATGAAACAGTCCATGGTGGCAAATTAGACATCAAAAAAGCCGAAAAAGAAATTCTAGAACTATCTCAAAAGTATGGGCTTGAGGTCAAACCTGATGCCTTAGTTAGAGATATTAATGTCGGTCAGCAACAGAGGGTTGAGATTTTAAAAACACTTTATAGAGGAGCGGACATCCTCATCTTTGATGAGCCAACTGCCGTCTTAACACCCGCAGAAATCTTAGAACTCCTTGAGATCATGCGAAATCTCGTCAAAGAAGGAAAATCAATCATCTTGATTACCCATAAACTTGATGAGATTCGTGCGGTTGCAGAACGTGTGACCGTCATTCGTCGTGGGAAATCAATCCAAACAGTTAACGTTGCAGGACGTTCAAGTAAAGAACTTGCAGAAATGATGGTCGGCCACAGCGTCTCTTTTGTGACGGAGAAAAAAGCCGCCAATCCAGGAAAAGTCGTCCTCGACATCAAGGATTTAGTCGTTAACGAAAGTCGGGGAGCCCAAGCCGTTAAGTCCCTTTCTTTGCAGGTCCATGCGGGTGAGATTGTAGGTATCGCGGGCATCGACGGTAATGGTCAGAGTGAGTTAGTCCGTGCCATTACGGGACTTCAGCATGTTGAGAGTGGTCAAATTGATGTTAAAGGTCAAAATGTTGCTAACTTCAGACCACGTCAAATTACTGAAATGTCAGTGGCGCATATTCCAGAAGACCGACATCGTGATGGTTTGATTCTTGCGATGACTGTTGCTGAGAACATCAGCTTACAAACTTACTATCAGGCACCATTAAGCCGTCATGGTTTGTTAAACTATAAAGAAATTAACCGCCATGCGCGTGACCTCATGACTGAATTTGACGTTCGTGGTGCAAGTGAACTCGTCTCAGCAGCATCTCTTTCTGGTGGTAATCAGCAAAAAGCTGTCATCGCTCGGGAAATTGATCGTAATCCAGATTTAATGATTGTGAGTCAACCAACGCGTGGCTTAGACGTTGGTGCGATTGAATATATCCACAAACGTTTGATCCGTGCCAGAGATGAAGGCAAGGCAGTTCTAGTCGTGTCATATGAGCTGGATGAAATTTTAAATGTCTCAGATAGAATTGCAGTCATTCATGATGGTCAAATTCAGGGCATTGTTGATCCTCGGGAAACTTCAAAACAAGCGCTTGGTGTGATGATGGTAGGAGGCAAAGGGTAAACATGAAAAATTTATCAATTCGAAAAGGCCTTGTGCCAGTTATCGCTGTTGTCGCTGGTTTCTTGCTAGGCGCCATCATCATGCTGGTATTTGGTTACAACCCACTTTGGGGCTATGAAGATTTGCTGACTCAGGCTTTTGGGAACAGTAAGTCCATCGGTGAAATTTTCCGCAGCATGGGGCCATTAACTTTGACAGCCCTATCCTTTGCGGTTGCCATGAAAGCTGGCATGATCAATATCGGGATGTCTGGTCAAGCCTTGGCTGGCTGGATTTCTTCGGTCTGGTTTGCACTTAGCTTTCCAGATTTACCACGTGCCATCATGATTCCACTTGTGATTATCATTGGTGCGGCATGGGGTGCCATGATGGCTGCCATACCTGGCTTTTTGAAAGCCTTTCTAGGGACGAGTGAAGTGATTGTGACGATCATGATGAACTATATCATTTTACTAGTAACGACTTATTTGGTGCATTATGGATTTGCCAAAAAACTCATGGCATCCAAAGACTCAACGATTCAAGTTGGTGCCAATGCAACATTTAGAAACTCATTTTTAACATCAATCACGAATAATTCTCGGCTTAATATCGGTATTTTTATTGCGATTATTGCGATTATCATTGTTGCGATTATTTTCAAACGCACAACGCTCGGTTTTGAGATTCGTGCAGTTGGTTTAAATCCAAATGCCTCTGAATCTGCAGGAATTTCCTCTAAACGGACGATTATTGTTTCGATGTTAATGGCTGGTGGCCTAGCTGGTTTAGGTGGTGTTGTGGAAGGTTTAGGAACATTCCAAAACTTCTTCGTCCAATATTCAAGTCTATCTATCGGTTTTGATGGGATGGCAGTCGCCTTATTAGGTGAAAATTCACCTATCGGTATTCTACTAGCAGCCTTCCTCTTCTCGATTTTGAAAGTTGGGGCTCCTGGAATGAACGTAACAGGTATTCCAGCAGAAATTGTCAATGTTGTGATTGCAAGTATCATTTTCTTTGTTGGGATTAAGTTTGTCATTGAGAAAATTTTGCCGCAATTGCCTAAAAAAGTGGCTAAGAAGGAAGGTGAGAGCTGATGACAATCACAACGATTTTTCAAATTCTAATCTCTTCTATGTTGATCTATGCGACACCTTTGATTTTTACCAGTTTAGGTGGCACATTCTCAGAGCGTAGTGGGATTGTCAATGTTGGTCTCGAAGGAATCATGATTATGGGTGCCTTCTCATCTGTCGTCTTTAACCTGACTTTCGCAGGTACCTTTGGTAAAGCCACTCCTTGGATCGCCCTCCTTTTTGCAGGCTTGATTGGGCTGATCTTTTCCTTGCTCCATGCCGTGGCAACGATAAATTTCCGAGCTGACCACATTATTTCTGGTACGGTAATCAACCTTATGGCACCAGCACTAGCTGTTTTCTTGGTTAAAGTCTTCTATGGCAAAGGCCAAACAGATAACATTCAACAGAGTTTTGGTTACTGGGACTTTCCGCTTTTAAACAAGATTCCAGTCATCGGTAAAATATTCTTTAAACAGACATCTTTGATTGGTTATGTTGCCATTGCCGTATCGTTTATCGCATGGTTCGTCTTGTTTAAGACACGTTTTGGCTTACGTCTGCGGTCAGTCGGTGAACACCCACAAGCAGCAGATACACTTGGAATCAACGTCTATTTGATGCGCTACTCAGGTGTTATGATCTCTGGTGTGCTTGGTGGCTTCGGTGGCGCAGTTTTTGCCCAACAAATCTCAGTTAACTTTAGTGGTTCTACGATTGCAGGGCAAGGTTTCATCGCCATGGCTGCTATGATTTTTGGTAAGTGGAACCCGATTGGTGCTATGCTTGCGAGTCTCTTTTTTGGCCTTTCTCAAAGTCTTTCAGTTGTCGGCACACAAATTCCTGTGATTTCAAGTATTCCAAGTGTTTACTTGCAAATTGCCCCTTATGTCTTGACAATTCTGGTTCTTGCCATCTTCCTTGGTAAGTCAACTGGTCCTAAAGCTAATGGGATTAACTATATCAAATCTAAATAATCAAAAATATTTTAGATTTAGTCAAAAAGTTGCGAGCAATCGTAGCTTTTTTTCGTATATGATATTGAAAGGACTATTTTTATGCAAAATTTCGATATCTATCGCTTAAAAAAAGCTGGCATGTCAAACTTAATGGTTTATCAGTTTTTAACCCTAGTTGCAGACAGTCAAGAAAGAAACCCCTTGGTCTGTTTACCAGCCTTTATTCGACAAGTTAAGATGAAACAGTCAGCTCATTTTTGGGAAAAATTCCGATCATTTGACATAAAAGCCATACGAGAGGAGTTTCAGAAATTTCCGTCTTTCTCAATTCAGGATAAGGTCTATCCTGAAGCTTTGCGAGAAATTTATAATCCGCCCGTCTTACTTTTTTATCAGGGAGATTTGAGCTTGCTTCATCAGACCAAACTGGGTTTTGTTGGCAGTCGAGATTGCAGTCAAGTAGGGGTTGCCAGTGTTCAGAAGATCATCAAAGAATTGCAAGATCGCTTTGTGATTGTTAGTGGCTTAGCACGCGGCATTGATACAGCTAGTCATATTGCTGCTATGAAAAATGGTGGTAAGACAATTGCTGTGATTGGAACAGGGTTAGATGTGAATTATCCACGAGAAAATTATCAACTGCAGGCTTATATCGCAAAACATCAGCTCCTTTTATCAGAATATGGGCCAGATGAAAAACCTTTGAAGTATCATTTTCCAGAGCGTAATCGAATTATTGCAGGTCTATCTCGTGGTGTATTAGTGACAGAAGCCAAGCTCCGCTCAGGTAGTTTGATTACCTGTGAGCGGGCTATGGAAGAGGGGAGAGATGTGTTTGCCGTTCCAGGTAATATCATAGATGGGGTGTCAGATGGCTGCCACCATTTGATTCAGGAAGGTGCAAAACTGATTTTCCATGGTCGAGATATATTAATGGAGTACGACATGTGATGATTAGGTAATAGAAAACCGAACATTTTAATCGGATTTTAGGTTTTTTGTCCTGTTTTTACCATTTTTAACTGATAATCATGATAGAATGAAACAAAATAATGTAAAAGAGAGCATAAAGAGGAAAAAATCTTGAAATTACTTGTCATAGGCTCAGGCGGGCGCGAACATGCGATTGCAAAAAAATTACTAGATAGTCCTGAAGTGACAGCTGTTTATGCTGCACCAGGCAATGCAGGCATGATCTTGGATGGGATTGAAACCGTCGCACTTAGCATTGCTCAACATGCTGAACTGATTGAATTTGCAAAGTTAAATGACATCTCCTTTACTTTTGTAGGACCAGATGATGCTTTAGCAGCTGGGATTGTTGATGACTTTGAAGCGGCAGGTCTATCTGTTTTTGGTCCGACCAAACGCGCAGCAGAACTAGAGTGGTCAAAAGATTTCGCCAAGCAAATCATGAATCAATATGGTGTGCCTACTGCTGATCACAAGACTTTCAGTGAATTTGATCAAGCCTCTGCTTATATTGAGGCTAAAGGTGCACCAATTGTCATCAAGGCTGACGGCCTAGCACTTGGTAAAGGCGTAGTTGTCGCTGAAACAGTCTCAGAAGCAATAGATTTCACCCGCGATGTCCTCGAAAATAACAAATTTGGTAAGTCACGTGTTATTGTTGAAGAATTTTTAGCTGGTGAAGAATTTTCACTTTTTTCCTTTGTAAAAAATGATAAATTTTACATGATGCCGACAGCCCAGGACCACAAACGAGCCTATGACAACGATAAAGGCCCTAATACAGGCGGTATGGGCGCTTATTCGCCAGTACCACACTTACCACAATCAGTCGTTGACACGGCAGTTGAGACGATTATTAAACCCGTTGTCAATGGAATGATTACCGAAGGCCGTCCCTACACAGGTATTTTATATGCAGGTTTGATTTTAACAGCAGACGGCCCCAAAGTCATTGAATTTAATGCGCGTTTCGGGGATCCTGAAACGCAAGTTATATTGCCACGTCTGACATCGGACTTTGCGGTCAACATGCGAGATTTATTAGCAGACCAAACCCCTAATTTCACTTGGTTCAATGGCGGTGTTACATTAGGCATTGTCGTCGCTTCTGAAGGTTATCCAGGGGATTATGCCAAAGGTATTAAGATACCTGAGAAAACGACGGGAAACATTACCACTTACTATGCAGGGGTAGCATCTAATGTTAATGGTCAACTCGTCACAAATGGTGGTCGCGTTTATCTTTTAGAAACGTCAGCTGATACAGTATCTGACGCACAAGCTATCCTCTACAAAGAATTAAAAGCGCAAGATACAACAGGACTCTTTTATAGAAACGATATCGGAGATAAAGCAAATGTTTAATCAACCTAAAATTGCCATCATCATGGGTAGCAAGTCTGATTGGTCAACCATGAAAAAGGCAGCAGACGTGCTTGACATATTTGGCATTGCCTATGAAAAGAAAGTCGTCTCAGCCCATCGAACACCAGATTTGATGTTCGAATTTGCTGAAACAGCACGTGACCGTGGCATCCAAATCATCATTGCAGGGGCTGGTGGTGCAGCACATTTACCAGGAATGGTAGCAGCTAAAACAACACTACCAGTTATTGGTGTGCCTGTTAAGTCACGTGCCTTAAATGGTTTAGATTCACTTTTATCCATCGCTCAAATGCCAGGTGGTGTACCAGTAGCAACCATGTCCATTGGTGAGTCTGGGGCACAAAATGCTGGGCTCTATGCACTTCAAACCTTGTCTATTTCGGATGATGATTTGGCAAATCGTCTGGTTAAGTTCCGTGAAGATCAAAAACAAGCTGTGATAGAAAGTAGTGAGGAACTTGACTGATATGAAAACGATTGGGATTATCGGTGGCGGTCAGCTGGGACAAATGATGGCTATTTCTGCGACTTATATGGGGCATAAGGTTATTACCCTTGATCCAGATCCAAATTGTCCTGCTTCGCTTGTAGCAGAACAAATTGTTGCTAAGTATGATGATACGGCTGCAATTGCCAAGTTAGCAGCACGTGCTGATGTGCTGACCTATGAGTTTGAAAATGTTTCAGCAGATGCTTTAGCCCCTTATGAAGATAAATTACCGCAAGGTTTAGACTTACTCCGTATTTCTCAAAATCGCATTTTTGAAAAAGATTTTTTGACCAAAGCTGGTGTCAAAGTAGCACCATATACAGTCATCAATACATTAGAAGATTTAAACGATCTAGATTTGTCTAAAAAACATGTCGTCAAGACGGCAACAGGTGGTTATGATGGCCATGGTCAAGTCGTTGTGGAGAATGTTGTCGACTGGGAAGAAGCGCGTGATCTTGCGGATCTTCAACCCTGTGTCAGTGAAGAATTTGTCAGCTTTCTAAAGGAAATCTCTGTCATTGTTTCTGGTAATGGGACTGAGTTTTCGGTTTTTCCAGTTTGTGAAAATATGCACCGTAACAATATCCTAGATAAAACGATCATGCCTGCAAGAATTTCTAAGTATTTAGCAGAAGAAGCGAGAAGTATGGCGCTTAAAATCGCTCAAGCCTTGCAATTATCAGGTACCTTGTGTGTGGAAATGTTTGTGACCAATCATGATATTTTGGTCAATGAAATCGCGCCGCGGCCGCATAATTCTGGTCATGCCACGATTGAAGCGTGTGATTTTTCACAATTTGATTTGCATATCCGTGGTATTTTGGGTGAACCATTACCAAAGGTAGCGCAACTGTCCCCAGCTGTTATGCTGCAAGTTTTAGGTCAGGATTTGTCAGCTGCACAACATTTTGCGACAGAAAATCCGAGCGCACATTTGCATTTGTATGGTAAAATTGAAGCAAAGGAAAATCGCAAAATGGGTCATGTGACAATTTTGACAGATGACTGTGCGATAAGTTTATAAGAGTTTATAAGAGAAAAGGAACATAAAAACATGTTAGAACGTTATTCCCGCCCAGAAATGTCAGTTATTTGGACTGAAGAAAATAAATATCAAGCTTGGCTTGAGGTTGAAATCTTGGCTGATGAAGCTTGGGCAGAATTGGGAGAAATCCCGAAAGAAGATGTCGCGAAGATTCGTGAAAAGGCAACTTTTGATGTGGATAGGATTCTTGAAATTGAACAAGAAACACGTCATGATGTGGTGGCCTTCACACGTGCGGTATCTGAAAGTTTAGGTGAAGAACGTAAGTGGGTCCATTATGGATTGACATCGACTGACGTTGTAGATACGGCCTATGGCTATCTCTTTAAACAAGCTAACGATGTATTGCGTGCTGACCTTGACCGGTTTACAGCAATTATTGCTGATAAAGCGCGTGAACATAAGTTTACGATCATGATGGGCCGTACCCATGGTGTGCATGCAGAACCTACGACTTTTGGTTTGAAATTGGCGACGTGGTACTCAGAGATGAAACGTAACATTGAGCGTTTTGAACATGCAGCGCGTGGCGTTGAAGCGGGTAAAATTTCAGGTGCTGTTGGTAACTTTGCCAATATCCCACCATTCGTGGAAAGCTATGTCTGTGGCAAACTAGGCATTACTGCCCAAGAGATCTCAACTCAAGTCTTGCCACGTGATTTGCACGCGGAGTATTTCAGCACTTTAGCGATTATCGCATCATCTATTGAACGCATGGCGACTGAAATCCGTGGCCTGCAAAAATCTGAGCAACGTGAAGTAGAGGAATTCTTTGCTAAAGGTCAAAAAGGCAGTTCAGCTATGCCACACAAACGTAATCCAATCGGTTCTGAAAACATGACTGGCCTTGCGCGCGTGATTCGTGGTCATGCAGTGACAGCATATGAAAATATTGCCTTGTGGCATGAACGTGATATTTCACACAGCTCAGCTGAACGGATTATTACACCGGATACAACGATTTTGATGAACTACATGTTGAATCGTTTTGGTAACATTGTCAAAAATCTGACTGTCTTCCCAGAGAATATGATTCGTAACATGAACAGTACTTTTGGCTTGATTTATAGCCAACGTGTGATGCTCAAACTCATCGAAAAAGGGATGACACGTGAAACTGCTTATGATTTGGTTCAGCCAAAAACAGCTTACTCATGGGACAATCAAGTAGATTTTAAACCACAACTTTTATCTGACGCGCAAGTGATGTCAGTCTTGACTGAGTCTGAGATAGAAGACCTGTTTGATCCGACTTATTATGCTAGTCGAGTGGACGAAGTCTTTGATCGGATTGGCTTGTAAGTTAGCGCAAAAATAGGCTAGTTTTACTAGTGTTATTTCTTGACAATGGTCCACTATCCTGTTAAAATGAACTCTATTGACTTAAGGGAGTAGCAGGTCGTATACGACTGAATAAATCAACATTTCTGTGGTAAGTTATTATCACTGGTTTATTCTTAAATTGCAAGACTTAGGTGTTCTATATTTCAACAGAAATGATCAGGACATTTAGGTTTTTTTGTGCCTAAAATTTCCGAGGAAGGTATTTAGAAATGAAGAAGATAAATAAAAAGTGGTCAACTGCTGGCCTATTGATAGCCATGGGGATCGTCTATGGTGATATTGGTACTAGCCCACTTTATGTCATGAAAGGCCTGATCGCAGGTAATCATGGCGAGATTAATGAGAACTTATTACTCGGCAGTGTTTCCTTGATTTTTTGGACGATTACACTACTCACAACCGTCAAATATGTCATGATTGCGCTGAATGCTGATAATAAAGGCGAAGGCGGCATCTTTTCACTTTATGCGCTCGTTCGACCCATGGGTAAATTTTTAATTATTCCTGCGATTATTGGTGGTGCAGCCCTCCTTGCGGATGGCGTTTTAACACCAGCGGTTACAGTCACTAGTGCCATAGAAGGTTTGCGAACCCTGCCGATTTTTACAGAAATTTTTGGCTATTCGCAGAATGTGATTGTGATCATTACCTTGACCATTCTCTTAATCCTCTTTAGTTTTCAACGCTTTGGGACGGATACGGTCGGTAAATTATTTGGGCCAATCATGTTCCTTTGGTTTACCTTCCTTTTGGTTTCAGGGTTTGCCAACTTGCTCCAAGATCTATCCGTTTTAAGAGCTTTAAATCCAATCTATGGCATCAAGCTATTATTTAGTCCTGATAATCACTTGGGCCTATTCATTCTAGGCAATGTCTTTTTAGCCACAACAGGTGCAGAAGCATTGTACAGTGACCTAGGCCATGTTGGGAAATCGAATATTCATTTAAGCTGGCCCTATGTCAAAATCAGCTTGATCATCAATTACTTTGGTCAAGTCGCTTATCTCTTATCAACTGACATTCATCAATTCAAAGAGATGAATCCATTTTTCCAAATGATTGCGGATCCTTTGATGCCTTTAGCAGTGCTTTTTGCGACACTGGCTGCGATTATCGCATCTCAGGCCTTAATTACGGGTTCTTTCACACTTGTCAGCGAAGCCATGCGCTTGAAAATTCTGCCACGCTTGCATGTCCTTTATCCTGGTAAGAGTCGTAATCAACAATATATTCCAGTCGTCAACTTCTTATTATGGGTAACGACATCTATCGTTGTGATTGTTTTCCAATCATCTACAAAAATGGAAGCAGCATATGGCCTGTCGATTACAGTGACTATGCTTATGACCACCTTCTTACTGCATTATTATTTGAAGACACGTGCCAAGGCATTCTTTGCGATTGCTGTACCGATTTTCTTTGCTGGTATCGAGATGATTTTCTTGCTGTCAAGTTTGGACAAGTTTGTACATGGTGGTTATGTCGCGGTCTTGATCGCACTTGCCATTATCGTGATCATGTATATTTGGTACAAGGGTAGTCAGATTACAGACGGTTTAGTCGAGCATCTGCCTGTTAAAGATTACCTATCTCAACTGGATCATTTGAGAAACGATCACTCACTCCCTATCTTGCAAACCAATGTCGTTTATTTAACCAAGTACATGGTGGATGATGAAATAGATGCGCCAATTCTATATTCTATATTGGATAGAAATCCGAAACGTGCTCATGTATATTGGTTTGTCAACGTTTCTGTTACAGACGAACCTTTCACCAAACAGTATGAAATTGACACACTGGGAACTGATTATGTGGTGCTTGTCAAATTGCACTTAGGATTTAGAGTGAGTCAGTCAGTTAATGTCTATCTACGTCAGATTGTATCAGAATTGATGGCATCAGGTGAAATTAAAAAACAAGTACAGACTTACTCAGTCTCTGAAAATCGTGAAGTCGGTGACTTTAGATTTGTCATGCTCAATGAAGAGCTTTCTCATGCCGGTGAATTGTCTAACTGGTCACGTTTGATTATGCAAACCAAATTTGCCATTCGTCAAATCACGGTGACACCAGCGAGATGGTTCGGACTGGAATTTAGCGAAGTCTTAGTTGAGCGGACACCACTCGTCATTGGTGAATGTCGTAAGCCTCAGTTAGAGAGAATCGACTGAAGAAGGTAGAATTCGCAAGGTTCGTTTTTGGCAAAATCAATACTGGGATTCAGTTAAATTTGGTATCTTGAGAGACGAGTGGTCAGAGTTGGATTGGCGAGATTGAGCCTAAGCATAAAATATATAAGAATCTAGAAATTACGAAAATTTCTAGATTCTTTTTTCTATATTTAAGGAGAAGAGCAAGTAGTCTTATTGTTCCGATAATCACAAATATGTTGTTCCGATAATTTGTTATTGTTCCGATAAAAAGATATAATTAGTGTAAATTGGAGGTGTGACAAGTGTATATTACGGTAAAACAGGCAGCTGAAAAATGGGGAATTTCGGATAGACGTGTTCGGGTTCTTTGTGCTGAGGGAAAAATATCAGGTGCTTTTCAAGAAGGGCGTAATTGGAAAATTCCGCAAGATTCACCTAAACCCATAGATGCTCGTTATAAGTCAAGAGAAAATCAATTAAAAATGATTGATGATAAAAAACGTCAACTTGATTCAAAACGGCCATTAACTTCAGGTGAGCTAGAAAGACTTACGGAAGAATTTATTGTTGAAAATACCTATAATTCAAACGCAATTGAAGGTAACACTTTAACACTTCGTGAGACTGATATGGTTTTAAAAGGCTTGACGATTGATAAAAAGCCCTTAAAAGATCACATGGAGGCAATTGGTCATAAGGAAGCATTTGAATTTGTCAATGATTTGGTAAAATCAAATACACCTTTAAGCGAAAGTATTATTAAACAAATTCATTATTTGGTTTTAGTTGATAAAAAAGAGGATAGAGGGATTTATAGAAAAGTTCCAGTACGTATCATGGGTGCAGCACATGAACCAGTACAACCATACTTAATTTTACCGCACATGGCAGATTTGATGAAAAGATATCAAGAAAGTGATGAACATATTGTATTGAGATTGGCGAAGTTTCATATTGAGTTTGAAGGGATTCATCCTTTTATTGATGGCAATGGTAGAACTGGGAGATTGTTAGTGAACCTTGAGTTGATGAAAGCAGGCTATCCACCGATTAATATAAAATTTACAGATAGAATCAATTATTATCTGGCGTTTGACGAGTATTTTGTTAACCATAATTTATCTGCAATGACAAAATTATTTTCGGGATATGTGAATGAGAGATTGGATATATATTTATCGATGTTATCGGATTAACGCAAATAGTAAGTTAAAAAAAAGGCTGGGACAAAAATCCTCAAAAAATAAGCTATGAACAATCTTCAATGTTAATTGGAATTGACCATAGCCTATTTTTGTATAGCTTTTTGATTGTAAAGCAACATAATCATTTCATAAGAAACAATTCGAAATCGGTTAAAAAATCGCTGATTCTCTACCAAATTGGTAGTCTTTCTGCAAAACAGTACGAAAAAAGAGAAAAGCAAACTGGCAGTTTTGATTTCATTGCCTAGTTTACCTTCCTCTTTTAGTGACTAAAAACTTTTGTCCCACTCTTATTTTTTTAATGTCACGGGCAGCACGTAATTAGCTTGAGGTGTAAAGTTTTCATCCTCAATTTTTTGAATCAGAATTTTAACCATGAGTTCGGCTAACTCATCAATGGGCTGAACGATGGTTGATAGACTTGGCATAAAACTTTGAATGACCTGTGTGCCATCATAACCGACAACTTTGAGATCATCTAAATGAAGCGTCGTCGCAAGATTTTGGACAATCACGGCGGTCAAATCATCTGAGCAAAAGACGCCGTCAGGTGCTTGATCAACTAAAAATTGACGAATGCTCTCGCGTCTTTGGCTGAGGTCACTTTCTCTTGCCAAATAATGAATGAGGGGCGTGAGCTGTTTTTCAGCCATCGTGTTCTGATAGCCCAAGCTACGGTTTTGTGTTGGGCTGATGGTATCAGAAACACCAGCGACCATGGCAATCTTACGACAACCCTGCGCATAAAGATAGGTTGTCGCTAGTTCACCACCTGCCAAATTATCAGAAGAAACAATAGGAATTCCATCTGCCAAATATCGGTCAAAGGCAACGATGGCCAGGTTATCATTTTCATACTCATGAATTTCCTTGTTGTGTGAACTGGTGATAATGCCATCAACCTGATTGGCCATGAGCATGGTCAGATAAGCACGTTCTTTAACAGGATCATTTTCACTGTCACACAAAATCGCCTTATAACCACGCGCAAAAAGCTTAGACTCAATCGCATGGATAATCTCGCCATAAAAGGGATAGGCGACGGATGGAAAGATCAGGCCAATCAACTGTGATTTCTTACCCTGCAAAGAACGTGCCATGGCATTGGGTTGATAGTTCAATTCCCGCATGGCAGCATGCACACGATCAATCGTTTTTTGAGACAGGGAACCACGCATATTGATGACGCGCGAAACAGTAGTAGGGGTGACGCCTGCAATTTTTGCGACATCGTTTAGATTTGCCATAAATTTATTTCATGAGCCATTGAGGACTCAATTTTTCCTTATTTTTTTAGTTGCCAAACATTAGCAGAAAGGCTATTTTTGGCGAACAAATAAGTGTTTTCTGGTGCTGTGAAAATACGACTAGACATAACTTTTTCACCATCATTGACAAAAATTTCAAGTGATGATGTATCCGCAAAGAGATTGAGTTTGACTTTGCCAGGTGCGACATGTGTTGAACGCGTCGTACCATAATTTTCAGCCCAGCTAACAGGAAGATTTGCTCTATTAAGTTCTATTTTACCATTTTTCACATCGATTTTGAGCGAAAGATGAGAAGAATTGTCAGCATCAGCAAAAAGATAGAGTTCATTATCCTCAGTTACTTCAATCTCAAGTTCATAACTATTGGTGCCAATGGTAGTGGCAACTTCTGATAGCATGATTGTTTGTTGGTCGTGACGTAACGCCAGAGTCTCTACTACCGGGAACTGGTAAAGTTGACCATTTTTCAGTGTTAGTTCTTTAACCAGACTGAGCATGCCTTGCCATCCGTCTTCGTTTGAAGGCACATCGAGATCAGGCAAGCCCAACCAAGAAGAGGCTAAGACACGACCGTCAGGAGCGTTGAAAGCCTGTGTGGCATAGGCTTCAAACCCATCATCCAGATTATGGAGCGCACTTGGTTGAGCAAGCGATGCAGACTCAGTATCAAGGCTATCTGCAATGACATACATATTAGGAAAGACATTATCATAGTCAGCAATTGATTTATCAAGACCTTGTGGGCAGAATAAGAGAACGGCTTTTTGGTCAATAAAGATGAGATTAGGACACTCAATCATGTAGCCCATCTTTTCTTGGGTAAACTGAACTTGTCCTACGTAGTCCCAAGACGTTAAACTATCGTCATTTGCCTGAGCTAAGACGACAACACCTGCTTCATCGCACGTTTGTGCGCCGATGATAGCAAATTTCTGACCATTGGCATCGAAAATCATGGGGTCTCTGAAATGGTCGGTATAACCTGCTGGTGTTCGAAGAAGTGGGGCATCAAATTTTTGAACGTCACCTGATTTGCTGTAGATGGCACCGTTTTGATAAGCATCACGTGAGCCATCTGTACCGCGCGTGTTGCCGGTATAGAAAATGAAGAGTTCGTCATCAGAAAGAGCGAGAGCAGAGCCAGAATAAGCCCCATGTGAGTCAAAGACGGTATCAGGGAAGAGTTTCAACCCTTCATCAGTCCAATGAATCAGGTCCGTTGATGTCATCAGCGCCCAAGATTTGAGGCCGTGAACTGGCCCATAAGGGAAGACCTGGTAAAATAAATGGTACTTCCCATTAAAGTAGGAGAAGCCATTTGGGTCATTTAGTAAACCAGTCTTTGGCTGAATGTGATAAGTATTTTTGTAAGCTGAGCTTGCGACAGCAGTTGTGAGGTCAGCAATAAACTCAGGTGAGTAGTCAGCATAAGCACGATAGCGCTCAGCAGAAGTCCAAGGTTTTGAGTAATCTTTTTTAGTTATCATAATCAAATTATAATGCAAAAAAAATTCTATGTCAAACGCTTGACAATGTTTTTGAAACAGGTTATAATTTAAAATGTAAGCGGTATCAAACGTTTGACAATTGATATCGCAACGACATTGTTTTAAGTGAACTTTGAAATTTGATTTGTAGAAATGATTTTCTATGACTTGAATTATCATGTAACAATTTGAAGGGGAATTTCTATGGATCACAAAGAAGTAGCAAAACGAGTTGCGGCAGCACTTGGCGAGGATAACCTCGTCGCAGCAGCCCACTGTGCCACACGTTTGCGTTTAGTTGTTAAAGACACAGCTAACATTGATCAAGCAGCGCTTGACGATGATGCAGATTTGAAAGGGACATTTGAAGCCAATGGTCAGTATCAAATCATCGTCGGACCAGGTGATGTAAATACTGTCTACAAAGAATTGGTAGCGATTACTGGAGTTGGCGAAGTGTCGAAAGATGAGCTGAAAGACGTTGCCAACACTGAAACAAATCCACTTATGAAGTTGATTAAAGTCTTATCAGATATTTTCGTACCATTGATTCCTGCTTTGGTTGCAGGCGGTCTCTTGATGGCCTTGAACAATGTTTTGACAGGTCAAGGTCTCTTTGGTCCTCAGTCTATTGTTGAGATGGTCCCAGGTATTCAAGGGTTTGCTGAGATTGTCAATCTTATGGCCTCGGCACCATTTGCTTTCCTACCTATTTTAATCGGATTTTCAGCAACGAAACGTTTCGGCGGTAATCCTTATCTTGGGGCAGCAGCAGGTATGATGTTGGTAATGCCTAGCCTCGTTAATGGTTACGGTGTAGCAGAAGCCATTGCTTCAAACAAAATGCCGTACTGGGATGTTTTTGGTTTCAAAATCGCCCAAGCCGGTTATCAAGGTCAAGTCTTACCAGTCATTGGTGTGGCTTGGATTTTGGCAACGCTTGAGAAATTCTTCCATAAGCATTTGAAAAATGCGATTGACTTTACTTTCACACCGATGTTAGCCGTTATTATTACAGGTTTTGTGACATTTGCAGTAGTTGGTCCTGTCCTTCGTGGTATCTCAAATGGAATGACTGATGGTCTCGTTTGGCTCGTCAATACACTAGGAGGTGTAGGCTATGGTATCTTTGGTCTTGGCTATTCAGCAATTGTGTTGACTGGTTTGCACCAATCATTTCCAGCGATTGAAACTTCTCTACTTGCTGATATTGCAAAAACTGGGGGTGACTTCATCTTCCCAATCGCGGCTGCAGCAAACGTTGCTCAGGGTGCTGCAACATTTGCCATCTTCTTCTTGACGAAAAACGAAAAACAAAAAGGTCTCGCATCATCTTCAGCTTTCTCTGCTATGCTAGGGATTACTGAACCAGCTATGTTTGGTGTCAACCTCAAACTCAAATTCCCATTCTTTATCGGTCTCGGTGCAGCCGGCATTGCCTCTACCATCATGGGATTTGCAGGTGTGCGTGGCGTATCACTTGGGCCTGCGGGAATCATCGGCTTTATTGCGATCAAACCTGCTAGCATTCCAATGTTCATGCTTGGTATTGCGGTCAGCTTCGTCCTTGCATTCTTAGCGACTTATATCTATGGTAAAGGTCGCATGGATGTACCTGCTAATGTCGCAACGACAGGAACAACAGCTCAAGATATTAATATTGTCAAAACATCTGAAGGTGTTTTAGCTGAAGAACTCTTTGCGCCTGTGACAGGACAAGCTATCCAACTTTCTGAAACTAAAGATCAAGTCTTCTCATCAGGATTGATGGGTAAAGGGATTGCAATTGAACCAACTGTAGGTGAAATTTATGCACCAGCTGATGGAACTTTGACAGTCACAAATGACAGCAAGCATGCCTATGGTCTCTTGACTGCTAATGGTGCAGAGGTTCTGCTGCATATCGGCATTGACACGGTACAAATGGCAGGTGACGGCTTCTCAACACAAGTCAAACAAGGTCAAGTTGTGAAGAAAGGTGACTTATTAGGTACTTTCAATATTGATAAAATTAAAGCTGCCGGATATGAAGCGACAGTGATGGTCATTGTGACCAATACCATGTCATTTGCAGAAGTTCAAGGGATTGATAATCAAACTGTTACGGTTGGTCAAGCTATTATCCAAACGACTGCCCCTGTAGCAAAATAAAACTAAAATAACCGATTATATCGGTTATTTGTTTGGGATTATGTTAAAATGTAGGAAACGTTTACAAGAAGAAAGGAAAGAGTTGTAAGTCAACTCAATTGAGAGGTAAAATGAGCAAATTATTTGGTAGTATTGAAGCAGGTGGCACAAAGTTTGTCTGTGCAGTCGGCAATGAAGAGTTGATGATTCTTGAAAGTGCGACATTTCCAACAGAAAAACCAGAAGAAACTTTGCAACAGGCAGTTGATTTCTTTAAACAATTTGGATCATCTGTTGTGGCGATTGCGGTTGGTAGTTTCGGGCCGATTGATATTGATAGGGGATCTGAAACCTATGGTTTCGTGACAACAACACCTAAACCTCATTGGGCGAATTTTGATATGATTGGTTTCTTGAGGGACCAGCTGGATTTACCTATGTTTTTTACGACAGATGTGAATTCCTCAGCCTTTGGTGAACAATTATTAGATCCATCACTTAAGAGCTTGGTTTATTTTACAATCGGAACAGGTATTGGAGCGGGTGCCATCCAAGATGGTGAATTTATCGGTGGTATTTCTCATGCAGAAATGGGACATATGTTTGTCAAACGTCATCCAGAAGACTTAGCATTTGCGGGTGTCTGTCCTTACCACGGTGATTGCTTGGAAGGTGTCGCAGCAGGTCCATCACTTGAAGCTCGGACTGGTGTTCGGGGTGAAAATATCAGATTAGATTCACATGTCTGGGATATTCAAGCCTATTACATTGCACAAGCGGCTGTAACAACGACTTTGACGCTCCGACCTGAAAAAATTATTTTTGGTGGTGGGGTCATGGCACAAGAACATATGATGCAACGCGTCCGTAAACAATTTGCGGAACTCCTAAACGATTATGTTTCAGTTCCTGAGTTATCGGCATATTTACAAGTTCCAAGTATTGCCAATAATGCGTCAGCAACTGTTGGGAATTTCGCTTTGGCAAAAAGAGAATATGATAGAAATAATTGATTCAAAAAAACTCAAAGTAAATATATCCTGTTGAAAAATATAATTTGATAATATTCGAAAAAGCGTCGTATCATATCGCATACGATTCTTTTTTTGAATATTATCAAAAATTGACATTTTCGCAGCCTAAGCAAATACTTTTATCTACTTATAATTACTAGAAAGAGTTACTCTTTATATTCCTTTTCAAAAAATAACACTTAAATTAAAATGAATGTTGAATATATTATTAAAAAAATTTTGAGATGAGACCTTTGAAACACTACACAAGTCAATGTTGCTTTAGAAAATGTATCTATGAAGTTGTTTGAAAAAGCAACTTGTCGTTATGAGTTTACTGATTCTCTCTTTTATACTAATATAATGACTTAAGTAAAAATTAGTTGAGAAATATTATTTTTTAGTAAAATAGGGGGACATCATAGCTGTCTTTGACAGTTAATTCACTCCTATTATAAATAATAGGAGTCGTATATGAACGAAAAAAAAGACTAAAGATCAACAAAAAGAAGAAAAAATGTTATTGATACTGCTAATTTTCTTTTATTATTATTATTAGGATGTTATGCCTTTTTACACTATTTTTAGACCAAAACCTAAAGAAACTATTTCACTCATCAGCGCTGATTTTTTGATAAAAGGAAATGATGCTAAGAAGATATCGGATAAAGAATTATCAGAGTTAGCTAAGAAAAAAGCTGATGATAGTAAGTTTAGTTTGAGGATTGATTCAAAGACTGATATAAATAGTCAGACCTAAAGTGGTAAATTAAATATTAAAAATCCTTAGACTAACCTTTATTCGGTATATGTTGTCACTACAGATAATAAAAATGAAAATGTCATATATACGTCTGGTTCTATTGAAATGTGAGAAGAAGTGACTCGTGTTCAACTAGAAAAAAATTACCAAAGGTCACATACAAATCGACTGCACGTTTTAGTTTATATGATCCTAAAACAAAAGCTAAAAAGGGAGAAGTTGCAGCTGGTGTCATGATCACTGTAAACTAAAAAAAATCAATAGACAAAAAGTTATCAACAAAATATAAGTTTATGTTTTATTAACATAGGACAGGATACTTTAAAAAACTCTTCCCCAGAATCATGGGGAAGAGTTTTTTATTTTATAGGACAAGTATTCTATAAAAAGTTCATACTTATAGACATTTTATAAATAACGTCAGTATATTTAATATGAATGAGATTTAATATTATTGTTTAATTACAGAAAACTATAAAATTAAAATAAACTAATTAAATATTTGTTTTTATATTTCCATATGTGTCATAAGTTGTAGAGGCAATTAGATGATAAGTAACTTGCAAAAAAATAACAATAAAATTTAGTGCGGATTTTAAAAATTTTATTTATGATGGCACATCAAAAGATTTTGAAAAAAAAGTTTCCGGATAACTTTTGCTTTATCTTAGATAAGGCGTCAGTCATTTGTGTTTTTGTAAGCGCTTACTCATGTTGCCCTATGGTTTACTTTCTTGATTAATATAAGTAATTTTAGAGGAGTGAAATGAATCGCTGCAGCGATGGGGGGAATAACTCTCAATTGTTACTTGTCCTAGTCTTGATAACTTATATCAAAAAATTGGAATAATCAGTAAGTAAATTTATTAATTAGATCTATTTCAAAGGATGTAGAAATACTTGGCATCTCTTATGAACAAGTTTGGTAGACGTTAGCAAAGGTAGAATATGTGGGTTTAAAAATGTAAAGCAAAGGATTGGGGATGTTAGAGAAGGAGTTATGTGAAAGATAGTATGCTTTAGTTAAAAGAGCTCATGTTGGCTTCACAACTTGTTCGTATTATGATAACTGATAGATAAACAGGAGGTATTGTTTGACATCTTGTAGAAGTAGAAAAAAAGAGGAAGTGAGATAATGCAGGCTTAAAAAATGGTAAAAGTGACCTAGTATGAGGTTACATTATTTAAACTTATATTATTCTATTGACAAAATTAAAAAGCATAACCTTTATAAAAGTGGCAATATTAATGTTAATGACATGTTATTGTTACATCAAAATTAGGTAGAATAACAATGAAAATAGGAGAAAAAATGAAAAAGATACTTTCAACACTTATGATTTCAATGACTGTCCTTATGGGCGTTCAAGCCGTTTCAGCTGATCAAACAGTTGATGGTAAATCAACTGGAGATATTCCCGTTAAGGGGACTTTAGGGGCGGATAATACCGATCCAGGTACCTCAATTCCTGAAACCGATCCTGCTTGGATTAATGTGTCAATTCCAACAGATACAATTTTCTATAATACAGCCGCTAAAAAAGATATCAACGCACCAACTTATTCGATTGTCAATAACTCTGGACGACCAGTTAAAGTAACAGCTGATAGCTTTACTTCTGATAGCAATAATGCTGGTATGCCAACAGATTTTAAATTAAATCTTGATGTAACTGGTACAACAGGTAATCCTGCGAAATCAGCAAGTACAGAATTGATCAAAAATGGTACAATAACTGCGAAATCTACTGAGTTAATCACACTTGCCAATAATGGCAATCAATTTAAAGCTTCTGATCCTGTTGCAACAGGTGTTGATAATAAAGCAACCTTCACATTTAGTGGGACTGCAACATCAGCCACAGCACTGGTATTGCATTATACGCTGGGTATGAAATTTGATGCCATCTCATTTTGATGAATGAAGGTGATTTTCATGAAAAATGAAATAGCCGTTTCTGGTCAGTTAGGGATGAAAGACGAAAGTGGTGGTGATCATGAAAAACCACCTACAGATAATAATCAAGGACCAAATTATATTGTACAGGAGCAAAAGGATTTGCCGACAATGGGGGAAAGTCAACATGTTGCTCTCCCTATTGTTGGTCTGGCTATTCTAATTTTAATTTTCGTTTTGTTAGTTGTCTCTAAAATGATCTTTGCTCATACTAAATGTAATCTTAAAGCGTGGTAGATAGCATCAGTAAATAAATATAAAACGAAGGTGTTTGAAATTTGGTTTATCTCTTAGAGATTTACTTGAACCGTGTTTAACTATTTAGGTAAACATTGAAGTTTAGGTAGTAAAATAATTTGTTCTCCCAAAAGATCAGGTAGCTATATTACCACAACGAATCTAACATATGTTGGAATGGGGAAAGGTTAGAAAGGAGAATTTAAATGAAGAAGATATTTCAGATGGTGTTAACAATTTTCTGTCTGTTTGTTTTTGGAAGAATCTATACCTATGCAGATGAGCTATTATCGCCTTCATCAGAAAGTAGTTCGAATTTTTCCACTGAGATTCAAAATACTGAAGAGGAAATTGAATCACTTGCTTTAGCTGGGAATGGCACAGAAAGTAATCCATATCAAGTTTCAAATGTTTCAGATTTACAAACAGCATTGGCAAAACCAATTACATCTGGTAATGCACTCTACATTCAATTAGTAAGTGATATTGTTTATAGAGGTAACGATAAAAATAAAAATATCAATAAAAATACAGTCTTAGATGGCGCTGGTCATTATATTTTATACAACGATACAAGCTATGATCAGTCGCTGTTTGAAACTAGTGCTGATAATCTTAA
>NZ_BCVN01000016.1 GCF_001591765.1 Pseudolactococcus raffinolactis NBRC 100932 | reverse complement strand
CTCAATACAATAATTCGCTAAAAAGGCGACCCGCTCATGCTTGCCGGTCAAATGATTAAAACCAAAAATTGCCTCGAAGCCAGTCGAGATTCGGTAGGTGACAACATCCGTGTTTTTGGCCGTCGTTTTACTATGCGCATTACGACCTCTCTTGAAATAGGTGAGTTCTTCCTCTGTTAAGATCGCATCTTTTTCCATTTCAGAAATGAGAAATGCTTGCGCTTTGGCACTGACATACTTGACCGCAGTTCTTTGAAGTTCACCAGGTTTCGTGATGCCTTGTGACAACAAATAATCGCGGACAAAAACTTCATATACTGCATCGCCCGAGTAAGCTAGGGCAATGCCATTTAATAAATCTGCTCTAAATTCAGTCACGTGTCCACCTCACACCATCTGGCGTATCCAATAAGGCAATGCCCTGCGCTTTCAAATCATCTCGAATTTTATCTGATAAGACAAAATCTCGATTTTCTCTAGCAATTTGACGTTCAGCAATCAATTGCTCAATCTCAGCATCTAAGATTTCAGCTGGCGCAAACGCAATTCCAATAATACTCAAAATTTCATCAAATAAGGCTTGTGCTTCCATAGAAAAATTGCCTTGGTTAACATACTTGATCAGCTCATAAAAAGCAGTTAAGCCATTTGAAATATTGAAATCATTGTCCATCTCTTTGATGAAATCCTGACGAAAGCCATCGATTTCCTGATCAGGAATCTGGGCAGCAACTGGATTCTTCTCAATTTCAAAAGCTAATTTATCATAGGCATTTTTGATTTTCTTAAGATTATTTTCAGCATCTTTAACCGTGTCATCACTAAAAGCCAATGGCTTACGGTAGTGTTGTGACACCAAGAAAAAGCGGAGAATTTGCCCATCAACTGCCTGTAACATCTCATGGACTGTTTTAAAGTTCCCCAGAGATTTCGACATTTTTTCACCGTCTGCTGCCGTTACAAAACCATTGTGGAGCCAATATTTGGCAAAGGTATGACCAGTTTTAGCTTCGGATTGTGCGATTTCATTGGTATGATGCGGAAATTCTAAATCAGCACCACCACCATGGATATCAATCGTATCACCTAGGATGCTCGTCGCCATAACAGAACATTCAATGTGCCACCCCGGACGTCCTGCGCCCCATGGACTTTCCCATGAAGGTTCGTCTGTCTTGCTTGATTTCCAGAGGGCAAAATCAAGCGGATCTTCCTTATTAAGTTCTATTGTATCTGTCCGACCTGAAGCCCCCGCCTCTAGTTCATCTAGATTTTTATTAGCCAAACGGCCATAGTCTGCAAATTTTTTCACGCGGAAAAAAACATCATTATTTGACACATAGGCAAAGTCTTTTGCGACTAATACTTCAATAAAATCAATGATTTCAGGCATAAACTCTAGTACACGCGGATTTCTTGTCGCCGGTTTAACGCCGAGCGCTTGCGTGTCTGAAAAGAAAGCCTGAATATAAGTCTCAACTAAATTCTCAATTGATATATTGGCCGTTTTAGCGGCTTGGATAATTTTATCATCTACATCTGTAAAGTTGGATACAAAATTCACCTTATAACCACGGTATTCTAGGTATTTTCGAATCGTATCAAAGGCCACAACTGACCGTGCATTCCCGATATGAATGTAGTTATAAACAGTTGGGCCACAGACATACATGTTAACCTCACCTGAAACAAGTGGCACAAAGTCCTCCTTTTCACGCGTTAAGGTATTATATAGTTTAATCATTTTTTCTCCTAGCTTATCAGACAATCTGTAAAAGAAACATCTCGATAAGCTCTTTCGTTACTAAATCCCGCCCATATGGTCATAAAAACTGACGTGGCGTTCACTTTCTAGTTTCACACGATCTCGTTCAGGACTTGCTGGGCCATGAACGCGGACGATCTTAGCAGGCACCCCAACAACCGTCACGGCTTCAGGCACATCTTTTGTCACGACAGCGCTAGCACCAACTCTGGCATTCTCACCAATCTCAATCGGCCCTAATAATTGGGCATGAGCCGAAATCAAGGCACCACGCCTAATACTAGGATGACGTTTCCCTGTATCCTTACCCGTTCCACCTAGCGTTACACCATGATAGAGCTTAGCACCTGATTCAACAATCGCCGTTTCACCAATAACAAGACCCGAGCCATGGTCGATAAACACACCATTTTCAATCACAGCACCTGGATGTATTTCAATCTGCGTCAAAAAACGCCAAAATTGCGAATGCATCCGACCCAATAATTTAAAATGATGGCACCATAAAAAATGCGAAATTTTATGCGCCGCAAGCGCCTTAATGCCGGGAGATGTCAAAAGTATCTCCAGATTATAACGCGCTGCTGGATCATTTTCTTTCACTGCCTCAAAGGCCTCTTGCCAAAACCCCATCGTGTTCTAAACCTCCTGTATCCCTAATCGAAAATGCCGAGACATGTTGATAATCTTGTTAACCATTAGCGCCGTCTAAATCGCTTAAAGCTTCCCAAAGGATAACTGACTTCTCATAGTCTACCGCATCGAAGGGGTCAACTGCGACCCCTAAAACGTCTTCTAGTTCATTAATCCCTGTACTTGGCGCTTGCAAGTCCTTAAGTTGCCAAACCAAAACTAAACCATCATGCTCTTGAAATGGCACACCAAAGTCAGCATGGTTGTACCATTTGGCAAAACTCAAAATATTGCTAAAAACCGGAACAAAACTTTCACCATTCGGTTTAGAAAGTGTCGCAAAAATACGTGCAGTCTCGCCTTCTGCAGTTGTTCTAACAAATGCAGGCATGAGGTAATAACGATCTGCCACTGTTTTTCCTTGACTAGCAGACCCTAAAAGTTTATTTAAGACATCTGTATAGTAATTTAGAAAGGCGACTAAATCGCTTCTACCTAACATAATAGCGTTATCAGAATCTTGACCAGCAGGCTGTAGATTAAAAGCAATGGCATCAAATTCCTGAGCAAATAGCTTGTCAACAACTGACATAAACGGTTGATTAACAAAAGTCAATGGTTCTGTCACACGTTCTTGAAAATTAGCAAGTGCTGCTGCGGTTGTAAAGACAGGAATCACATTTTTATCTTCAATCGGTAAGGCAAATGGTTCTGCAATACCGACAACAGGATAAGCATGGAGCGCGTGAACAAAACCGATATCAGCCACAAAATTACCTGAATGGGCAATAAAATCACGGAGGCGTTCATCAAGTTCTGGGCTAAATTGGTAATCAGTCATTATTTCTCATTTCTGGTTGATTTGTCAGTTACGAACGCTCTCAAAGTCTTCATTGGGAGCTCAATAAGTGACAAAGGTCTATTTGATATTAATAGTCCTATTTTACCATAAAAATGCCTTATTTTTTTACATCAAGGCATGAAATTAGTGACTAACAAAAAAACGCCAGAAAGACGTTTTTTGAGTAGACTTCAGTTTTCTAAACTTATTCAGCTGCTTTGACTTCTGTTTTACCAGTGACGTCGTATTTAGCTGTTGTGTCTAATTTGTTATAAGCATCAAGTTGATCTTGTGTCGCAAAGTAGAGGTTACCATCAATTTTAGCAGTGACTTGTTTGCCATCTACATCTTTACCATTTTGGGCAGCAAAACCAATCGCTGATTTAGTTACATAGACATCACCTTTGATACCACCGTTAGAAATTACAGTAAATGGTGAATTAACAACGACTTTCTTAACAGTCACTGTAAATGTTTTAGTGACTTGGTGTTTGTCATTTTGTGTATAAAGACCGACTTTACGAGCAATTTCACCTTTAGAGCCAAGGAAAGTCCCATCGATTGTCAAAGTTTTGTCAGCAGCATCAATATCAGCAGTTGCTGCACCGAGCCATGCACCATCTTTACCCATTGTATCAGCTAAGTCAGCAAATTTTTCAGTGCCATGAGTTGCGCCTGTTTTAACGTCAGAAACTTTATCGTAGCTGATTGCGCCACCTTTAGTAGCAACAGTAATCGCACCTGGTTTAACAGCTGTAACATCAGAAGCTTCAACTTTCACTTCTCCTGTTACACTACCTTTATCAGCAGCATCAAGTGCTTCATAAGCTGTTTTCAAATCTTCAGAAGCAAAAATTAGATTCCCATCAATTTTACCAGTACCTTCAAACTTGAAGCCAGTTGCATTGACATAAACATCTCCTTTAACAGTTCCTTGTGCAATAGCAAAACCTGGTGACTTCACAACTAATTTTTTAACTGTCAAGGTATAAGTTTTTTCTGGTTTATGATCAGCACCTGATTTGTAAAGGGCAAGTTCACGGTTGACTTGACCATCTCCTGCAAATAAACCTTCGACTGTCAAGACTTTGTCAGATGCATCGATATCTTTTGTCGCCGCATTTAACCAAGCACCATTAGCTGCGAAACCTTTTGACAAAGTATCAAAACTATCTGTTCCTTGAGTGGCACCAGTGAAAGCTTCAGCAGTTTTAGCTGAATCCGTCGTTTTGTCTTCTGCTTTTTTGTCGTCTGAACCACCACAAGCTGTCAGGAATGTCACTGATAATGCAGAAACTGCTAAAAGTGAGATGATTTTTGATTTTTTCATGAGATAGGCCTCCTTTTTTAAGTTCACCAATCAAGTTGATCGTGATACTCGCCCTAAATTTAATTTTGGTATAGATAAACTTTCAGAAAAAACTCATCTTTTTCTGAAATCGTTTACACTTGTTATTTTAGCACTTCCTAATTTTAAAGTCAAGCCATATCCTAATCGCTCGGTTCCCGCATCATAGCAGAGAATTCAAGCCTTCTATCGTCTAAAGATTCCCCCTATCTTACAGCTTCTTTACCATTTTCTTAGATACAAATGGATATTTTATGCACTGCCATATGCAAAATTATCCCACGATCAGATAGGACTACTCTTTTTGTCTTTTTTTTGGTAAAATAGAATCAGTAAATTTATTTGTAGAAATGGACGAAAATGACTTACAAAGACAAGCATATCAAACTCTTCTCACTTAACTCAAACTTAGAATTAGCGCAAAAAATTTCTGAATGTGCTGGTATTCCCCTCAGTAAAATCGAATCTAAACAGTTTTCTGATGGTGAAATTCAAATCAATATTGAAGAAAGTGTCCGTGGTTACGACATCTTCATCGTACAGTCCACATCTTATCCTGTCAATACACACCTGTGGGAATTACTCATCATGATTGATGCTTGTAAACGTGCCAGTGCTAATACTGTCAATATCGTGATGCCTTACTATGGTTATGCACGTCAAGATAGAACGGCATCACCACGCGAACCCATTACGGCTAAACTCGTTGCTAACATGCTGACAACAGCAGGTGCTGATCGTATTTTGACCCTTGATTTGCATGCAGTTCAGGTGCAAGGTTTCTTTGATATTCCTGCTGACAATCTCTATACTGTGCCCTTGTTTGCTGAATATTATCAGTCACAAGGCCTAGTCGGTGATGATGTTGTCGTTGTTGCACCTAAAAACTCAGGTATCAAGCGTGCGCGTTCTTTGGCAGACTATCTTGAGAGTCCACTTGCGATTGTTGATTATGCAGATGATGATCAAAAACGTGAGAATGGCTATATTATTGGTGATGTTAAAAATAAGAACGTCATTTTGATTGATGACATTTTAAACACAGGTAAAACTTTCTCTAGTGCTGCTGTTATCGCAAAAGATGCTGGTGCTATGGATGTCTATGCCGTTGCATCTCACGGTCTATTCACACCAGGTGCTGCTAACCGCTTAAATGCTGCACCAATTTCAGAAGTCCTCGTAACTGACTCTGTTAAAACTGAAACCCCTAAACCTGATGCGATTAAATATCTCAGTGCAGCACCATTACTTGCCCACGCTATTATCCGTATCCACGAAAACAAACCTGTCAGCCCTCTCTTTCAATACAACAAAGCAGCTGATTAACTGACATAGAAATGATAGACAAGGCTCAGTGTTTTTTGTCCGATTCCCGGTCAAAAGCCTGAGCCTTAATACAATAGGTAATCCCATGATTTATCTTGATAATGCAGCAACCACTCCTGTTCTACCCGCAGTCTCACAAGTCATGTTAGAGACACTCAATACGACTTTTGGCAACCCCTCTAGCATTCATAGCTACGGACGCTCAGCTGGAAAAATCATTCGTGAGGCCCGTAAAACAATTGCGACCATCCTAGATGTCCCAGCCAGAAACCTTATCTTTACTTCTGGCGGCTCTGAGGCCAATAACCAAGCCCTCATCGGTTGCGCCTTGGCTAACCGAGCCAAAGGCAATCATATCATCACGACGGCCATTGAGCACCACGCCGTTTTACATACTGTTCTATACTTACAAGACCGCCACGGCTTTGATGTTACGCTTGTCAAACCTAACCCCGATGGTAGCTTTACCCCTGACCTCATTACTAACGCCCTTCGAGATGACACCATCCTAGTTTCAACTATGTACGCCAATAACGAGACAGGTCAAATTCTGCCTATCGCTGAGATCGCCGACCGTCTCAAAACACATCAAGCTGTCTTTCATGTCGATGCCGTTCAGGTTATGGGTAAACTGCCCATTCATCCAGTAGCACTAGGCATCGATTTCCTATCCGCTTCCGCCCATAAATTCCACGGGCCTAAAGGTGTTGGCTTCCTCTACCATGGTGACTTGCAGTTTGATAACCTCATTCACGGTGGTGATCAAGAGAACAGTCGACGTGCCGGTACTGAAAGCATCCATAACATCGTTGGCATGGCCAAAGCACTTGAAGTATCCGCTGAACAGCTCGACGCCAATTATAACAAAGTCTCAGCACTTAAGACACAATTGCTATCAGAACTTGATGGTCTTAACTACTATGTTAACGAGTTCGGCAAAACTATGCCTCACGTCCTCAACCTCGGTTTTCCTAGCTTTAACCAAGACCTCTTACTAATGAAACTTGACCTTCAAGGCGTCGCAATCTCCACAGGTTCTGCCTGTACCGCTGGTGCAATTGAACCTTCGCACGTTCTTGAAGCAGTTTACGGCAAAGCATCTGTCAAGCTCAAAGAATCTGTTAGAATCTCTTTATCAGATCTAACAACTTCTCAAGAGATTACTGACTTCGTCCATATTTTAAAAACAATTATTACGCAAAACTCATCACATAACTAGAAAGGAGATTTGATTGGTCTAACTTATCAGACCAATCAAAAATCTAAACATGGCATTTGTCACAGAAAAACATTTGGAAGATAGTCAATATACATACAAGCTATCACCTAGCATCAAAAAGTATACCCTCATGGATACAACTTTTATCAAAAATAGACTTGGCAACTATGAGCTTACACGCATTTTAGAAAGCGTACCTAACTCAGGTGATGGCCCCTTGCTTAAAATCATCGTTAACTCAGATTTAACCGGATTTAAACTATCTATCACAGATAAATCAGGTCTGAAAAACATGAACATCTTCAAATCTGAAGATAACAAAATGATCCAAGAAAAATTTTATTTCCAAATGAATGCGCTTGTTGATCGTGGTGTTTTCGTTAAAGACTAGTGCCAATAAGCTCATATGAGCTTATTTTTTCTCCTTTTAAAGATGACTCACCCACTCAAGAACTCAAAATAATACAGAAAAAGCACTCAGATTACTCTGAGTGCTTTTCTATTTATTGTCCGACCAATAAATAGATTTGGAAGTCTAAATGAATTAAGCTTCGATTTCTGCAACGATACCTGAACCAACAGTACGGCCACCTTCACGAATAGAGAAAGTAGTCCCTTGTTCAACGGCGATTGGGTGGATCAATTCAACGTCGATAGAAACGTTGTCACCAGGCATTACCATTTCAGTACCAGCTGGGAGTTTGATTGAACCAGTTACGTCAGTTGTACGGAAGTAGAACTGTGGACGGTAGTTGTCGAAGAATGGCGTATGACGGCCACCTTCTTCTTTAGACAAGATATAAACTTCGCCTTTGAATTGTTTGTGAGGTGTGATTGAACCTGGTTTAGCAATAACTTGACCACGTTCGATATCGTCACGTTGAACACCACGAAGAAGAACACCAACGTTATCGCCAGCAAGACCTTCGTCAAGTTGTTTACGGAACATTTCAACACCAGTTACGATAGCGTTTGAAATTTCTTCTTTGATACCAACGATAGAGATTTCGTCATTGACGTGAACTGTACCACGGTCGATACGACCTGAAGCAACTGTACCACGACCAGTGATTGAGAATACATCTTCGACTGGCAAAAGCAAAGGTTTGTCAGTATCACGTTCTGGAGTTGGGATGTATGAGTCAACAGTATCCATCAATTCCATGATGATGTCTTCGTATTCAGCATCGCCTTCAAGGGCTTTAAGTGCTGAACCAACGATAACTGGTGTGTCATCGCCTGGGAAGTCGTATTCTGATAAGAGGTCACGAACTTCCATTTCAACGAGTTCGATCAATTCTTCATCATCAACAAGGTCTTTTTTGTTGAGGAAAACGATCAATTTACCAACACCAACTTGACGTGAAAGCAAGATGTGCTCACGAGTTTGTGGCATAGGTCCGTCAGTTGCAGCTACTACCAAGATAGCGCCATCCATTTGAGCGGCACCAGTGATCATGTTTTTAACGTAGTCCGCGTGACCTGGGGCATCGATATGGGCATAGTGACGTGCTTCAGTTTCGTACTCAACGTGAGCAGTATTGATTGTAATACCGCGTTCGCGTTCTTCTGGCGCTGCGTCAATTGAAGCGTAGTCTTTAGGTGTGTTTACTGATGAAGGCAAACGACGTGACAATACAGTCGTGATTGCAGCAGTAAGTGTAGTTTTACCATGGTCAACGTGTCCGATAGTACCGATATTAACGTGTGGTTTCGAACGATCGTATTTTTCTTTAGCCATTTTTAAAAATGTCTCCTTTAGAATAAAAAATATATTTTTTAGACAGACCGCGCAATACGACAATCTACCATTACTATCTAATTATAAAGGTTTTTTGAAAAAAAGCAAGTATTTCACCGCAAAAAAAGATGTTTTTTGTTTGGAATCAAATATTTTCATGAAAAATGGTGTAAAATGTAAGTATACTCATTTAACTCAATAAAGGAAACAAAATTTTTGAGCTTTTTTTTACTAATTTCAAGACTTATCAACAATGAAGTGGCGAAAATAGTCAAAAATGTTAGCTATATTGAGTTAATTTAGCATATCACTTCTTATAGAAAAGAGTAAAAACATATGGCCTTAACTTTTAAAAAACGTGATGATCTAGATAAGGTCTTAGAAGACCTAGCAGCACTTCCACCACAAGTCGAATTCACTGACCCTGATAAAATCGAGAAGACGTCCGATAAGAAGATCAAATCCCCAGAAGATTTTCTAAAAAAATTCGAAGTACCTCTAACTGAAAAAGACCAGGCTGCCCATGATTAGTCATCTACCAGATGCGCTCTCTCAACTCGCTGCGATCTTTCTTTCGATCATTATTGAAGCTCTGCCTTTCGTCCTCTTTGGCTGCCTCATTTCAGGTATCATCGAAACCTACCTATCACCTGAACTAGTCAACAGATTTCTACCGAAAAACCGTTTCTGGCGTATTATCGTTGGCATCGTGGCAGGCTTCTTTTTTCCATCCTGCGAGTGCGGGATTGTGCCCATCGTCAATCGCTTCCTCGAAAAGAAAGTACCAACCTATACCGGTATACCCTTTCTCATCGCAGCGCCCATGATCAACCCCGTCGTTTTACTTGCAACCTTTATCGCCTTTGGCAATTCTTTCAAATTTGCGCTATTGCGCCTAAGCGGCGCTATGGTGATGGCTTTAGTCGTTGGTTTACTGCTTGCTTATCGCTTAGATGAGCCAATACTACTCGATCGACCAAGAGTTAGCGAACACGATCATCCAGTAGCTAAGTTATCTCGGGGACAAAAGATTTGGGCTGCACTCTCTCACGCCGTTGACGAGTTTTTTGATACTGGTCGGTACCTCATTTTCGGGAGTTTAGTCGCCTCATCTATTCAAGTTTTCGTGCCAACGAAACTGCTGACGACTGTGACCCATACGCCATTACTCGGCATTATCGTGATGATGGTCTTCGCTTTCTTGCTCTCGCTTTGTAGTGAGGCGGATACCTTTATCGGCGCGAGCTTGATTAGTCTATTTGGACCGGCACCGATTCTAGCTTTTCTTTTATATGGCCCTGTCATTGATATGAAGAATTTGCTGATGATGAGCGCCTATTTTAAACCAAAATTTATCGTACGCTATGTCGTTGTAATCTCAGTTTTAGTGTTAACCATTAGTTTGGGGGTGAGCTTGCTATGATTCGGTTTCTTATTTTGTCCGGTTATTTTGAGCTGATGATGTATTTACAACTGACCGGCAAACTCAATCAATATATCAATACCCACTATAGCTATTTGGCTGTCTTATCAGCCATCTTATCATTGGGCTTTGCTATTGTTCAATTGGTGAATTGGATTCGGCATGAAACGCATGATCACCATCTACAGACTAAGTTTGCAAGAAGTTTTGCCCTGGTCTTGCTGGTCACACCACTGCTTGCTGCTGTTTTCATTCCATCAAAATCCTTAGATGCGACAATTGTCTCAGCTAAGGGCTTTAATTTCCCTTTAGCTGAAGGATCTGGTGATAGCTCTGACGGCACGCAAATTCAATATTTACAACCTAATACCAGTGTTTACTTTACCAAATCAGCCTATGATAAGATCATGAAAAAGGAATTGGCCAAGTACGAAAATCTAGCTAAGATTTCGATTACTTCTGACAATTACATGGAAGTCATGGAGTTGAGCTATAATTTCCCTGGTACTTTTGAAGGTAAAACCGTCACTTACACTGGATTCGTCTATAATGACCCTACAGATGCCAGTGCACAGTTCCTCTTTCGATTTGGAATTATTCACTGTATAGCAGATTCAGGCGTATTTGGCTTGAGGACTCTAACGGATGGTGTCTCTTATCCTGATAATACTTGGCTGAAGATTACAGGCCAAATTCAGACAGCTTACTACACGCCATTTAAGCGAGAAATGCCGATTATCAAGCCTGATCAGATTGACAAGGTTGAACAACCGTCAAATCCATACGTTTATCGGAACTTCTGAGGCTTTTTCTGATATAATTGTTATTAAATAAGCAAAAGAAATTTTGGGAGAACTCACAATATGACTCAAGTAATTTTTACAATTTTTGGTGCGAGTGGCGATTTGGCTAAGCGCAAACTATATCCGTCGCTGTTTCGTCTCTATAAATCTGGTGTTTTATCGGAACATTTCGCTGTCATTGGGACAGCACGACGCCCTTGGACTAAGGCTTATTTTGAGGGCGTAGTTTTAGATGCTATTTCTGATCTGACAACTTCTAAAACTGAAGCTGAAAAGTTTGCATCACATTTCTATTACCAGAGCCATGACGTTGAAGATGCTGACCACTATGTTACTTTGAAGAACTTGCAAGATGAGTTGTGCGAAAAATATCAGACAAGCCACAACAAAGTTTTTTTCCTAGCCATGGCACCTGAATTTTTTGGCACAATTGCCAGCCATCTCAAATCTGAAAATATTGTCGACGGTCTTGGTTTCGAACGTTTAATTATCGAAAAACCTTTTGGCACTAGCTTAGAAACTGCAGAAGCACTTAACCAAGCGCTATCTGAAACTTTTAACGAGAATCAAATTTTCCGAATTGATCATTACTTAGGTAAAGAAATGATTCAAAATATTTTTGCCGTAAGATTTGCCAATGTCTTGTTTGAACATGTTTGGAATCGAGAGTTTATCGATAACATTCAGATTACTTTTGCGGAGTCTATCGGAGTTGAAGATCGTGGTGGCTACTATGATAAGTCCGGTGCGTTAAAAGATATGGTACAAAACCATATCTTACAAGTCCTCTCTATCTTGGCTATGGACAAACCTGCATCTTTTTCGAGCGCAGACGTCTTGCCTGAAAAAATAAAAGTACTTGAAAGCTTATGTATTCCCGATGAAGCAACAATTGCTAAAAATTTCATCCGAGGTCAATATCAAGATGGTCGTATCAATCAACAGGATTTTCCATCCTATGTTGATGAACCGTCTGTTGACCCTGCATCAAAAACCGAGACATTTGCAAGTGGTGTCTTCTTCATTGAAACGGATCGTTTTAAAGATGTGCCTTTCTTCTTTAGAACAGGAAAACGCTTGACTGAAAAAGGGACACGGATCAACATCCTCTTTAAAAACGATCAAAATATTTTCAATCAAGATATTCAACAAAACATCCTAACAATATACATTCAACCGACAGAAGGCTTCTCGCTTCAAGTTAACGGGAAAGAAGTTGGTAAGAATTTTGCAGTTGAGCCAGTTAAGTTAGACTTCCGTCATGATGCAGAAGCGCTTGGCAATTCGCCTGAGGCTTATGAAAAGCTCATGTATGATGTCTTAAATGGTGACGCAACGAATTTCAGCCATTGGCAAGAAGTTAAGGCTTCTTGGACCTTAATCGATCAAATCGTTAGCACTTGGCAAGCAGATAAATCTCCGCTTTATCCCTATCAATCAGGCTCAATGGGTCCTGATGAAAGTTTCGATTTACTAGAACAGTATGACACGAGTTGGGTTTGGCAACCAGACCACTGGTATCGTGAACGTGGTTTGTTGAAATAAAATCATATATTAAAATGCCTGATCACAATCATATGATCAGGCATTTTTTGTTGATTACGAATCTGTTTTCATATCATCTCATAGCATACTTTGTATCATCAAAGTATTTTTTGAACTGTGTGTTATCCAAACTTGAGATATTTCATTTATGACAACTTCTAGACTTTTAGTTGACTGGTTCAGTTTTGAATTAGAAATGTCGAGCGATGCACTAATCAAATCTGAAAGTCTTTACTTTATAGAAACCTTCGCAACGGTGTCTTGATGTGCTACTTTATTAGAAGCGACTAACTCAATACTTGAATACTGATCTTGATTTGTCAAAATCACGAGGATATCAGGCTCTTTGTCAAACTCAGCAATTTTTTCTAAATCGATTAGAGCAATTTTCGTGTCAGCTGTCACAGTCTGATTTTCTGTAACTAAAATTTCGAATGGTTCACCTTTCAACTCAACTGTATCAATGCCAAAATGAAGCAACACTTCAACACCCGTTTCAGAAACCATGCCTAAGGCATGCTTAGTTGGGAAAATGTTTGTGATGACCCCGTTTACTGGGGCATAAATTTCTTGACTTTCAGGAAAAATAGCAAAGCCATCACCAATCATTTTTTGTGAAAAGACTGGGTCATTAACAGTTTCAATCGCCTCTACAATCCCATCAACCGGGGACATAATTTGTAAACTTTTCGATTTTTTTGAGAAAAACATTTAGTTTGTTCCTTTCTAGAGAGTCAGATCACATATCAATTTCATAAAAATTATTCACAACAGTATCGGATACTGCTTGAACTGCTTCAGAAGCATGCGCAATGCAAATGGTATAATCAGAACACGCTAACATATCAATATCATTTTCAGAGTCTCCAACTGCGACTAGCTTTAATTCATGACTTTTTTTTACAAGTTCAATTGCCTTACCTTTTGTGATGTTTAATGGTGTAATTTCAATCCGTTCAGGTCCAGATTGACAAATTTCAACTGAGTCAAATTTTGTTTTTAGCATCTCCAAAATTTGTATGCCTTCATCTTGATTTGGCCTAATATTGATTTTATAAATTCTCGTGTTTTCTAAGGCTTCTTTGACATTTGGCGGTAAGTGAAATGACATATTCCAACTTTTGGATAAGTTTTCAGAAGAGTATGTGCCAATTCTCGCTTCACCATCCAGAGCATCAAACTTAATATGATGTTCCACCAAAAACGCAATGATTTGATTTTTTAGAGTTTCATCTAATGCTGTGTCTACGATTTTTTTTCCAAAGCTTTCAACAATAGCACCGTTAAATCCGATTTTTATATCAAATTTGATACCTGTCTGTTCTTCGATATAGGTGATTTCTTTTAGGCTTCGACCAGTTGCAACACCAATCAACATTTCTTCCTGCATTTTTTTCATTTTTAATATATCCGCTGGTGACACAGAAATACTATCCTTAACAAAAGTGCCATCTAAATCGGTGATGATTATACTGTTCATTTACTATTCCCCTAATCCAAGAATACTTTGAATCTCGATTTTAAGTTGGTTGGCGTATCCACCATAAATTGATTGCATTTGCATCCCACTTTTGGTGAATCCCATAGCTTTAAGCTGATTAACAATTCTGTCTTTTTCCACTAAATCTTCGTCTTTAACATTAATCCGCAAGCGCGTGATACACGCATCAACTGCAGAAATATTTTCCTCACCACCATGAGCTTCAATCAATGCCAGCGCATGTTCGTGGATTGGTGGCATATTATTTTTTTGATCCCGATCTTTTTGTGTTTTGACACCAAGTTTAGCTCTGACTTCATCTTTACCGTGCAAGGCAACAGTTTCCTCATCGTCCTCACGACCTGGTGTTTTGAAATTGAATTTTTTTATGACAAAACTAAAGACTAGGAAATACATAATAAAGCAAGGAACACAAAGAATGAATAACCACCACCAATGTGTTCTAGGACCTTGTAGCACACCATAAATCAAGTAATTGATTAAACCATGTCCAGTTGGTGTTAAGAAGGCAGCGCCAGCCATATTTGTAATAACCATCGTAATACCCACTAAGACAGCATGTACACCGTAGAGTGCTGGTGCAACAAACAAGAATGTGAATTCAAGAGGTTCAGTTATACCAGTTAGGAAAGACGTCAAGGCAGCTGCTAGTAGTAAAGAACCAACCATTTTTTTCTTTTCAGGTTTAGCAGCCATGTACATTGCCAATGCTGCACCTGGTAAACCAAACATATTATAGACAAATTTACCGCTAGAAAATCTTGTAATCATTGGATCAATTGGTAGTTTACTTTGAAGTGCTGCCATATAGGCATTAATTGTACCTGCATATTGATGGCCATCGATTGTAAAAATGCCACCTAATTCTGTTGTCCGGACTGGCCAGTTCAAACCATGATGCAAACCAAATGGCAGTAAGAGACGTTCAATGACACCGTAGGCAAAAGTACCAAAATAACCTGATTTAAGAATTGCGAATGATAATGCTGTAATACCAACTTGAACATAAGGCCAAATAAAGAAGAAACCAAGTGCAACAAGTGCCATTGCTGGAATTGTCAAGATCGGTACCAAACGCGGTCCACTGAAGAAACCAAATACTTGTGGGACTTGCATCTTGATGGCTTTTTTATGGGCTAAATAAACTACGATACCTGTGATAATACCACCGAATACATTCAGGTCCATTGTCTGAATGCCCAGAACATTCGTCTGCATATGCAAACTCATCAGTTCTTCCCCATTTTTAGCAGCCTTATCAACTAATTGACCACTTACCGAGAGTAGGTAGTGAAGTGTATTATGCAAAACTAGAAAACCCAATAAACCAGAAAGTGCAGCAGAACCTTTTTCTTGTTTTGCTAAACCAACGACAACACCAACCGCGAAAATAACCGGTAAATTATCAAAGGCAACTGAGCCAATCATGGTAATAAAACCCATGATAATCTGTAGTGTTTGATTTGCCATCCAAGGATGCATCTCAATTGTGCTAGAATTTGTAAACGCTGAGCCAATGCCTTTTAATATACCCGCTGCCGGTAGTACGGACACAGGCAATAAAAAACTTCGACCGAATGTTTCAAACACATTAACTAAACCGCTTCTTTTTTTCATGGTAAGAATCTCCTTATTTTTATTGAGTTTTCTAGAACACCCATCTGGTTTATACTATAATTATATTAGATTTAAATTATTAATCAATGACTTTCAAGCCATTAGTAATTTACTACTCATTTACGTAGCAACCTAATTAAAATCAGAAAACAAAGTGTTATACAAGAACGCTCTATTGGTTTATGCTATAATTATATTAGATTTAAATTATTAATCAATGGTTTTTCTGCCATTAGTAAAATACTACTCAGTTATGTAGCAGCCTAATGAAAATAAGTTATAAGGAGGTGTTCTTATGGCAATTACTGTTTTATCTCAAATTAAGAGTAATTACCATCGCTTATCTGAAGCTGAACAACAAGTCATCAACTATTGTTTGAATACAAAGATGATTGATTTAAAGCTACGGATGATTGAACAGGAAGTACATGTCTCAGCACCAACTATTATGCGAGCCATCAATAAAATCGGTTATACGAGCTTCACCGTTTTTAAACATGAATTAGCATTTGCTGATTCTTCAGCAAATGACTACGCACCGTATGAAAGTGTTGAAGAAATCATTTTGAATATCCAAAATGACACGCAAAAAACAACGGCAAATATTGACCCGAATGAATTAAATGACATCGTGAAAAATATTCTTTCAGCCCATCGTTGTTTTATTATCGGCGTTGGCAGTTCTTCAGGGATTGCGAAATTTTTTTCTAAAAAAATTCAGCAAAGTGGGATTTGGTCTAATGCTTTTACTGAGCATTCTCCCATTTCCAATATCCCGTTTATTGCAAATGAAAATGACTATATCTTAATTTTCTCGCTCGGTGGTCATGAAGATTATGTCACAGAAGCCATTTTTTCTAGCGCAATTAAAAACGTAAAAAGTGGCCTAATCAGTGGCAATTCTGACAGTGAACTTTTCCAGATCTGTAATAACAGTCTCGTGGCTTCTCAAAGCACCCCAAAAAGAAAACGGCTACGCTCCAGATTACAACTTGAGGTCATTGCAGATATTCTTTTTGAAACACTGTTACTGAAAATCAATACACGCTATCGTCTGGGATAAAGAGACGAGTGACATCTAACGTTTTAATTTTTTATGGTGATAGATCTAGGGATGCTATCATTTGAACATCTGAACTGGCATTGTGGCACTATCTTTATAGCTTCTTGCAGTGCTTTTTTTCTATTTTCTGCGCCTATTAAACTTAAGCCACCTACATCAGCTTGGAAAGGAGATCAGATTTTTGAAAGTGTGCATGGCTATTGCAACTGGTATGGATGCTTGCCTCGAAACTTGAAAAACAATAGGCTTTCACAGATTTTTTCAATATCAGGATGCACCAAAAAAACAGTCGGATTCGACTGTTTCCATCTTACTTCTTCAAATGATAAGAATAGCTAGACACCACCACATTATCACGCCAGCTGAGATAGTAACGCATGCGGACGGACATTTGATTGTGGAGAATATTTTGCCAAGAATGTTTCGGTACAAACTGTGGTACGATAACCGTCACTGTATGGTTCTTCTTCTCCGCTGATTTCGACACTAAATCGACATAGCGGACTACTGGTTTAACGATATCACGATAACTTGATTCCACAATCGAAAAACGGACATTGGGATACAAAGTCTTAAACTCAGCTTCAACTTCCTTATCTTTCCGGTAAGTCTCTCTGGTCGCCACATGAACCGCTAAGACTTCCGATCCGATAGATTGAGCATAGCTCATGGCACCAACAGCGACATTGGTTACATTGCCAACAAGAACGATGACAACATTGCCCGAATAGACATGATCCACAACCTTATCTTCAAGCCGAAGCTGATGCGCGACTTCCGTATAATGGCGCTTGATGGCATAGAAAATGCCGATCAAAATAGGCATGACGATAAAGAAAGGCCAGATATCAGCTAAGCGGAAAACCAGCAAAATCAAAACAATAATCGCTGAAATGGCTGCACCGATAATATTTGACAGAGCATGACGCCAGAACTTGCTGCCCATTTCCCGACGCCACTTGACAACCATCCCCGTTTGAGACAGGGCAAAAGGTACAAAAACACCAATCGAATAAAGCGGAATCAAACGACTCGTTGAGCCATTAAAAATCGCAAGGAGTATCACAGCACCCGCAGCCAAACTAATAATCCCATTTGAGTAGCCAAGTCTATCACCTTTTTCCATGTACATGTGCGGCATATATTTATTTTTGGCTAGGTTATAACTGAGCATAGGAAAGGCTGAAAACCCTGTATTTGCAGCTACTGCTAAAATCATCGCAGTTGAGAACTGAAAAACATAATAGAAAATACGACCAATACCATTCCCATCAAAAATCGTATGGGCAACTTGCGACAACACGGTAGAATGTGCGTTAGGTACCACACCGAGGTAATAGTTGAGGAAGGTAATACCTGTAAAGAATAGCCCCAAAATCATGGCCATCAAAGCCAATGTCCCAGCTGCATTACGCGCCTTAGGTTTCTTAAAGAATGGGACAGCATTTGAGATTGCTTCAACACCCGTCAAACTGGCTGAGCCACTAGAAAAGGCTTTAAGTAAAAGAATGATCGAAATACCTGGCACTGTAGACCCGATATGACTGGTAGCATGATAAGATAAATCCCCTGTCACCACCTTAAATAAACCGACGACTAGCAGTAAAACTGTCATCGTCACAAAGGTATAAACCGGAACTAATAAGAAGCCAGCTGACTCACGAAGACCACGGAGATTCATCAACATCAATAATAAAACCAAGATCATCGAAATCAGTAGATTATAAGGATGCAGAGATGGGAGTGCTGAGGTGATGGCATCAGCACCCGCTGAAACTGATACTGCAACCGTTAACATATAGTCGACAAGGAGACTCCCACCTGCAATCAAGCCGGCATTAGCCCCCAAGTTTTCTGTCGAAACAACATAAGCCCCGCCACCATGTGGGTAAGCGTGGATAATTTGACGATAACTCAGCGTCAGGGCAACCAACAAGACGAGCACCAGAGCCGCAATCGGCAAGCTATACCAGATGGCAGCTGCAGACAAGGTCAAGAGCACTGTAACAATTTGCTCCGTCCCGTAAGCGATTGATGATAAAGCGTCGCTTGATAACATCGCTAAAGCTTGGAATTTTGTGAGAAGATGACTGTCATCATCTGTTGATTTTAAAGGCTTCCCGACCAAAATCTGCTTCACATTTAGTTTTTTCAAGATTACTCCGTTTGAGTCTGTCCTATATTTTAAAAGTCATGCCAAAACTTTTCACGCTACCTAACGTATAAAGTAGTTCAGTAGTTGTTCCCAAGTTAAATTTTATGCCGCTTTTAATCACATTGACCCATCTCACCATTATAACACCAAAAAGTATGAAATTAAAGTATTTTTTGCAACTTTTCATGAAAAAACACCGCCAAATGGCAGTGTTACGTTGCTTGTTTAACTTGGTGAAATTTAGCCAAAAGTTGATCAAAACGCCCTTGAACGAAAGTGATATCTGCTTCAGATTCTGGTTTGAAAAACTTGATAGGACTCACGACCATATCCCGGTAAAGCAAGAAAGTCACGGCTTTGGTTTCAGCATCAATCCGAAACTTTATGGCCGGATGACTATCAAAGGTACTACAGTAACCGGCAGTAGAAAACTCAAGTTCATAACTTCCATCACCAAAGTCTTGCACCCGATAATAGCCATCGTCAAGATATTCTCTACTGGCACCAAAATGTGTTAAGACAAATTCGAGTTGATCCATCTGATTATTTTGTACCGAATAAACGGTCGCCTGCATCACCCAAACCTGGGACGATATAGCCATGGTCGTTTAATTTTTCATCCAAGGCTGCGGTAAAGACATCAATATCAGGATGTGCTGCTTGTAAGGCTTTAACCCCTTCTGGTGCAGCTACAAGACAGACAAATTTGATATTGGCAGCGCCCGCACCACGTTTTTTAAGTGAGTCAATCGCTAGAATAGCTGAACCACCTGTCGCTAACATCGGGTCAACGACAAAAATTTGACGTTGATCGATGTCTTCTGGTAATTTAACCAAGTATTCTACAGGTTGCAACGTTTCTTCATCACGGTACATGCCGATGTGACCTACTTTTGCGGCTGGTACTAATGACAAGATCCCATCAACCATGCCAATACCTGCACGTAAGATTGGCACGATAGCTAATTTTTTACCAGACAATGTTTTTTGGATTGTTTTTGTAATTGGTGTTTCAATCTCAATATCTTCCAGTGGTAATTCACGTGAAATTTCATAGCCCAAGAGCATGGCGATTTCATTCACAAGTTCACGGAAGTCTTTAGTCCCTGTCGATGTTTGACGTAAAATAGTGAGTTTATGCTGAATTAGCGGATGCGTCACAACTTGAAATTTTCCCATTTTAATAAACCAACTTTCTGATATTTTCTTCACTAAACATTATAACAAAAAAATTGGCTATTTACCATGACGGATTCTAATTCCTTATACTTATAAACCAAAACGAAAAACAACCTATCACAAATTATCAAGGCTGTCTTTCTTGTTATATCTTTTTATTGCGGCAAGACAGCAGCAATGCGTTCTACTGCTAGTTTAACGTGGTCAAGTGGTGCTGCAACATTAAAGCGGGCATGGCCTTTGCCTTCAATGCCAAAACTTGTGCCATCATTCAAGATGACTTTAGCTTGGTCACGCAAGAGTTTCTGCAAAGCATCATGAGACAGGCCATAGGCACTGAAGTCAATCCAGACTAGGTAACTGCCTTCTGGTTTCATGACTTTAATCTTGGGTGCATGCTCAGCAAAATAAGCAATGAGGTAGTTGATATTTTCTGCCAATACTTGCTTCAATTGCTGCAACCATGGTTGACCATAGGTCAACGCTGTTTCTGTGGCAATCAAGCCAAGCGTTGAAATCTCGTGCTGGTTATTTCTCAGTTGCCGGTCTCTGAATTGTTTTTTAAGGGTCGGATTTTCGATAATGGCAAAGGCATTTTTCGTGCCAGCGATATTAAAGGTCTTCGTAGCACTAGTTAGGATGACCGTAAAGTCACTGTAATCACCAACAGTATTGATACTGTGGTGCTGATGTCCAAAGAGGGTTAAGTCTTGATGGATTTCATCTGACACAAGGATGACATGATGCTTACGGCAGAGTTCTGCCACGCGCACCAACTCCTCCTTACGCCAAACACGACCACCAGGATTATGCGGACTACAAAATGCATAGAGTTTGACGTCGTTGTCAATCATGTCTTGTTCCAACTGCTCAAAGTCAAGAGTAAAGCGGCCGTCCTGCTCAACAAGCGAATTTGTCACGACCTTGCGATTGTTGAGCTTAATCGAACGGGTAAAAGGCGGGTAGAGTGGCGTGTTAACGAGAATAGCATCACCCTCCTGCGTGAACGCCTGGATACTAACAGATAAGGCCGGTACGACACCTTCTATCAAAGTAATATCATCTGCTTGGATCGTATAGCCGTGCTGCTCTTTTTCCCAAGCCACAATGGCCTCAAAAAGAGAATCTGCTGGATAGGCATAGCCGTAACCCCCAAAGCTCGCAAATTTTTCAATCGCTGCAGTCATCTCGGGAAAAGTTTCAAAATCCATATCAGCAATCCACATCGGTAAAATCTCAGCATCTTTTTCAGTGGCCTGCCATTTTATGGAGTGATTACCCAATCGTTTTGGAGCTGTTGTAAAATTATAAGTTGTTGCCATTTATTATCACACTTTCAAGGCATTTGCCAAATCATCAATTAAATCAGTCACATCTTCAATACCAATCGACAAACGTAGTAAGTCATCTGTCAAACCATAGCTTGCTCTGACTTCTGCTGGAATATCCGCATGGGTCTGTGTCGTCGGGTAGGTAATCAAAGATTCTACACCACCAAGACTTTCCGCAAAGGTAATCACCTCTAAAGTATTGATCAGGGCTGGAATTTTAGCTTGATCCTGAACTTTAAAAGCGATCATCCCGCCCAATCCTGTATAGAGCACTTCTTTAACAGCTTTGTGCTGCCTTAGAAAATCAGCCACTTGATTAGCATTAGCCGTTGCTTGGCGCATCCGTAGCGCCAGAGTTTTCAACCCCCGCATGACCAGAAAACTATCAAAAGGTGACAGCACAGGACCTGTTGTGTTGAGGTTATAGATCAGTTGATCATACAAGTCCTGCTCCTTAACAATCACAGCACCCGCCAAGACATCATTATGGCCTGCCAAGTACTTAGTTGCTGAATGGACAACGATGTCTGCACCCAGTACTAATGGTTGCTGATAAATTGGGGTATAAAAAGTATTATCAACGATTACTTTAGCGCCATTCTCATGTGCTTTTTCAGCGACCTTGGCAATGTCGACTTCGATCATGAGTGGGTTAGTCGGCGTTTCGATGTAGACAATGTCCGTTTCTGGCGTGATAGCAGCCAGCATATCGGCTTCCGTCACCACATAAGTGAAGTCGAAAATCCCACGTTTTTGCTGGTCGTTAAACCAACGAAAAGAGCCGCCATATAAATCACGTGAGGCGACGATTTTCGAGCCAACAGGGAAGATTTCTAGCGCCAACACGATCGCTGCCATGCCTGAACTTGTCGCAATCGCAAACTTTCCCGCTTCAATCGCTGCCAAAGCTTCTTCCAAATTGGCGCGCGTTGGGTTTTTCGTACGTGTATAATCAAAACCTGTCGACTTACCAAACTCAGGATGCTGGTAAGTCGTTGAGAAGTGAATGGGCGAGATCAAAGATCCCGTTGCTTCATCTTGATTGATCCCGATATGAGATAAAATCGTATCCATTTTTGGTGTCTTGTGTTCAGTTTGCTTGGTCATCTTTCACCTCATCTTATCTATAGTTGCTATTATTTTAGCACGTTTGAGATGCAAAAAATGGATCCTAGTCATAAAATTTTTAAATGACCAACATCCAATTTTTAAATGTCTACGCGATTTAGCCTAGTTTACTTTAACATCTTTGCCAAAGCAGATTTGTCCAATGGTTGGAACTGATTGAAAAAGGTTGCTAAAGTTTCAAAGACCAGATGATTTTTGCCAAGCACATCATTTTCAACCTGTAAGACAAGCAAGGGTTCATGAAGGCTCATGCGAAGCAAGAACCACCCCTGACCATAGTCACCTGTCAGATTAACCCGAATCCCCTCTTCATTATCCGTGTCGGTGTCAAAGTCTGCTGTTGCTGTGACAAATGCTTCGAGATCCTGAATCACCTGTTCGCCATAAGGCCGATAATCGGCCAGGTTGATTTTAAAGCGAATTTCTTGCGTTTCGACAGGCTGTTGCAAGTCTGCAATCAGGTTGCTCAGTTGCCGGTTGTCTGCTTTTAGTTGCGGTAAGAGCATCAAAATCTTGGCAATGACATAAGCACCATCGTCTAGAAAGTCATTTTCCCTGAAAGCAGCGTGTCCACTTGTTTCGATGGCGAGTGGCGTATCGATGCCTGCTTGGTTGAGCTGGATGGCTTTATTGATGACATTGCGGTAGCCACATAAATAGCGGACTTGCTTACCACCAAGTTGCGTAATGAACTTTTTCAGATGCGTTGACGTCGGCGAATTGGTTACAATGGTCGCTTTTGGTGTTTTGTCCAAAACAATTTTTGACAGTACAGCAATCAAGTTATTACGATTCAAGGTATTGCCAAATTGATCGACGACTGCACTACGGTCAACGTCTGTATCAAAAATAACACCAAGATCCGCCTGATGTGCCAAAACAGCTTGACGGATACTTGCCATGGCTTCTGGATTGTCAGGATTCGGGATATGATTTGGAAAATGACCATCAGGCTCCAAGAATTGACTGCCGCTTGTATCAGCGCCTAAGACTGCCAAAACTTTCTCAGCAAAATAGCCTCCTGCACCATTGCCTGCATCAACAATGATGTGATAGCCTGTGAGAGGTTGTGGATCTGCGAGACCTGTTCCTTTGATAATCTGATTGACCAGATCTTGCGCATAAGGTGTGAGTAAGTCTTTTTGGGACACGTGGCCTGAATTTGTCTGTGCGTTATTGTCCGTATGCGTCAAGACATAGTGAATGTCTTCATGTTCCGCACCGCCATCACGGCTGAAAATTTTAATGCCATTAAAATAGTAAGGTAGGTGACTGGCTGTGAGCATGACCGCTGCATCACAATCAAAATCAGGAAACTGGGTTGCCTTGAACATGGCAGGTGTCGTTGATAGGGCTGTATCAATGACATGTGCTCCTTGTGATGTGATACCTGCTATCAAGGCTGCTTTGAGGGCGTCTCCGGATAAGCGGCTGTCTTGGCCTACGGCAACGGTCAGTTTTTCTTGTTCAAGTTGGGGCCCCAACTGCTTTTCAGCAACAAGCCAATTCACTAGACCACGGCCAACTGCTTGAGCAACTTCTGGTGTTAAGGTGATGGTATCTTCCGGCGTCGCAATCGCAATACCTCGAATGTCTGAACCATTTTGTAAGTCTGTAATCCGCATATTTACTCCCTTATTTAAACGTCACTAAACGTTAAGCTATTTGATTGTAATGGTGTAGCTTGCTTTGAATTTTTTACCGTGGGCGAGGGTGTTGATACCAAACTTGGTTGTTAAATCACCATCTGTATTTTGGTCATCTGCGATACCACACCATGGCTCGATACAAACAAAGGGTGCTTCAGCAGGGTATGGACTCCATAAACCGACAAAAGGCATATCTTCCCATGAAATTTTGACTGAGCGGTCATTGACTGTACTAGATAAGCAAACTTCCGTTGCTTCAGGTGTTTCAAAAACTAGGGCATCATCCTTGAAGAGTTCCCGTGTCAAAGTAAAGTCATTTTGATCCAGAGCATGTTTTTGAGATAAATCTAGAACACCAGTTGCTGGATTGAGCGGAATATATTGTCGAGACTTTGCTGGACTGATGGTTAAACGATAATCTTCAAATGTTCCATTTTCCAACGGAACATTAAAAGCGGGATGGGCGCCAATACCAAAGTACATCTCCTGATCATCAAGATTTTTGACTTCCCATTTCACCGTCAACTGATTCCCGATTAACTTGTAGGTGATTCGGAGTCGAAAATCAAAAGGATAAACAGCGCGTGTTTCTCTGCTGGTTCTCAGTTCGAATATAGCTTCATCTGCTTCGCTTTCAAGTAACTTAAAGACTTGATCGCGGGCAAAACCATGACCACCTAATTTAAAGGTTTCGTTATCATAGGTGTAGCTCCCATTTTTCAATTTACCTACAATCGGGAACAGTACTGGGGCTTGACGTGCCCAAAAATCAGGGTCGCCTTGCCAGAGGTATTCCACATCATCTTTTTTGATCGAGTGTAATTCGGCACCAAAATCCTGAATTTCGATGCTTAATACATCATTTGAAAGTTTTGTCGTTGTCATCTTGACTCCTTTTCGCTTTTCTAGGATCAACCTAGGGATTCGTTGACGCGTTTCAACCGTTCTAAAGATGCTCACTTCCTCAGTAATGGATGGCCTTTTGAGCGATTAAACTTGCCTTCTTCCATTATACCATGATTATAATTATCATATAACTTGTAAATTGAGCTTTTATATTATATAATAAATAACTAAGAAAGGTGAAATTACATGGCTAGAAATAAGACTATCTTTAAAGAAGACATTTTACGTGCAGCTGAGCAGTTTATCATCGAGAAAAGCCCTAACGAACTGACTGCTCGCGGGCTATCTAAATATATGAACATCTCAACTCAACCACTTTATGCTGAATTCGAAAATATGGCAGCGCTCAAACGCGAGCTATTCTCTCAGATTTACTATAAGCTCCAAAACGAGGTTTTTAATAAAAAAACACATGATGATCCAATTATTAACCTCTGTCTCAATTATATTAACTTTGCTTGTCAGAATCCAAAACTATTTAGAACCATTTATTTGGAAAAACACGGCGAAGATAATCACTCCGTCAATGAATTTTCTTACAATATTTTCCGGACACTCATCAAAGATGATCCGACCTATTCTAAACTACCAGAAACAAAAATCAATTCTCTCTTGACTGGTACATGGGTTGTCTCAACTGGTTTTGCTAATCTTATCGCAAGTAACACAATTCATCCCAGCCAGTTTGAAATCATTTCCTTCCTAAAGGATGCGATAAATGATGTTCTTAAGATGGAAATTGCTAAATCTTAAGCAAACTCAGAGCAATCAAAAACCTTCAAATCTTACATTTGAAGGTTTTTTTAATGTCATAATTAATTTGATTTCCAGTCGGGTTTATAGAAATTACGATTATCCAATGGAAAAATACGTGGTGTCATCTCCCCTGGAACAATCTGATTAAGCGCTGTCTGCATCATCATAATGCTAGCATCCATCATATCGATTTGATGAATGACTTCTGCTTCCATAATTTGCGGTCTAACTGGACTTCCATACTCTTGCAGGCCATGATGAGCTAAGAGCACATGCCGCAAAATGGTCACGTCTTCTTTATCGTTATCAATTTCCAGTTCGCGTATTGCTTCTGAGACCTCTTCATCGATTAAGACAATATGCCCAATTAAATTTCCTTTTAAAGTATAGGTCGTATTTTCAGCACCTGAAAACTCAATGACTTTAGCCATATCGTGCAATAGAATACCAGCTAACATCAAACTTTCGTTTAAAACAGGATAAACTTCACAGATTTTTTCAGCAAGCTGCGCCATAGTTGCCGTATGAAAACTCAAACCTCCCTCAAATGCATGGTGATTGGTTTTAGCAGCTGGATACTCGAAAAATTCTTTATCATATTTCTTGAAAATATGACGAACGATGCGATTCCAAGTCGCATTCTCAATCTTAAAAATAGTTTTGGAGATGTAATCCCGTAATTCCTGTTCATTAACCGGTGATTTTGGCTTAAAATCTTTTGGGTTATTGGGTTCAGTATTTTCAGGCAAACGTAAAAAGATTTTGTTGACTTGTGGTGATCCTTGATAAAGTTCTTTCACCGCACGCATATAGACGACTTTCCCTTTAGTAAAGGTTTCAACCATGTGATCATCAGCATCCCATAGATTACCACCAATCTGACCCGTTCTATCTTGGAAAATCATGGCCAAAAATGGCTTTCCCGCCCGTGTTTGACGCAAATCAGCTTGTTTAATCAAATACAAGCCTTCAAAAGCATCACCAACCTGTAAATCTTTGAGCTGTGTCATAGTTTAATCGTTCCTTTCGTTTCAGGTACCAAATTTTGATCACTCGTTAACAAAATTACTTGTCGTTCCTTAGCAATCTCAGCTAGCATATTTGAAAAATTAAGTCTACGTTTTTGATCAAACCTTAAGAAGTTATCATCTAAGAAAATTGGGAAATCTAAATTTTTAGACTGAATAAAGGCTAATCTTAGTGCCAACTGAAGCTGGTCTCGTGTACCAGTTGATAAATCAATCAGTCTTAAACTTTGACCTTGTGCATTTTTGACCCATAAAATCTCTTTATCCAGATAAATTTCTTGCCAAGCCTTATCAGTCAAGATGGCTAACATCCCACTTGCACGGTTTAAAATATCAGGGAGAGTTTCAGATGATAAGTCTGCCATAACTTGCTCAGTCAAAGCAATTTCAGTTGTTTTTGTTGCAAAGTCTATCAGATAATCACGAAGCACTTCTTTTTTCCGAGCTAATTTAGCAGCTAACGTTGCAAGTGTCGTATCTGTTTTTTGTTGGTTAATGATAGCTGTGTTTTTAGAATGTCTATCAATTAAACGATTCAATTCATCTGACTTTTGAATCTTTTCAGACGTTTTTTGATTTAACATCTGTTGCTCTACATTTCCATTAAAAGGTTTGGTCAGATCAATAATGCCCGATAACTGTTCTTTCAAACGCGTTAAGCGCACTAAATCACGTGATTGCTGTTCCCATTGTTCTAACAATTTCGGTGCTGTATCAATATCTGGAAGATCAGCAAAAATTGCCTCATCCAATGCTTGTAGGCCACTTAATTTCGCAGTATCTGCCACCTGATCGTAACGACTCAGTATCAAATGTAAGGCTTGAGCTTCTTCGTCAAGTTGGGTCAGATCAGCAACTTTTCCAACAACATCTTGACTTTCAGAAGGAAGCCAATCTTTAAAATAAGCCAGCTTATCATCAAAATGTGATAGCACAACTTGATTCTCATCTAATTTTTCCCGATCCTGACGACTGGTTTTAACTTGCCATAAACCTAGACCAGCACTAATCACCAAAAAGACGATTGCGAGAATAGGACTGAAAGTGAAGCTGATACTCATAAAAATAAGACTGATGACGGCTAAAATGAGATAATTTTTTGTAAATTTAAGCTCATCAATGCGCTGTTCGGCAGCAATTGCTTGTGGATAGTCTGCTTTTAACCGCTTCAATAAATCAATTGTTTTAGGCGCTTGTAAGAATTGATTTTTCGGTGTGGCTAATTTTTCCAAGGCGATGGCATTTTCAGCGATTTTTTGACTTAAGACACTAATTTCCTGAGTGTATTTTTCATGTAGCGCGTGCTTACGACGTAGATTTTCAGCCTCATCAGCCGATAAAATATTAGTTAAATCTTGCTTTTCCAGCTCTGCATATTCTTGATATTCTGCTAAAAAGCTGAGTCGATGTCTGATTTGGTTAATCTCAGCATCCAAGTTTTCTTGAGCCTCACGTCGAGCAATTATCTCATCATGAAGTCGATCATTTTCAGTCATCAAAGGTAACAAAGCCTGTTCTTCAGTCGTTTTTTCCTGAATCTCGACTTGGACTGCTGCGATGTCAGATAGCACCTGATTAAGCGGTTTCTTAGCTGCCCGGGTTGTTGTAAAAATCTCATCCCTTGCTTTAGATAGGATTTGAATCTGATCATATAGCGCCACTGAACCTGTCGTAGCAGACAGCCGCCATTCCTCATCTAACCGTTCAGCATTATAATCCCTAACCGTAGAGATTTGAAGATTTTCTTGAGTCACGGAATAAATTTCAGAGAAGGTCTTAGCCGTAATCGGTCTAATAAAGTCACGCCATGACGACTCATCAAGCATGGTCACTTGATTACCCTCGTTGATTTCGCAAACAAAGCTTGGTCTACCACTGCGTAAAATTTTAAGACGTTCAATTCGGATTGATTTATTGTTGTGAGTCAGAAAAATCTGCCCACCATATGTTTTAAAATTTAAAGGGTTGAATTCTTGATTCGAAGTAGTAGCATTTTCAAAGCCAAATAACATGTACTTAATAAAGGCTAGAATTGTCGATTTACCTGCTTCATTTTCACCTAAAAAAGTCGTGAAATCTTCTAAATCATAGGTCTGGTTGACAAGTTTGCCGAAACCTTCGATTCTGAGTTGCTTAATTTTCATCTAAAGTGCCTCCAAACTCAAAGTGTTGACTGGCAAATAAAGCCAAATTTTCTTGCACCTCTTGCCGAAAATCAGCGTTTTCAAATACGGCTCGAATTTCTTGTTTATGGGGTAAGAGGCTGTAGACCTGTTCCAAATCAATGTCTGGTAATGTCAAATCAGGTACGACAATTTTAGTTAGTTCCCCAGTCTCTGATGATAACGGAATTAATTTCAGTTTGACAATTACATGACTTTGACGCAATTCTTCTAGCAATTCATCATTGCCAACTGCCTCTTGCAAATTATCAGCAATAGCCTCATAATTTTCGAGATTTAAACTATAAAACGTTGTCATGTCAATGAGGTTTGACTTGATAAAAGTCAGGGCTTGAACCAAGGTCTGGCAGTCTGATAAATCAATCGTCAGCGTTTCAAAATGTACCTCTGCCAGATCGCGGAAGTAAATCAAATTACCTGTTGGTGCCATTTCGCCTAAGACGACCAAATTAGTCGTTTCTTTTTTATTTCTACCTTGTGGCGTACCAGGATAGATGACAGTATCAGCCACTTGATTTGCTAAATGAATATGTCCTAAAGCCCAGTAATTATAGTCTTTAGCGAGCATATCCGTCAAATTCGCTGGTGCAAAGGACTGACCTGAAAACTCACCATGAAAGAGACCAATGTGATAATCACAGGTAACATCTTTTTCTGGATAATCCACAATTTTATTGACAGATAGATGTGGATGCTGATATGAAAAGCCTGATACCGCAAGTGTTTCTCCTGTTTTCAAGGTCAACTTTTGTGTCGATACAGATTCAGACTTAAAGACAGTCACATTGTCCGGAAAATCAATCCAATAGACGGATTCTCTATAATAATCATGGTTGCCAAAAATAATCACAGCCTGAATATCATAGACCTGTAGACGTGTCAACTGCTCGATGAAATAGTTCTGGATTTTGATACTGGGCTGTGACTGATGGAAATTATCTCCGGCAAAAAGCACCACTTCTACTGCTTCAGAAATGGCTAGATCAATAATCTTTTCTAAGATGCGATAAGGCTGAAAAGGCGTTTCTTGTACTAACCCCTCAAATTCCCGATCTAAGTGTAAATCTGCTGTATGTATAAATTTCATAACTGACTTTCTAATCCCTAGATAAAAGCTAGTAACCCCTTTTAACTTATTCGTGCATGAGTATGAGTCTTTTAAACTAATTTTGCTCGCAATTTTTCGATATTTTCTTCAATATTGCCATTGAAAACGAAAGAGCCGGCCACAAAAACATCTGCCCCTGCTTCACGACAGGCCACAATCGTTTGATCATCGACACCACCGTCAACTTCGATTTCGAAATTTAAACCTTGGAATTCCCGAATTTCTGCCAATTCTCTTACTTTTTCAAGACATTCTGGCAGAAATTTTTGACCACCAAATCCTGGATTGACGGTCATGACTAGGACCATGTCAACGAGACTTAGCACATGTCTAATGGCTGAAATATCTGTCCCAGGATTGATGGCAATAGCAGGGCGCATACCAGCTGCCTTTATTTTCTGAAGGGCACCATGACTATGATGGGTTGCTTCGACATGGATGGTCATACTGTCAGCGCCTGCTTGAGCAAAACTGTCCACATATTTTTCTGGATTTTCAACCATGAGGTGGCAATCTAAAAGACATTTGGTCTCAGGTCTAATGGCCTTAACAACGTCCGCGCCAAAAGTAATCGATTCTACAAAATGACCATCCATAATATCAATATGGAGATAATCAGCGCCAGCGACCTCAAGACGCTTGGCATCACGCGCAAAATGACCAAAGTCTGCTGCTAAAATTGAAGGTGCAAGTTTCATTTTTTCACCACTTTCTTATAGGTTTCTCGCTTGCCTTGTATTTCCGCAAGGAATAATAAGTAATTATCATATCTGGATTGTAAAATTTCACCAGACTCAACCGCAGGTTTCACCTGACATTTAGGTTCATGCGTGTGGGTACACTCCCGGAATTTACAACCAAAGGATTCCCGTAAAATCTCTGGAAACGCAGCATTTAAATCAGGCTGATTATCGATCTCATAGTCTAAGGATGAAAAGCCTGGCGTATCTGCGATTAGTCCATCGTGTACTTCAAACAATTCAACATGACGAGTCGTATGTCGACCACGCCCCAGTTTATCAGAAATTTCTTGGGTTGCTAGTAACATTTCTGGCGCTATTTTATTAAGCAAGGTTGATTTCCCAACACCCGTTTGACCCATGAAGACCGTAACCTTGCTTGAAAACTCCGGTAGAATTTTTTGCCAATCATTCATGAAAAATTTATAGCCAATTTTTTCGTATTCATCCCGTGTTTTTTCATAGACTACAAGATCAGGTACTAAATCAAGTTTAGACAAATAAATCAAGGGATCAATCCCTTTATTAGTCAATAAAACCAAAAAACGATCCAATAAATTCAGGGAAAAATTAGGTTCAATGGCAGAAATAACGACCACCGCCTGATCAATATTTGCAATGGGTGGTCTTACTAGCATATTTTCACGCGCTTTTAGAGCTAATACATAACCTTCTGAATTTTCCTCAGCAGAAAACTCTGCAAAGTCACCAACAATTGGTTTTGTCCCTTTTTGACGGAAATTCCCTCTAGCCCGTGTTTGATAGACCAGACCATCCCTCTCGTCTTTAATATAATAAAAGCCACTCAATGATTTTAATATTCTGCCAAATTTTATCATATTTCAATTATAGCATATTCCTTGGGACGACAGTAGCCATAACTATCATCATCTGGCATAAAAAAGCGTTTTGAGAATCTATAAATTAGATCATTTTCAGGACATCAAAAAAACCGCAATTCGCTTGCGGTTAGCTTAATACTTTAATGGTCACCATACGTCGACCCCAGTTAATCGCTTCCTTGGTCGTTTTAAAGTGCAAATCGACCTTATAGCCTTTGATTGCACCCCCAGTATCGCCAGCGATTGCAATCCCATATCCTGGTACTTCCACCATTGACCCTAAAGGAATCACACTCGGATCGACCGCCACACATATAGGGTTAACCCAGAGATCAATGCCAGTTGCAGTAATGTGACCTGGTGTCATGCCGTCGGCACCATCTGATGAATAACCAGTTGTTGATACCGTCATGCTGTTGCCCGATGGTGTGTCCGGCGTAATGAGTGTAGGACTACTACCTCCGGTGTTACTTGTATCAGGGTTAGAACTTGTTTGCCCTACATTTGCAGGTTGGCTAGGCTTAGGCTCAGCGGTTGCCTTAGCTTTTTCTCGTGCTGCTGCATCAGCTTGTCGTTTTTCTTCTGCCACTTTTGAGCTTGATAAATCAGTAATTTGTGCTTGATTATCTACCATTTGTGCCCGTAGACTGGCCAATTTCGTTTCTAATTGGGCGTATTCAGTCTCATAGACTTTGGCGTTTTCTTGAAGTTGAGCCTGTTGACTTTCCAAGTCAGCTTTCATTTTAGTTGACGCAGTTTTCAGCTGGTCTAACTTCTCAACTTTTTCATTCTGCATCTGACGGTAAGTGGTTAAGCTTACCATTCGTGTAATCATATCTGAAAAATTACCTGATGACATGATCATTGTGATGAAATTTGACGCCACATTTTCAGTTTGCGCCTGACGCATTTGCTCCGCCATAACTACTTCACGTGCTTTGATTTCTTCATCTGTTTTGGCAATCTGACTGGTCAGCTCAGCAATTTTGCTTTCCCCATCGGCGACTGCCTGTTTACTCGCATAGGCTTTTTGGTAGACCTGATTGACCGTCGTCAGAGACGCCTCTAAATCTGCTTGTATCCCGCTAGCCTTGCTCTGAGCTGCCTTGATTTCAGCATCATAATCTGTTTTTGAATCATCGGCAAAAACCGTCCCAACAGACGGTGCTAAAAGTATCAGACACAAAGCCATTCCAAATAATCTTTTTTTCATATTGTGTTATTTTACCACAAAAAAAGACGCCCAAACGTTGCGTTTTGGCGTCAAATGTTGCTAAATTGTAACAAAGTGACGGGTGCCACCCTGAAAAGTGACCAGTTGATGAACCCCCTGTGCTTTAAGCCAAGTCTTTAATTCATCGAAAGCCAACTCATAGTGTTCAAGTTTGTGACCATCTGACCCTAATGTAAACAAGGTCCCACCAAGCTCTAGCACCATTTTCAGGGCGTAGGTATAGAGGGGTAAATGATGATATAGATGGGTCGACTTGGCATTAATTTCAAAAGCCAAGTCTGCCGCAATCATTTTCTGAAATATTTCGATTAATTTACTTTCATGTTTGTCAAGGGCTTCTGGAGTGACATCAAATAAGCGAATCCCGTAGTCAAAATGTGCAAGAACATGAGCTTGAAGTTTGCCATTCTGATCAATGGCAACACTCAATTCATCCAAATAACGACTGAATGTCGTATCAAAATCCATATCAGCAACAAAGTCATCCAAGTAATCAAATTCACCATTATGATGGACAGACAGGAGCTTTAAATCATAGGTTTTATCTGCTAAATAAGCTAAAATCTCTGCTTCTTTGGGTTGATAATAGCCGATTTCAATACCTTTTAAAATCCGATTACCATACTGGATGTTCAACTGTTCGATTTCAGCTGAATAGGCCCAGTAATCTGGGACATCTGTTTGACCAGTGACCGGATTTGCGACATCAAAATGTTCTGTCGTCACGACAAAGCCAGTCGAGTTGTCGAGATAGTCTGTAAAATCGGCTTGTGAATCATAGGAATGGTGAGTATGCAAATGTTGATCGTAATAGGTCATGTTAGGTCCTCATTTTTATGCTGAGCCATCTTCATATTGATGACTTTCCTTGTGCTTACAGTCATGATAGCTCTATCATACCATATTTTTTTTGAGTTTGAACAAGCAGTCACACGGTTAAAATTCTTGAGGATCAGTTTAGTATCTAAGATATAACATCAATAAAGTTTCAATAACACAAGCACTTTCAAAGTATCACCATAATAATCTTTACCAACGATGGCGTAATTAAAGATCCACCTTTGAGACGCATATAAATTAGAAAAATTCTTGTCCCCTTTTGTTGCATAAAGTATCGGCGCTGAAAAACTTTTAGATTGATTTTTAACCAATGGTTTGCCTTTCAATGTATAACCCCCATAGATAACGGGTTGTTTTTCGAAGAACATCAACATCTTATCCAATGTTTTTTTCACTTCAGGCTTATCAGAGTCCGCCAATCGCAAAGGGACTCTGGCAGCATTATAGGCATAGTCACCATCATTTTTTCCAGCAATTTCATTTGGTTTAAGTGGGGTAATACTGCTTGCAGTCACCCAGGCAAAATCTGGGAGTAAACCTGTTGAGGTCTGTTGGCTCATTTGCGTCAAGGCCTTGGTCGTATGAGCTTCCAATTTCGTCCAAAATGGATCTTTTGTATAGGCTGCAAATGTTTCAAAATAGTGCGGTATCATATCAGAAGTTCGAATCATCGTTTCAGCTTTCGAATCAACTGTCGCCCAGTTGCCAACCGTTAATAAACCAGTCTTCTCACTATAATTATGGGCTTTAATCGACGCTAACAGTTGCTGTGCTGCAAGACCATACTGTTCAAAAGAATCCGGCCAGAGTTTATCTGCCTGAATCAAGGCATAGGCAATATCTAAATCACCATCTGTTGCATTATTTTGATCAACAGAAGACCAACCATTAGGCGACTTCTTTTGTTGCCATTTCATCAGCGTATTTTGTTCACTAATACGATTGGCTTTATAATAATGAAAGAGACGCATGAACTGGTCTTCTTTCGTATAACCTTTTTGGGCCGCTAATAGCGTAATCAGCATCCCATAGCCTTGACTCTCTGAAAGTGCGACTGGATCTTCTTGAGTTCCTGTATTGACAAAAGTCCCTTTGCTGGATTGGCTCACGTAATTGCGGTACCAATCCCAGTAACTATTTTTTTGCAAAGCTTCTTTATTTGACGAAATACTAAAAAGCACTAGGCCAATATAAGAAACTAAAATAAGCACGGTAAATAAGTATTTCACTAGTCGATGTATGGACATATTTAAGCTCCTCTTCCGTTTTTAAAATCGTTGCGTTTTATACCATTTAGACCCATCACGATGGAGTAGCTTATCAAACATGAGTGAGAAAAAAGCATTGGTCGCGACAAAAATAAAAAGTTGTGAATAAGTAAAATAAGATGCAATCGAGTATAGCAAATTTTTTGACGTTGATTGTCCATATTGACTGACTAAGCCGATATTGATCTGAAGCAAATAAATAAAGAACATCAAGACCCAATTAACTAATAAAATAATTGAAAGTTGCCGATTAGAGGCACCAAAAGTAAATGGAATAACAAAACTAGGATAAAATAGTTTCGTCACCATTGAAACAAAATTGACAATAAACAAAAAATTCGAGATCAAAATAGCCACATTGAACCAAAAGAAAGTCCCTGTATAATATAACATCTCCAACTTAATGCGCCAGTTGCTTTTTCTTTTAAAGATATGGTGAAAATTATCCAAAATCACCTCGTAGTTTCCCTTTGCCCATCGTTTTCGTTGATAATAATAGGCTTGCAGTGTTTCTGGTTCTTGCTGAAAGGCTTCGGAATTTTGAGCCAGTGCGATCAGTTTATTTTGTTGCATAATCTTAAAAGAAATGGCCGTATCCTCTGTCAAGGCACCATTATCCCAGCCTCCAATTGATCGAACAAAATCAGTTTTGATAATAAAATTTGTACCGGGTATCCGACCAATCTTAAACAAATGCCAGAGCCCAATATGGTGGATCTTTTGTGTTGTAATAATTTCTAAGTTGATACAACGCGTCAAAAAGTTCTGACGATAGTTTCTCGTCTTATTTCGGCCAAAAACAGCCGCGTAGTTTTCTTCGTCTTCAAGCGCTTTTTGAATCAAAAAATAAAGGGCATTTTCCTGAGGCATGGCATCTGCATCATAGACACAAATCCAGTCACCAGTAGCTATTTCTAAGACATCATTGAGGACACCAGCTTTCCCACCAGTACCTGTCCGTTTAATAATTTGAATATCAAAATCTTTGTATTCTGGTCGATCACTCATGGCCTTAGCGAGTTTGAATGTCTCATCACTACAATTATCGGCAACGACACGAATTTCCATGGATTCCTTGGGATAATCCAGATGAAGCAAGGCATAGACGGTATCCTGAATGACAATTGCTTCATTATGGGCTGGCACAATGATGGTTACCTTGGGATATTTGGGCAGGGGTTTAATAGCATTGACGCCACCCACTCGAAAACGTTGAATGATCGCATGAACTGCACCAAAGAGAACCACGAGTGTGATGATAATCGAAAACCAAATAGAGAGCAATGCAAAAATCATAAAGAATTCGGTCATGATCATACCTCTTTTTATAGTTATGCCAAACGAGTGACTTAATCAATAGAGCACAAAGCATCAATATTAAAACTGCCACTGCAAAAACTATCGTAATGATATGACTCAAAAAAATGAAAATTTTTAACGTATCTGACATATCCCCTCCACTTTAAATATACTCAATCGCTAAGTCTGTTTCAGAACGACGGTATAAATAGTCTAATACTTGATCCGCTGTATAAGTCGTTTTTCTACTAATATAGCAGTCACTTTTACGAATGGTAATATTCTGGACTTGTTCCGTTGTAAAAACAATTTCACTCAAACTAGATTTCGTTAACTCATTTCTTTTTTCGAACTTAATTCGCTCTATTTCATTATCATAAATTGTTGATAGCACAATGAAGGCACCATTTTTGAGATAGAAAAATAATTCTTCCGGATTTCTAGTCTGTAAGAGTCTTTCAGCCATTTCTCGAACCATCTGATCAGCTGCTTTCTGATTTCGGTCAAAATACTGAATATAAAAATCAACATAAAATAGACTAACGACAACAAGTCTCGAACTCTCTTGATTCGTATTAGATAGGGTCTCTATAAATTCCGGATACTTGCTGAAAAATGAATCAATTGTCCGATATCCTGTTAAAGGGTCTCTAAATTTCAAGTAACTATGGATATCTTCTTCTCTAAATGAAATCAGCTTTCTTACATATAGCGTTCTTTTGATAAAAAAAGCGATTACACTATACATAGGAATAACGAAAATCAGTAAAAGTTTGATCTTCGTGATCATGATAACAGGGTCAAAGTAAAGTAAGAAGGCACCCGTAGAAATAAGGATTAAATTCATTACCAGAAGCATTAAAGACGTACTTAGAAGTCCCAAAATTAAGCCTAAGAAAGTCAATAAAGTTGAAACAATAAACACTTTCTCACTTAACAATTCATAAAACCCAATTTGTTGTATCAAATAAAGGGCTAGCGTTGCGCCAACCATAACCTCTAACGGAATGCGATAATCTAGTTTAGTCAACCAATTCTTTTTCATTCAAGTTCCCTTTCTTTATCATCAGACTTGTCACGAAACTCTGGTAAAATATCCGTTGTCAGTCCAAAATACCGGGCGATAATTGAGACGATACGATTACTCGTTTTCCCATCACCATAAGGATTACGCGCTGTCGCCATCTTCTCGTAAGCAACTGAATCCGTCAGCAGCTCATCAACTGCACGAACAACATCAACTTCAGCCGTCCCTACGAGCTTCAAAGTCCCTGCCGCAACCCCTTCCGGACGCTCCGTTGACGCTCTCAAAACTAAAACAGGGACACCTAGGGCCGGTGCTTCTTCCTGAATCCCACCAGAATCCGTCAAAATGAGGTCAGATCTTTTAGCAAGATTATGAAACTCAAAAACATCCAAGGGCTCGATTAAATGAAGACGATGGGAGGGTTTCAGATTTGTGTGGATTAGCGCACGAATTTTTGGATTTTTATGCATAGGAAAAATAAGTTCAATGTCTGCATGCTTATCCAAAATATGATTCATCGCTTGAAAAACTTGTATCATGTTTTGTCCTAAATTTTCTCGCCGATGCATGGTAATCAGAATTTTTTTCGTTTCTGGATTTTTTAGCGCCACATGACAAAATCTGGTGCTATCGTGTAAGCCAAGGCATCAATCGCAGAATTACCCGTTACATAAATCTGTGATGGGTCATGGTGAGCCTTCAATAAATTATCTCGACTTAGGACCGTTGGTGCAAAATATAGATCTGCCAGAGCATCCGTCATCTGACGATTCATTTCTTCCGGAAACGGTGAATATTTATCATACGTCCTTAACCCTGCTTCGACATGCCCTACAGGCACTTGATGATAAAAAGCAGTTAGTGCGGCAGCGAAAGTTGTCGTTGTATCCCCGTGAACTAGCACCATATCTGGGTTTACCTGGTCAAACACCTCATCTAACAAAGCGATCGAGCGACTGGTAATAGTAGCTAGCGTTTGATTGGGTGTCATGATATTGAGATCAAAATCTGGTTTAATGGCAAATGTTTCTAACACTTGATCAAGCATTTCTCGATGTTGCGCTGTGACAACCACACAAGACTCAAATCTTGTGTCTTTCTCAAGCGCTTTGATAATAGGGGCCATTTTGATTGCCTCCGGTCGTGTCCCAAATATTGTCATTATTTTTTGTGTCATCATCGTTCCCACTGATTCCGTTTCATGAAAATTTCTCAAAAATTAAATAGTATAA
>NZ_BCVN01000015.1 GCF_001591765.1 Pseudolactococcus raffinolactis NBRC 100932 | reverse complement strand
TTCAAAAATGATAATATCTTAAGTAGGCTGACATACAAAATGTCCCAAATATCGTTTGTTTACCCGATCAATCACTGTAATAGCATATTGCTACAAAGTTCAGTATAATAAACCTATATGACAGACGCAAATAAGCTACCTTAATTGGGTTAGAATTGACCACATACTATGAAGAAAATAATAGCAGTACTATCACTGATAGCAATCGCCTTAGGCATGTTATTAATAGCTACAAAACCAAGGGTCTTAGATAAAAAATCAACGGGCAATTACCAAACACCTACCTTGTTTGTCCATGGTTATGGTGGTGGCTATGGCTCTGAAAAAAATATGATTTCGGATTTGAGTCAGCATGCAGGATTTCGTCAAGTGCTCAGATATAATATTGACCGCAATGGCAACATATCTAGCTCTGGCCATTGGCAAGCCGATGTCAAGCACCCTTTAATCGCCATGGTCTTCAATGATGGCAGACCCAACGACAAGTATTTAAGTCCTATTCTTAGTCGAATCAAAAAAGATTACAAGATTAAGGCATTTAATGCCGTAGGACATTCAGGTGGCGCAACCGCTTGGGTTAATTGGGCAGTGACTGCTGACAAAGAAGAAATGCCTGAATTACAACGTCTTGTCACGATTGCTGGGCCATTTAATGGGTTTATGGGTATGTCTGAAAAAACAGATGTGGCAACCATCAAACTTGATTCTGACGGCAAGCCGGATACCATGATTGGCGCCTATAAACATCTAAACGATAATAAAGATAATTTTCCCAAAAACATAGATGTTCTAAATATTTTTGGTGATACTGGAAAAGGAAGTGACTGCGTTGTACCTGTCAACTCTGTCCGATCTTTAAGATATATCGTTGAGCAAAACGCTAAAAGTTACACCGAACAAGAAGTTAAAAATAGTAAATCACAGCATAGCAAGTTACACCAGCATAATCCATTGGTCAACCAAGTGCTTTATAACTTCTTAAAATGACAACTAACTTCTTAATCAACCAATCCTAAACAAGTGTATCAAAACGAGTGCTGCAAGCGTCTGAACGATACCGACGAGTAAACCGTAAGTTAAAAAGCTGAGTCCTTCTTTCATGAACTTTTTAAAATCTAGTCGCAGGCCAATCGCTGCCAAAGCAATCGTTTCAAACCAGGTACCAATTTGATGCGCCCCATCATTGAAAAACTGGGGGAGTTTAACACAACTATTTAAGATACAGACGCTTAAAAAGGCGATGACATACCACGGAACACTGACTTTTTTAAGGTGTTGCACTTGCGCTGTCCCTTGCTTTTGGGCCCGCTGTTGAAAAACGAAAACGACGACGACTAAAAAGATAATTCGCGTGATTTTAAATAGCATGGCATAGCTGACTGTTTCTGGATTGATCAAACTAGCACCTGCGACAACTTGACCGACTGATTGTAAAGTCCCGCCTAGTAAGGCACTATTGGCTAATAGATCTTTACCGTAAAGCATCGTGCCTAAAAAAGGTAATGTCAACATCATAACAGTTCCCAACAGATTAACGAGCGTAATCACTTGTCCTTTTTCATCATCTTTAGCTCCGATACTTGGGGCGATGGCACCAATCGCTGAAGAACCGCAGACAGCATTGCCACCCGCCATCATCGTTGACATATTGTCAGAAAATCCTAGCCTTTTACCAATTAAAATGGTGGCAGAAATCACAGTCGCCATCATCGCTATAATATAGCCTAGACCATTGAACCCTAGATGACTGATTGTCTGAAAGGTCACCGTAAAGCCGAGTAGAACGACGGAATACTCTAATAAAACACTCTCAGAGAATTTTGTCCCGACCGCCAGAACTTCCTGCTTAAAAAAGGTATTGCCTAAAACAATCCCGAAAAGAATCGCAAGTGTTGCCCCACCTAGATCTGGTAAAAAGATGGCGACTATTTTGGCAAGGACGGCAACTGAAACAGACAGTCCCAAGCCCGGTAGAAGTGGGGTGTATTTTTTTAGTAAGGCATTTTCCATATGATTGACTCTCTTTCTTTCATGGCTAGTTATTGCTTCTACATCTTATTATAGTTCAAAATTTCCATTACTTTCATTAATTGATATAATAGCTTTAATCAAAAAAAATGATAGGAGAGAATATAGATGTTCAAAAAATTAACCACCTTTAAGGCCGTCTACGAAACTAAAAATTTCTCTAAGGCAGCGGAATTATTGTTTGTCGTCCAACCCACAGTTTCTGCACAAATTAAGCAATTAGAAAATGAATTAGATACCACACTTTTCATTCGCAATGGCCGAAAGGAAATTTTGACAACGCCACAGGCTGATTTACTCTATCAAAAAACAGGACATCTTTTGGATGACTGGGAAGCACTTAAACTCTCGATACAGCAACAAAAGGATAACATCACTCACTGCGTTATCGCTGCTTCCCATACTTTTTCCATCTATTTGTTACCAGATTTAATCATCAGCTTAAGGCAGCATTTCCCTAACATTACTTTCGACATTAAAATGATGAACTCACTTGAAGTTCTAGAGGCCTTAGAACACCACGAAATCGACTTTGGCTTTATTGAAAAACCCCTATCAGCTAAACAGATCCACCGATTTCCCTTAGCTGATGATCAGCTCGTCCTAGCTGGCAATCCAGAAGCGGGTCCTTGGCTTGTTCGAGAAAAGACATCTGGCGTCTACTACTATACGCAACGCTATCTAGAAGAACACGATATCCAAACAGAAACACATACCATTCAAAATAACGAAATGATCGTCGCTCTACTCAAAAAAGGGTTCGGCTGTGCCATCATCTCTCAGCGTGCAGCGCAAGACATTCCCTATCAAAAGCTATCTGAAAAATATAGCAGACAGTTCTATCTGATCACCCGTGAACAAGATAGCCTGTCAGAGTTAACCAACATTACCCAATGGATTCAAGAAAAAGCTGATTTTAAAACAACCGACAAATCAACCAAACTCCAAAATTAGCAACAAAAAAAGCGGTGATTATCATCGCCTTTTTTATTGTTAATTAGAAATCCGCTACATTGTGATAAACTTTTTGCACGTCTTCGTCATCTTCAAGTGCGTCAATAAGTTTTTCAAATGTTTCTAGGTCATCACCTGATAGTTCAACTTCGCTTTGCGGAATCAATTCAAGTTCTGACACGGTGAATTCAGCAACACCATTCTCACGAAGTGCTTCTAAGGCTTTGTGCAAGGCTTCTGGTTCTGTATAAACGATGACTTGATCATCTTGTTGCTCAACGTCACGAACATCGATTTCTTTTTCTAAAAGATACTCGAAAATCTCGTCTGCATTATCTCCAACAAACCCAATGACACCTGTATTATCAAACAAGTAAGATACTGAACCAGAGGCACCGAAGTTACCACCGTTTTTATTATAGGCAGCACGAACATTAGCAGCAGTCCGGTTAACATTAGTTGTCAACGTGTCAACGATGACCATAGACCCGTTAGGACCGAAGCCTTCGTAACGACCTTCTGTAAAGGTTTCATCATTGCTACCTTTGGCTTTATCAATGGCTTTGTCGATAATATGACGTGGCACTTGCGCTTGTTTCGCACGTTCAATCGTAAATTTCAGTTTTGAGTTTGACTCAGGATCTGGATCTCCTTGTTTCGCTGCAGCGTAGATTTCCACACCAAATTTTGCGTAAACCTTTGAGTTTGCGCCATCTTTAGCTGTTTTCTTTGCAACGATATTCGCCCATTTGCGTCCCATTAATAGTCCTTCTTTCGTATCCTTTTGTATTCTGCTATACTCGGTTAAGTAAAGAAAGTAAACAACATTTTTGAGATATTTTTTGTCAATTCAAGGCGACAAGACGCAGGCGTACATGTGTACGTCAAGACGTGTCAACAAAGAAGTGACGGAAAATAGTCCAAAATGTTTACTTTATTTACTTAACTGAGTATATACTATTTTATCATAATTTCGACATTTGTCAGCTCTGCGTATCATTTTTGATACTTTTTAGCGTATTAACTTACTTTTCTACTTGGGCTGCGCCATGCGTCTGCCTAAGCGGTGGTCGGCCATAATTTTGCTCAGGGATGGCTTGATTGCCTAGACGATAGATGGCGTCTGCTTGAAGCGTGAGTGCATCTTGATAGGTTTTACCGACCTTAGTCACGACATCAAATTTTTTTAGATAACGCTGACCTGCTGCTGAAAAGCCTAGCACATGTGGCTTAGGTTGTTCAAAACCTTGCGTTTTGGGCACATTGATCAAAATATAAGTCAACAAACGTCTGACTCGCGCCTTGGTATAGCGCTTCGTCACAACCGCATCCACTAAGGCTTCAAAATCTGTCGCTGTTTTAATGGCACTTTTCAGTCTAACAGCCAGCTCATCATTAACCTGGAAAATGTCGGTGAGTCGGGTAGCTAGTAGCTGGTATTTAAGCAAGGGAAAATAATCCGACCACTGGACTTTTGGCGCGAGATGAAAACTAGTAAACTCTGGCATAAAGTTCGAGAGGTCGTCATCAGCGTGCTCACGAAGTGCCGTTGCTGATGCAAAGTGTGATAGGGTTTCATCGTGAAAACCTGCCCCAAGCCGCTTGACTGGTTGTAACTGAATATCAGGCGCAACAGTTGCGACTGCTTTTGTATACGCCAGTCCTAAGATGTGATTGGGTGTGTTACCGTCAAACCGAATCCCAGCAAAGGTCTGCCACATCTGCTGCATCTTTTGCGGATAGGACAAATTGTCAGGTAAAGTCTCTAGAAAGGCCTGAATCTCTGCCTCGTTTTCACGGTAAACTTGACGTAGCCTATCATAGTCGATGGCATCGGAATCCGTTCCAAAAACTAACTGATCAATGCCTAAATCAGCAAGCATCTGCACCGCATATTGGGCGAAATAGTCAGCCCCCTGAACACTAGCAAAAAATGGTAGCTCGACGATGATGTCCGCACCATTTTTTAAGGCCATTTGGGCACGTGTCCACTTGTCCACGATCGCAGGCTCTCCTCGCTGCATCCAATTGCCACTCATGATGACGATTTTCAAACCTTGTGCTTGTGACAGCAAATACTGATGCCCATGATGGAAGGGATTAAATTCTGCGATGATCCCTGAAATCTTGGCAGAATCTTCGCTAGAAACTTTGGATGAGGTCATGCCTTATCCTGCCATTTGTCATAAACTTGCATGGCTATGTCAATTTCTTGTTTATGTTGGGCTTTCAGTTCTTCATTAATCGACTGCTGCTCCACCATTTCAGCACGTCTTTTCTTCGCAAATTTAGCAAAAATGGCATCCAAAATTTCCCGCATCTGACGGCCAGCATTTTCTTGAACGTCATCATCAAACTGGTCCGACTGATCCATATAGATGACAGACATTTTAGTCCATTCATTCATAAAGAAGGTATCGATTTCCTGATGAATGTAGGCTGCCAAGTCTTTTGGTGTGCTATTTAATTCGGCCAAAGCTTCCTGACGCTTAGGTGTTGAGACATAGCGTTTGATAGGGTCAATCGGTTGCGTAGATTTGGCTTGTGCGCGCATGGCTTCAACTTGCACTGCAGCCTTAGCCTCTTTTCTTTTTTGACGACTTGGTCGTCTAACAAGCCACCAAACGATGAGGGCTAGAAAAACAATCCCCATTAATTCTTCCGAGATGTCGGCTAGAACGACTAAACCTACGATGACTAAAAGTACTTTTAACCAAGTCGGAAATTTTCTCTCCCGTTTATTTTGTGTCAAGTAGGCAATTAAGCCAACGACCACGATGATACCTAAATAGAACATAGTATTTTCCTTTCATTTAAAAAAGTGTACCAGCTACTAACCTGATCAAGACTATCATAAAGACGATAGTTAACAGAACGCCGAATATGTTAAGTAGACAGCCTAGGCAGCCACCTCGTTGATTGCCACCACCACTGCTCTCTCTTTTCTGCATAGTGCTTCATGATATAGAAGTCTGTCGGTGTCATGTCCATGTTTAATCTTTTCTGGCAACAAAGAACCAACGGGCGCTGTCGTCATCTTGATCACTTGGTGCAACATCTTCAAAGTCGGCAAAAACTTGGACTGAGACAAAACCGGCATTGTCTAACATGGTCAAGTAGTTGTCAATCGTGTAAGTCCGTTCGTCATGAACTTCATCACGGCGTTCGAATTTGCCGTCACTGTCTTTGACAAAGAAGGTCAATTCATGGGTGATACTGTGGGCTTTTTCGCCTGGAAATGAATCCCATATAAAGGCAAAGTCTTCTTCGTTTTCGTGGTAGGTATAGCCTGGAAAGACATTATCGATCTGATGCACGGAGTGCACATCGAAGATAAAGGTGCCTCCTGCATTTAAGGCGTTGAAGACGCCGTCAAAAACTTCTTGTACGGCCTCACGGTCAGGCATGTAACAGATGCTGTCGCTATAGCAGGTCACAGCGTCATAGGTGCCGACGTCGCTCAAATCACGCATGTCACCTTCGATGAAGCCGATACCGACGGAGTCATCCAGTTCATCAAGCGCTCGGTTATAAGCGATGGTCAGCATTTCTTCTGACAGGTCGAGGCCTGTTACGGCGTAGCCATCTCGCGCAAACTGCACAGAAAGCTTGCCCGTACCACAGGCAAGCTCTAATATTTCCTTGGTTTCTGACGGTAGATGACGGCGCGAAAAGTCATGCCAAGCTTCATAGAGCGTGTCATCCATAATCGTATCATAAACGCGTGCAAATTCTTGATAATTATCCATATTTTCTCACTTAGTTAGATGCGCTTGAAGTCGCACCGCTTTCAGTATCATTATACTGTCAACCACTTGTCAACGTCGATATCTGGCGCATCATGCCAAAGTTTTTCAAGGCTGTAGGTCAGGCGTGAATCATGAGTCATGACATTGATAACCACGTCAATCAAGTCAATTAGGACCCAACCATCTGCACCAACGCCTTCAACGCCGTGGATTTCGCCGCCATCTTTTTTGATTGCTTCTGTAATATTGTCCACGATGGCGTCGATTTGACGCGCATTCATAGCTTCCATCACGACAAGCGTGTCCATGACACCGCTCACTTCACGCATATCTAGGGCAACAATATTAAGAGCTTTTTTATCATCTGCAGCTTTCACTGCGATTTGTAGTACATTTTGAGTTGTCATCTTGTTTTATCTTTCTATTTTTCCATTCGGATCAAATCGCCATGAAGCGATGCCGTGATAGACAAAGGGCGTGCGTGCGAGGACAAAGCGCCGATTACTGAATATTTCAGCACCTGTCCCGTTGCCCGCAAAATTGCCCATGGCATCATAAGCATGGCGGTAATTTTTAAGTTTAAGTTGTTGGTTTTGAGGCATGTCGTCTAAAAGTTGACATGGGTCTGGCGCATTATAAACCGTGGCTTCAAGCCTTTGTCGACAAGCGACGTATAAAGCTAGAAAGCCGCCCAGTGAATGACCGGTCAGCGTGATTGTCATGTTAGGATAATCCGCTTGAAGGGCCTGATAAAATTTTTCAGCTTTTTGATGCTGCTGACTATTTTCTGAACTAGGCAGATTTTGTTTAGAGACAATTGTCGTCATATCCATCTTCAAATCCCTGGCATCCAGTGGATTAGTTCCAGCATATAATGAGCTGAGTTCGACTGACTTGCACAGCCATGGCTTGCATACCTGTCAGATCATCATCAATTGTTTGAATGACCTGAAATCGATCATCTAAACAATCCCCTGTACAAATCGGTTCAAAATGATCTTGCAGGGCCATCTGATCATCAACATAATAAGCAAAATCACTGAGAAAATTATAGTCAAAATCGGTGATAGCATAGCTTTCTGGCATAGCCCAAATCGGGGCATGGCGACGAACAATATATCGCGTATCAGAGAGTTGTCTTACCGCAAAATAGACGTTTTGAGAACTCCTAATATGTTTGTAACCATAAACCGAGGCCCGATGAAAGTTGCCAAAGGTAACCGTTGGATCATTCTTTAAATAAGCTAAAAATTGTCGCTTACGTCTATTCCTCAGTAAAGCCTGATAGATACGTTGAGCACCATTAATCGCCAGAAAACCAGCGGCAAAACCTAGGAATAAACGTTTCTTGGTCCTATTTGAGTTGGTCAACATAGGCATTATAGGTTAAAATCGTTTGTGGGTAGATCCTGACATGTTTGCTAGTTAGAAATGCGACCGTGTGCACCGTTTCATAAGCGACAGCAGCATTTAAATCCTGCTCATAAGCTAGGAGACGTGCAGCCTCAACACCCTCAAAAGTCCGCCCAGCTTCGACATAATCTGCCACATACAAAATCTTATCTAGCAAGGTCATGTCCGCGCTCCCGACCGTATGAATCTCAATCGCTCGAAGAATCTCTGAATCCGTCAACCCTAAATCTTCCTGAATTTTATAAATCCCAACCAGACCGTGCCAGACATTATTATTCCAGTTGAGGAGGTCTGGGTCTAATTGATATTTTTGGATTAGATGGATAAAAGTGTCGTCGGTCTCTTCCTTAGCATAATCATGCAGGAGCCCCGCTAATTCTGCTTTTCTAAGGTCAGGATAGTCCCAACGCTCTGCTAACCTAAGTGCGGCTTGTGCAACATTTTGCACATGCTGAAAACGTTTCCCAGACATATTTGCTGAAAGTTTGTCCAGCAGTTCAGCCCGTGTCAGACCAACTTCTGGATAAAAATCAAAGGCCATACAATCCCCTCTCCTTAATTACGTCAAGCACCGCATCTGGTATCAAAAATTTAGGTTCAATCCCATGCCGCATCATATCCCGCAGATTTTTGGACGAGATATCCATCTGTGGCACATCAACCCACAAAATCGGTAAGGACGTCCCGGTCCTAAATTTTGGTCGCTGCACCCCCACAAGTTGCACCAGTTGCGCCAATTCTGACGCATTTTCAAGCTGAGACAACCTACCAATTTCATCACTTCCAGCAATCAAATAAAAGTCTGTCTCCGGATTATTAGCAATCAAGGTTTTCAACGTGTCGATGAGGGGCTGTCTCGCACGGTTGAGTCGCGCCATATCAATACCAAAGCCCGGATGCCCTTGCAAAGCACGCACTAAGAGGCTGATAATTGTCCCATTTTCATCATCATACTCAGGCATAAACAAAATACGCTCGAGGTTGAGCTCGCGCCACACTTGATCTGCTATGACCAGATGGGCCAGATGAATCGGGGCAAATTTCCCGACAAAAAGACCGATCTGACGGCGCTCACCAGTTTTTTGAGGTTCAAGTTCAACTTTCGTATAGGGTGTGAGAAGTTCAATACCCATCAATAACTCCTTTGACGGTAAAACATGCGTGAGAATTGGTGCTGAGGTGCTGAGCCCTTGCGGCTCGCCTTAAAGAACAGGCTTATAAGTCTTTGACTTTAAGGGAAAGTTTGCGATTTTCGCGTTTTTCAGCTACTTTGAAGACGACTAAAATGCGGCCAATTTTTTGAACGACATCAAATGACATTTCTTCGATTTCTTCTGCGACATCATTGATATCAGCATCAGAGTTTTGGAGAATCGCCACTTTGATCAACTCACGGGCATCTAGTGCTTTACGAATACTGGTTTTGATTTCATTTGTTAAACCACCTTTTCCGATTTGAACAATCGGTGTCAAGTGGTGCGCTTCAGCGCGGAGATAGCGTTTTTGTTTTCCTGTTAATTCCATAGTGTTCTTTCTTTATTTAGCGTATAACCGCTTGTGTGCTGTCGATTCAATTTTTAAATCTCTAAATTTAATTTTACCATAATTTAGAAGAAACAAAAAGGAAGGAATCACACCTTCCTACTATTTATCATGGTTGACAGCTTTTTAGTCCGACATCCTATCTAGATTTCCTAGCTGATTTTTACCTATCTGTTTGTTTTTCAGTGCCACGTACCTTATTTAAAGCTATAGCTGCTGAACTAATGGTCTTTTGTGCTGTCATCAAGGCTTGATTGTATTCTTTGTTGACCTTATCTACTGTTTCGTTCTGATTAAGTTGGATAGCCTGCAGGTCAGTTAACATATTCAAACTAATCTTGATATTTTCTTTTATTGCTGCAACATAGTCACCATACTCTTTGGGTAAATCGTCTAATTTCTCTTTTGGTGCAGCCTGATCAATCGCTTTTAGATAGCCTTTACCATTGGCAATCAGAGCATTAATTTTGACTTGATTGTTATTGATGATTTCTTGTCCTTTTTCAGGAGAGATATCACCGGAAGCGCCCCATTCATTGATCATTGAGGTCGTCAGTTGATTGGCTTCAATCCCGTATTTTTGGTAATCATCATTGTCATTAATTTTATCCATGACTGCTACTATCGTATCTGACTTGGGCATCTCTACCGTCAGTGCCGCATACATGAAAGTACCGAGACTTGCAACCACAACAAGTAGCGCAAGCAGAAATTTCAGCAACTCACGTTTCTTATTTTTACCCGCAATCAACTGAATCAAAAAAACAAGCATGACGACTATGGCAACTGCTGCAACGCCTAGACCAATATACGCCATTGGATTTTCTTGAAATAACAAGCTCATTGTATTCATCTTTTTCCCTCAATATTCTCTTTTAATCTTATTAAAAAACCATCATATCATAAAATGATGATGGTTTCAATCTATCTGAATATGAGGTTTAATCAAAATAGCGCTTTTTAGATTAAACTTTTTCTAACGACGACATCAACACCCTCAGGTACCCAAACAGCAATAATCGCTGGTTTCGCAACACGAATCCATCCCAGACCAGAAAAGACGATATCTGATTTTTCTTTAAGAGCAAATTCTTTTCGGACAAGTTTAGGGAAAGTGTCCATGTCATCCTCTCGAGGTGGTGCTAGAAGGCTGCCTTTATGCTTCACATAAAACTCATCTGCTTTTTCAAGTTTGGTTCTGTGAATCATGAGATGATTATCAAAGAAACCTGTAAAGCCTTGCTTGTCACCTTTTAGGTAATCAAAACGTGCCAAACCACCCATGAATAAGGTCTGACCTTCATTCAACTGATAAGTTTTTGGTTTAATTTCTTTTTTCGGACTCACTAATTTCAAGTCTTCAGGCCCGATAAAGTGCGCCATTTGATGGCGATGGATAATCCCTGGTGTGTCAATAATAAAACTACCATCATCCAAAGGAATCTCGATTTTATCAAGGGTTGTCCCTGGGAAACGACTGGTCGTGATCACATCACTATCTCCAGTCGCATTTTTAATAATGGCGTTTATCAAGGTTGACTTCCCGACATTGGTCACACCAACCACATAGACATCACGACCCTCACGATAGTTTTCAATCTCATCTACAAGATCCAGTGTGTCATCACGGTTATAAGCGCTGGTCAGCACCACATCAACAGGCCGCAAGCCTTCCTCATGGGCACGTTCCCGTAACCAGTTTCTCACTTTGCTTTCCTTGACCGATTTCGGCAAGATATCGCGTTTATTCCCAACTAACAGCACATCATTTCCCGCTACAAACCGATGCAAACCAGGAATAACCGACCCATTAAAGTCAAATATATCAACGACATTGACGACCAAGGCATTAGTATTGCCCACTTCTGTCAAGAGACGCAAAAACTCATCATCACTGATGTTAACAGCCGCAATCTCATTATAGTGACGCAGACGGAAACAGCGTTGACAATACAACTCGCCTGTTTCTAATCCTTTTTCTAGTGCTGATTGAGGCGTGTAGCCGATGCCTGCTTTATCTGTCGTTTGAATGACAGCCCCACAGCCAATACAATGCAAAGCTTCTACTTCTTCTGATACTAAATCGCGTTCTGCCACTCGGGTTCTCCATATTTTTCTATTAACTTGCGCCATACGCGTCGTTCACGCGCACGATTAAACTTCGTATTCCAGGCATCTGAGGTAACCAAAGGTTGCACCAGAACACTCCGAACTCCCGCCCGCTTAGCAGCGCGAATATCCGTCATCAACTGATCGCCGACCATCACCGCATCCTCAGGTTTTTCTCCCAAGACCGCAAGGGCTTTTTTAATGCCCATGTCGAAAGGCTTCATAGCACGACTAACAAAAGGCACATCGAATCGCTCGACAGCCCTCTTAACGCGATCGTGATTGTTATTTGACACGACGATGACTTTGATGTTTGTGGCTTTCATCTCTGCTAACCAAGACCGCATCTCAGGCGTACCGTCAGGATTATTCCAAGCCGTCAAGGTATTATCTAAATCGACCAAGACAGCACGAATGCCATGCCGTTTCAAACTTTCCGCGTTGAGCCGATAGGCAGCTGTCAGCAGGAAATCCGGTTTATAATTTTCAATGCTCATGTTCTCATTATAACATAAAAGCTCGCCAAGTTAGGCGAGCTTTTAGAAAAGGGAAGGTTATGAAAAATATTTTAGGAATGATTTTATTATATACTCGCTAGCTTAACTGAACCTTATCTACTCGGCATATTTTATTTTGGGGTCAAAAATAAAGCCGGTAAAGCGACAAGTATAAGCGCAATGATTGACACAAGAAAGCCCGCATGAAATCCTGCGACTTGTCCTGCTGTCAATGTCGTTGCAGCAAAGACCGTCGCTAAAAGCGCTGTACCAAAACTAGAACCAAAATTCTCAATGACATTAATGCCAACTCCAGCAGGCGGCAGGTCTTGCTCATCAAGCCCCGTATAGGCATCACTTGATAAAGCAATGGTAATCCCACCAACACCCATCCCACGAGTGAAAAGGACAAAAGATAACCAGATGAAAGATGTCTGTTGTGTGATGAAAACTAATGGAACAGAGCCGAGCATTGACAGAGCAACACTGACCAAGACCACTCTTTTAGCGCCGACTTTATCAATCATCCGACCAATATAAGGTCTCATAACTAACATCCCCAAACCTTGTGGTATCAGCGCAAGCGCTGCCCCAATCGTCGTCAACTCTAGCATGTTTTGAAAGATTAAAGGAAGTAGGAACATTGGCCCCATAATGGCAATGTTAGCAAGAAAGAGACCGATACTTGTCGCTTTGAAGGTGCGATGGTGAAAGAGGCGCAGCGGCAGAACGGTCGGATACGGACTGTGTCTGTCATAGAGGATGTAGGCGAGTAGCAATCCCCCTCCTATCGCTAGCCACAACAAGGTTGAGGGTATCAGAAAACTGGCTGAATCTGCGGCTTTTGAGATGCCCATAATCATGGCGATGCTCATACCTGATAACAACAGTATCCCAATAATATCCAATTTACGTGAGGCATCAACCGCTGGAAAATCTGGCAAATTTCGGATGAGTAAGGGGATTGCTAGGGCGACTACACCGACATTAATGAAAAAAAGCCACTGCCATGAACTGAATTCAATGAGTAAACCACCCAAAACTGGGCCAAATATAGGTCCAAAAATCATTGGGGTAGTTACGATAGCAATGACTTTACCGATATTTTCTGGACCAGCCGTTTTGACGAGTAAAGTGGACATCAAGGGTGTTATGATGCCTGCGCTGAAACCTTGCAAAAGACGGAAAAAAATGAATAGACTGATTTTCCAACTGAACCCGACAAGAACAGATGTCAGACCAAAAACTAGAACTGAAAGAATCAGTACTTTTATTTAAATTCTTTTTTCAACTTATCAAAGAAGCCTTCGGGTTTCTGTGCATTCACGCTTTGACCGCTTGCTTTGGCAAAGGCTGTCAGCGCTTCTTTTTGCGCATCATTGAGTTTCTTAGGTGTGACGATGTTGATGATAACGTGTTGATCGCCATTACCAGAACCACGAAGTTTAGGCGCACCTTTACCACGTAAACGGAAGTTTTGACCGGTTTGTGTACCTGCTGGGATTTTCAGTTTAACATTCCCATGAACCGTTGGAATTTCAACTTCATCACCAAGTGCTGCTTGGACAAATTCAAGCGGCATGTCATAGAAAATTTCAGAGCCATCTCGCTCAAATTTATCAGAGGCTGCAACATCAAAAACGACATAAAGGTCGCCATAAGGACCTTGGTTAACCCCAGCATCTCCGCCACCTTGCATGCGCATTTGTTGCCCTGTTTCAACACCTGCTGGTACAGAAACTTTCACTTTATGGTCTTGTTTTTCATGACCTGAACCATGACAAGTTGGACATTTTTCTTTGATTTCTTTACCAGTGCCATGACAAACATCACAGGTTGCTGTGGTCATCACACGACCAAGTGGGGTATCACGCGCCACTTGGACTTGGCCTCGACCGCCACACTTGTTACACGTAATAGGCTGCGTACCAGGTTTAGCACCATTGCCATGACAGGTATGACAGGCTTGTTCGCGTGGGTAGCTAATTTCTTTATCAACGCCAAAAATCGCTTCTTCGAATTTCAACTTCATGCGATATTGCAAATCTTGACCCTGACGTGGGGCAGTCGGATTGCTTTGCGCACCGCCACCACCGAAAAATGATGAAAAGATATCGTCAAAGCCACCGAAGCCACCACTTGAGAAGCCATCAAAGCCGCCAAAGCCACCGCCGCCACCGAAACCACCGTTGGCTCCAGCTGCGCCATATTGGTCATAGGCTGCACGTTTTTGCTCATCACCTAGTGTTTCATAGGCTTCTTGAATTTCCTTATACTTGTCTTCAGCACCCGCTTCTTTGTTGATATCTGGGTGATACTGTTTTGACAATTTTCGATAAGCTTTTTTGATTTCATCTTGGCTGGCAGACTTGCTGACACCCAGACGATCGTAGTATTCTGTGTTATTCATTTAGGTAAAACCTCTTTTATTTTAATTAGTATTTTTAGTGTAAATCTATTTTACCATGTTTGACCAATTTTGACAAAAAAATTAGCACTCTTTTTAAAGAGTGCTAATGCCCTGTTATTTTTTGAAAACATCCCGGATATCCTTGTCAAGGACCAGTTTCGCGAAAACAGCGAGGAGACCAACCATCATGACCGAATTGATCACCACAGTAAGAGGCGAATCCAGCACTCGACCCATCATAAAGAAGGGCAAGAAAAAATCAATAATCGTCAAGATAACTATGCCAATATAAAAAGGTAAACGCAAGGCTTTAAGCTTGATATAGAAAGAATCTTGCTCTAATGACTAGCTTTTTTGCAAAACAAGAACGATTGGAATGACAATCGCCGCAAAAAACAAGCATATAAATAAACAAAGGGATTTTAATCATAATGTCCGATATTGGCCGACAAGTAATGAGTTGACGAAGATTACTCATTGCTATTGCCAAAGCTGGCACTGCTAAAACTCCGGTCACAATCTTATAAACAGGTTTACCAACAAGTGCGTCGACTAAGCTCACACCAATCGCTGCAATCAAAGCAACCGATAACGCCTCACCACTTAATTCTAGTACTTTCTCCCAAGGGATTTTAACATATTGACTCGGTATAAAAAATTGTCGCGTCAAGTGTGTGATAAGGGATAAGATACTTGCTATAATCAGAGGAATCCCCACCCAATAGATAAATTGAGCAAAATGAAGCGTCGTGTTACCTCCCATACGCGAACCGATGAAAGCGGTAATGTGTTTAGATTGGTCTAGTACGACTGCCAATGCAAAAGCAACCACAAACGTCAGAAGAATTGTCTCTGACATCAAGGCAACTAGATTGATTTGAACGTTAGTATGCTCGTTAGTTTCACTAGGTAAATTACGAAAAACAATTCGATCATAGAAATAATTGTCTTTTTTCGGATAATATGCAAGCAAATTATCTCTATATGTTTCATATTCAGCTGGAGAGGATTGATAAATCATCTTCCCTGTCACTCTATCTTCCTTAAAAAATACAGAATTTATAGGTACTGAATTTAAATATTTAATATGTGACTCAGGCGTTACTGTACCATAAACATCTAGATCAGGATTGTTTTTATAGTATGACCTGAACTTTTGATATTCCTTTGCATTCGTGTTTTTAGTAACAGCAGCTTCCCACTTATGCCATTGAACATTATCATTGACCATGCTCGCTAAACCAGCTAGCAAAAGGAGCCCATAAAGTGTGATGATCCAGCCCTTACGCAACTTAAAATAAGCTTTAAATACTTTTTTCATCTGAACTCCTTATCTCAGCTCTTTACGAAAAATATCTTCAGTTGTGACTTGAAGAATTTCAACAAATTTGTAGGTCAAATAATCACTAAAGATACAGTCTAAAACACCATGTGTCACAAGTGCTAGATAAACGCGTCCACGCTGTTCCAAAATGATTGCAACTTCAAGCAGATTACTCGGCAATTGATCTCCCTCATAAACAAACTGAATTTTCACAATATCACTATCTTTTTCTTGTTCAACGATTTCACTATCTTTAATCAAAAAAACACGATCGGCCAAGCTATCCAATTCTGTCAGGTTATGGGTCGCAATCATCACGCTTCGTCCCTGTTCCACAACTTCTAGCAAGAGACGCTTGAAATAATCTTTCACAAAAACATCCAAACCATCCAATGGTTCATCAAAAAGCAGATAAATAGCACCACTCGCCACACCAGCAGCTACTTCAATCAATACCCTTTGGCCTTTCGAAAAAGAAGCAATCGTTTTAGTTTCCGATAAGTCTTGACTGGCCAATATATCAAAAAAGACTTGTCGATCGAAGTTCACATAGAAAATTTCTAGAACGTCCGCTGCTGTTCTCGCATTATAACCAGTCAGCCAATTAGCTAAAGTATCCAGGTAAAAGATATCATTTAAATCTGCAGAATCAAGTCTGATATCCCCTGTATCAGGCTGAATTTCCCCAGCAAGCAAGCGCATCAAGGTCGTCTTGCCAGCGCCATTTCGTCCCACTAGCCCGACGATACTACCTGCTTGAATGTCAAGATCAACCTGCGTTAAAATCTGTTGCCCGTTAATTGGTTTACTGACATTTTCAATTTGCAAACCCATGATACGCCTCCTCAACTATCTCTAAAATCTTGCTTTTTTCAATACACATCAGACGCATTTGTTCTAGCAAGTCTTTGAATTCTTCAGTCAAATCATTGATTTGAATTGACTGAAGATTTTCAACATCCTGACTAACAAAATTTCCTTTGCTGGGAATAGAGGTAATCACCCCTTCGTTTTCCAAAAATTTATAAACCTTAGCCGCTGTATTGGGATTGATTTTCTTTTCCAAAGCAAACTTTCGGACACTAGGTAATTTATCACCTGAACGTAAAATCCCTGAAGCAATATCACTTTTAATTTCAAGCGATAACTGTTCGTATATGGCTAATTTATTCATACTTCTCCTTTCTTTTACATTGTATCGTATGTACTATTATAGATAGTACACTTTGTTTTATCAAGTACTTAGGTGATAAAATAAAAAAACCATGATAGCTCATGATTTTTTCAACTTCTTATGAATAGGTGCTGCCACCATGGTAAAGAGTACCGTTAATAACGTGATGAGAATAGCTGGAACTAGCAAAATCAAACGTGGGATGTAACCAAAAATCATCCGACGATGTGTCCCTTTTGTCGCTTCTAATTCAGCATCCAAACGGTCAAACTCTGATTCGATACGACGGGCAACTTCAGCAATACCCGCTTCATCCATTTTTTTGATATCTGAGATATCAATGGCATTCCCGAAATTCATATCCACCTGCTCGCGCTTAGCCAGAGCCTTGAATGTTCTAGGTCCTTGATAAACAGCTGGCAAAATACGGACTTTCGCCATTTTGGCAATGACGGCAACGCCACCTTTGACATCTGTTGAATGGCGAGAGCCAGAAGGGAACATAATCAGAGAACGGTTAGAGGCTTTGAGGACTTTTGTGGGATACTTGATCGTACTAGGTCCTGGACGGTCCCGGTCAATAGGGAAGGCGCCACACTTTTCAATCCAATAGCCGAAGAAGGCATTTTTAAAAAGCTCTTTTTTGGCCATGAAAATGAATTCTTTTGGTTTGGTTGCAAAGGCCATATAAACTGGATCCCACCATGTTCTGTGGGGGGCAACGAGGATATAGTTTTCTGATGGATCTAAAATTTTATCTTTGTTGTGGTAATGGGCATTGCCATTGAGCATCCACAAGAGGAAGGCAACGAAATTTCTAAGGTAAATGTAAAACATAATGTATCCTTTCTGCAAATTTACTTCGTAAATTTTTGAAACTTGACCTACGCTTGCGCTCCGTCTAAGCGGGGTCATTCGCGAAATCATGTCCGCTCAAAGGCTTTCTGCGATTATTGTGTGAAGCTAGTCATACTTGCTCAAATTCTGAGGCAATTGAGGGGATTCCAAGTTGGACTTGGGTCCCTGCTAATAAATCTCCAAAATGCCTTTTGTCTTGTCGTAAAGTTCCCATGATTAAAAAAATCAGAAAGCAGGTCAAGCTAAGGAAAGAAAGGCAAATCGAGACCTTATCATAATTTGTATACATCCCATGAATGGTCGCAATATGCCCCAACTCCCAAGGTAAAAACTTGATGGTATTTCTGATCAAACTCGCTGAATATGACTTTTGATCAAAGCAAACCATTAAGCCAGCCCGTCGTTTTCCAAAACTTCCTTTTGAAAAGTCTAAAAAGGAGAAAATGAAGATCATGGGAAGGACAGAAAAGCAAGTGGCGATAAGTTGCGATTGCCATTCAGAAAAATTGGGTATCCCGTCAAGCACGAACATATAAAAGCCTATACTTATGACAAATAAAACCAACAAGTAGCTACAGATAAAAAGATAGTCAACAAACAACTCTAGTAGTCTGAGTTTCTTAGGGATACGATTTTCTTTTAAGATCATCGGGGTCACACTTTCTAATCAAGTTGATTGGTGCCTCTTATTTTCACATCCACTGGCTTTCAAAACTTATCTTTTTAGGGCTAATGCTTACGGAAGCCTAAATCGTTCATGACTTTATTTTCGGTATAAAAAATAGACTTATTCGTCTATTTTACCATATTTATTTGAAATTGCGGAGCAGTTTACCTAACTAGCTTGCTTTCAGTCTCATGAATCTCATCGACTTCAAATCCAGCGGCAACTAAAGCTTGTTCAATTTCTTCCGGGCTGAGTGTGCCTGTCAATTGGATTTCAACGACTGTCTTTTTATTGTCGTTGTTGATTTGGACGATACTTCTAACATCTAAAGCTTTATCAGCTAGGAGATCTGCAACTTTAGCCAAAGATCCCATGACATCCGGCATGAGTAGACGGACCCGAACGCCCGATTCTCCGTAGCCTGCAATTTTCAAGAAGGCACCAAAAACGTCTTTATCCGTAATCACCCCGCTGATTTGATCATGATCAACGACTGGCAAAACACCGACATTATTCTGGCGCATACGATAGACGGCATCTTCAAGTGACGCATATTTTGAAATCGTCAAAACTTCACGAATCATGACTTCACCGACTGTCGTTTTATTCAATAAATAGTTCATCTCATATACGGATAAGGACGTCGCCACAGATGGACTTGCCTTCTCAATCGTACCCGCTGTGACCAAGCCGACTAATTTATCATTTTCAATCACAGGAAGTCGATGAATCCCTTGTTCTTTCATGATATCAGCAGCTTTTGCTACTTTAGTCGTCGGAGAGACGTAGATGACTTTTTTGGTCATAAAATCTTTTACTGCCATAGTTGTTTACTCACTTTCTTATAACCCTATCATTACTTTTATTTTACCACGAATATTAGCAAAAAAGCACGCTTCAACTGCGTACTTTTAAGGCAACAGCCTCATTTTTAGATTATCCACCTAGATAAGCCTTACGGACTTCATCTGACGCAAGTAATTCTTTACCTGTACCAGATAAGATGACTTTACCTGTTTCCAAAACATAACCGCGATCAGCGATAGAGAGCGCTATATTGGCATTTTGCTCGATCAATAAAACAGTTGTGCCTTGTTTTTGGATATCTTTGATGATCTCAAAAATTTCTTGGATAAAGATGGGCGCCAATCCCATTGATGGCTCATCCAACAATAAGAGCTTAGGTTGGCTCATTAATGCACGGCCCATGGCAAGCATTTGTTGTTCACCGCCTGAAAGGGTTGCAGCATCCTGTGTTTTACGTTCTTCCAGACGTGGAAAACGTTGGAAAACGTGCTTGAGATTTTGGGCATTTTCTTCATGATTTTTACGCAAGAAGGCACCCATTTCCAAATTTTCTAAGACAGAGAGGCCTGGGAAAACATGACGGCCTTCTGGGACTTGAGATAGACCACTTGCCACAATTTTTTGAGCGGGTGTTTTTTGAATCTCTTGTCCTTCAAAGGTAATTGTCCCATTAGAAGGTCTCACGAGTCCTGAGATCGTCCGAAGAATCGACGTTTTTCCAGCACCATTGGCACCGATTAAGGAAACAACTTCGCCTTGATTGACCTCAAAAGAGACGTTCCGAACACCTTGGATGACACCATAATGGACGTCAAGGTTTTTAACTTCTAACATAGCCATTATGCTTCTCCTCCTAGATATGCTTCGATTACGCGCTTGTTATGCTTGATTTCATCTGGTGTACCGTGGGCGATGAGGCGACCATATTCCAGCACGTAGATCCGCTCTGTGACATTCATAACCAAGCTCATATCATGTTCGATTAAAAGAATTGTGATATTAAACTGTTGCTGAATTTGTTTGATCAAGGCTGTCAATTCCGCTGTTTCTTGCGGATTCATGCCGGCTGCTGGCTCGTCTAAAAATAGAATTTTAGGTTGTGTTGCAAGTGCCCGAACGATTTCCAAACGACGTTGTTCACCATAAGGCAAGTTTTTCGCTAAGCTATCATGTTTGACATCTAAGTCAAAGATGGCCAGTAATTCTAGTGCTTCTTTTTTCATTTCTGCTTCTTGCTTATAATAGCCTGGCAAGCGCAAAAATGATTCGATCAATTTAGATTTTTTACGTGTGCCCATAGCAATCAACACATTTTCCAAAACGCTCAAATCTTTAAACAAGCGGATATTTTGGAAGGTCCGTGATAAACCAGCAGCAGCGATTTTATAAGTCGGCATACCGTTTAGAATTTTACCATCTAAACTCACCGTTCCTTCAGATGGCTCATACACGCCAGTCAAAAGGTTAAATAGTGTTGTTTTACCAGCGCCATTTGGCCCGATAAGACCCACAAGTTCCGAAGCACCAAGCTCGATATTCACATCACCGACAGCCGTCAAGCCACCAAAATTTTTAGTTAGATTTTTAACTTCAAGAAGCGCCATTATTTAGCCTCCTTATTTTCTTTTTTATTGAAGAACCGTGAGATTTTGAATTCCCATGTGCCAAGCAAGCCACCCGGACGGAAAATCATCACTAAGATCAAGACAAGTGAGTAGATAATCATTCGGATAGCACCGAAATCTTGAAGGAACATGTTGAGTAAGCCTAAAATAATGGCTGCGATAACAGTCCCTGTGATAGAACCCAAACCACCAAGTACAACGATGATCAAGGCATCCACCGATTTCATCCAAGTAAAGTCTTTCGGTGTGACCGTTCCGATAAAGCCTGCATAGAGGCTACCAGCAATGGCTGTCACCATAGCACCAAGCGTGAACGCAATCACTTTGACACGTGTAACATTGACACCCATGGACTCAGAAGCAATTTCGTCTTCACGAACGGAAAGCGTGGCACGACCTGATGGTGAATTGATGAAATTCAGAATCAGAATGATAATTACAACTGCAAAGATGAAAGTCATCCCCCAGTCTGTAAAGAGGATAATCCCTGATAAACCGGCTGCACCATTGGTTAAATCGCCACCATTCATGATCAAAATCCGAATGATTTCAGAAACACCAAGCGTCGCAATGGCCAAGTAATCACCCTTCAAACGTAGGGTTGGGTAGCCAACGATGACTGCAACAATACCGGCTATAATCGCGCCAATCAGCATTGACAAGAAGATCGTGCCCCAAGTCGGTGCCATACGTGCTGTGACGATGGCCGATGTATAAGCGCCAATCGCCATGAAGCCAGCCGAGCCAAACGAGAATTGTCCTGTAAAGCCGATGACGAGGTTGAGGCCGACAGCAACGATTAGGTTGATCCCGATTTGCGTGATGATCTGTGCAACGAAAGCATTAATGATGCCCGCGACGATTAAGGCTGAAAGGATCGCATAGACAACGGCAATAATCGCTAGCCAGATGAGATTTGTTTTTAGATTTTTTTTCATCAGCTTACACCTTCTCTTTCACGTTTTTACCGAGAATGCCGGCAGGACGGATTAAAAGAATGATAATGAGGACGGCGTAAACAACGGCATCCTTGTAACCTGCAACCCAGGAAAGCTTACCAGGCAAGGATTGCGCCACTGTTTCGAGTAGACCAATAACAATCCCACCGAGCGCGGCACCAGGAATAATACCGATCCCACCGAGAACAGCCGCAACAAAGGCTTTTAGCCCTGGCGCCATTCCCATAAGTGGGTCGATTGAACCGTAGTAAAGACCGATCAAAACACCTGCCGCACCAGCAAGTGCTGAGCCTAGAGCAAAGGTGAAGCTAATCGTCCGATCGACATTTATCCCCATCAGACGGGCTGCGTCAGCTTCGACAGAGACCGCACGCATGGCTTTCCCCATCTTCGTTTTTTTGACGATGAGCTGCAAGAGCACCATCAAAATCACGGCTGTCACCAGGATCATCAACTGAACGTTGGTGATGGTAACGCCAGCAAAGGCATATTTGCTCACCTTAATGGCACTCGGAAATTGACGTGAGGCAGAGCCAACGAAATAAATCATGACATTTTCAAGTAAAAATGACACACCAATCGCTGTAATCAAGGCTGCGACTTTGGTCGACTTCCGCAAAGGGCGATAGGCCAAAAATTCGATGGCCATACCTAATAAGGCACAACCCGCCATTGATAAAATCAGGGCGACGAAAAAGTTCATGTGTAAGCTGTTGATAAAATAATAGCCCATAAAAGCGCCCATCATATAGACGTCGCCGTGCGCAAAGTTAATCAGCTTAATAATCCCGTAAACCATAGTATAACCAAGCGCAATCAGCGCGTAGACACTACCGAGAATCAAGCCATTGACAATAATTTGCATTGCTTTTCTCCATTTTATTAATTTATTATGTCATATCTTTCAAAGCGACATGAAACGTTTATCATGTCCCGCTAAATTAGATAATTATCTTACTCATTTTACCATAATTTTCTGAAAATTCAAGTTGGTTCGATTGATTTAATTGATTCTTAATCAAAAATTTATCTATTGTTTCGTATTTGAGGTAGTCTGTGATATAATATAGAACATATAGTAAATTACCGTATCATAAAGAAGGGATAGAATACATGGGTAAGCACGATCAACCAACCATCAATAATTATCAGAAAACTACAGTGAAATTTGCGCTAAGTGCTAGTACTGTCGCGGGTGTTTTAGCATTCTCAAATGCTGCATCGGCAGACACTTACACCGTTGAACCTGGCGATAGCCTTTGGCATATCGCGCAAAAATTTAATACGAGTGTTGAAGCACTCACGGCACTCAACGGGATTTCGAATCCTGCTCAAATTGTAGCAGGTCAAACAATTGAAACTAGCCAACCAGCGCAAGCAGTCGCTGCTACTGCAACACCAGCAGCGCCTGCAAAAGCTCAGCCAGCTATAACCTATACCGTTAAACCTGGCGATACGCTATGGGACATCGCACAAGCGCAAAACGTCTCAGTTGAGGATATCATTAAAAATTCTAAGCTGACCAATACAGATTTCATTTATATTGGCCAAGAACTGATCATCAAACCTGCTGTTGCTGCCAAGCGCCCTGACCCCATCATCATCCCAGCTGTAACCTATATTGTTAAACCTGGTGACACCTTATGGGACATCGCGCAAGCACAAAAGGTCTCAGTTGAGGACATCACCAAGCACTCAAAACTCCCTAGCCCCGATTATATTTTTGCGGGTCAGGAATTAGTTATCAAACCTGCCCAGACGATCAAAGGTGGTATCCTAACCATTACAGCAGAAACCTTAGCTAGCGAGACTAATCTAACCATAGCTAATGCGCAAAACGCCATTGATATCGCGAATCACTTGATGGCACAAGAAGGTTTCACACTTGAAGGTGCTTCAGGCGCAATGGCAGTAGCTGAACGCGAATCAGGTTTCAATCCCGAAGCTGTCAATCATTCTGGCGGCGTAGCTGGTGTTTTCCAGTGGTCTGGTTGGTCTAATATGATCAATGGTAACCGTTGGTCTAAAGCTGAAGCCAGAACCTTATCACTTGATGTGCAGCTCAAGTTAGTTTCTACGGAATTAAATGGTGCTTTCACCAAGGTTAAAGATATCGTTGGTAATGCAACGGATCCAAAACAAGCAAGTCTTGACTGGTCACTTTACTATGAGGGCGTTGCATTAACAGATCCTCAAACACAAGTAAGTATCATCGAGCAAAATGCTCAAAAATGGTATGACTTACTCAAAGATTATGTTGATTTTGATGGCGACCTTGCGGTACCAATCGATGTCAACCAAGGTCCTTATAGCACTGGTAACACTTACACTGCTGGAAACTGTACATGGTATGCCAAAGACGTTTTCAAAGCACGTATGGGTGATTGGTGGGGCAACGCTAAAGACTGGGCAGCCAATGCCAGCCGTGAAGGGCTCCGTGTTGATGACCAACCTGTTGCCAATTTGACCATTGCGGTCTTTGCACCTGGTAGTGCAGGAGCTGATGCCACTTATGGTCACGTTGCAGTTGTTATCGGTGTTTCTGGTGATACTGTCACTGTCAAAGAAATGAACGCCGCAGCTGGCTTAGGCAAAACTAGCATCCGTACCATTCCTAAAAATGCCGCATCTTACATCCACATGGATTATTAAATCAAAAACGTCCACTCAATTTAAGAGTGGGCGTTTTGCTTCTCCCAAAAAAGTATTATTCTCACAGTCTCTTTATCTTTTCTTACCAGTAACAAAATATATAAAATTTAAGCAAATAGCACTTTCAATCTGAATACTTGATTGAAAGTGCTATTTTTTCATCTTATATTAGTAAACCTGCTAAAAGGTTACACATTGCATCAGTTACTGACTTGGTCCTGCCCCCAATGTCCATGTTAGAACAGTCGAATAATCTCCTGCCTTCAATTTACCATTATCTTTAAGGTAGAAACCTGCTCCATCTGCTTTTTTGTTCCAATTACTTGTTGGTTTAACTATTTCTTGAACCCCTAAAGCTGCTTGAGATACATAGTTATAAACAGCTAGATCACCACCACCTTCTAGAGGCTTTAGTGTCCCACCATCTACTTCACGAAAGAAAATGGCGTTTCTTAACACCGTTTTACCGTCTGTTGATGTAAGAGGTGCTGCTTGCTGAACTGATAAATGCCAGCCATCTTTAACAATTCTACGGTCATCAGTCACGGTTAAGTCATCTGAAAAAGTTACTGGATAGAGTTTGCCTCTATTTTCAGGTGAAATTAATTGGGCACCAAAATCAAGATTGGGTACAGTAGAAAGTGTCAAACTTCCCTTATAGCTAGGATCGTAGACATAAATAATCGTATTTGATGGTGTTACAGCATCCTTGACTTCTGTCGTTGTTGGCTGTGACATAGTCGGTGGTAACAGACGACTTGGGACGTAAACATAACCTGTTGGGACATTCGTTTCGGTATAAAGTTTATTTGTCCAATCAATCGTATTACCCACATGAGCTGGCACATAATTCCCAACTTTCTCACTACCAACTGTTACTTTATCCGACTTAAATGACAAGCCAGTCCACGGGTCAACATAAGTATAGGTGGTATTTGGATTTGATTCACTATAAACATAAATGTTATAGGTATAAATCTCACCTTCGCTTTCGTTCCAACGAGCATCATACTTAAAGCGATGGCAATAGCCATTGATGCACACACGTAGTGCTTTTTATTTTTCAAAAACGTCATCTGCCACCCTTTCTTTTATTTTTCTCAGAGCAATAAGAAGAAGCACAAAAGCGAGCAGGAGCAATCCACCAAATACAGTCCAAATAGCTATTTGCTCTCCTGTCACAGGAAGTTTATTTGTGGTGTCAGCACCACTTCCGGCACTCGGTAACAGTGGCCTGCGATGGTGCTACTTTTTCTACTTGAAATTCTCCATAAGTTTCAGCTGAAATATGAAGCGACCCGACCCCGTAGATACGACCAATATAAGCGCCAATAACAGACACTTAACAATTTTTTTCACCATGCTCCCCTTAACTCTGTTACCTCTAAGATCAATCATTTTTCTTCAACTTCTTTCTTTTTACGACGTTTCTTTAAAATGAGCAACAATAGAATAAGTAACAGAACCAATAATATTAATCCACCAATCGCAAAGTAAACCCACGTTGGCACTTTCTCAGGTCTTGGATCATTAATCGCCTGAGAATTTCCCTTTTTAGCTTCATCTGGCAAGACAGTAAAGTCTTTGTTCCATTCCCAAGTCTTACTTGACCACTTTGGATCATCTGTCGTTGCTTTGATACGATTTAGATTGGAGCAATTAGTTAGCACCCGCTACCAAAGTCCAATCAACTGTTGCTTTGTGCATACCCTTAGTGATTTTATCTGCAGGAATATGGATTTTTACATCTGAAGCATCTGTCCATATTGCAGAAGTGTCACCTTTTGCTTTTGGATTAGATTTTAAGAAATTAACCGGACTAGTTTGTGTGATTTCTGTTTTTGCACCTTGAATCAACAATGGTTCTTGATTTGCAAATTGAGAAACTGTTTTAACATGATCAATTGTAATGATAGATTCGCAGGTACATGAGACAAGCCGAAGTCTGTTTCCTCATTGCAACTTAAAAGTTTCGGATTCGCTTGTGTCGCTAGCGAATGATTCTGTTCATTATCATCTTCGAAAGTGTCGATAAAGCCTTGCTTCCCTATAAATGGTTCCCTCGGATCTTTTGGATTACGCGGAGAACTGACTACTTTTTTTTGTGTAAATACAATGCCAGTTTCAGTTGTTTCTTGACTTATCGCATCGGCGTTAGCAAGTAACGATCCACTTAATAACATAGAAGATAGCACAACCAAAATTGTCTTTTTCATCCTAATCACCCCCTTTTTTAATATTAGCTATTTTTAATAAAAAAACAATTTAATAGCTACTATTATTTTAATGTGCAACACAAATATTTTAATTTCATGTACGTCTATTAGAATACCACTTTTTTTAAAAAAGAGACCCCATTAAAAGACCCCAAAAAATCCCTAAAAAGAGGCAAAAAATAAGAACTCCGTTAAAATAAAGGGTTGAGTACTCAAATCCCTTAAAATAAAAAGAAGTATTGATAATAATATTTCCCCTTTGTATAAAAATTTTATATACTAATTAATATAACTAGAAATGATGGAGGCACTTTATATGGAAACTTTTCTATTAGACAAACAATATAAACATATTTTAGAAATTGTTAGTCAAGTTAGCAAGAAGCCTACAAAAGAGATCTCTTTTAACGATTTAGAGACTGAACTTAATCTCACCCAAAAAACAATCAAAACTTATCTTTACACCTTGTTAATATATTGTGAAAGAAATGATTTAAAGACCTTTACACTTGAAAAAGGTAAACTCAAAATATTATTGAAAACAGACTTTAACTATTTTGACTTGTACCACTATTTGATTCAAAAATCTGTCAAATATCAGATTATCATGAGTATTTTAACGAATCCAAAAATCACTTTTACAGAATTATATCTTGATTTAAAACTCAGTAGATCCAACGCTTCTCTCCACATCAAACAATTAAATGACTTTCTTAAACCTTATCACTGCAAAATTAGTTTTCTTCAAAACAATCCACTCCAAGGTGAAGAACATCAAATTAGATTTCTATATTACAACCTACTTCTAGGTTGCAATATAGATCAGATTATCACGACTTCTCCAAGTCTTGATCAAGTTACACAACTAGTATTAGACGTTGTACCACATATCACACATACTACCCTATCAAAAATAAAATTAGGTTTTTATATTTTTCAAATGTCTAGTAAATTTGGTTTTTTTATAGACTCAGAAGAGGATTTTATAATACAAGACTCTCCTTTTATTAAATATGATGATTTTTTCAAAAAAATAGATGGCTTTGAATTTTTAAACGATTGTCCTGATTTGCGAACAAAACAAAAAGAATGCCGCTACTTATATTTTCTCTTTTGTCGTGCCAATGTACTTACGCCAGAGGAATGTGAGCAATATCTGCTTCAAATCCCGTCCAACAATTCTCCTAGCATTCAATATTTCCTGACGCAATTTCAAGAGAAATCTCAGCTATCATTAAAACAACATGAAATCAAATACCTAACTTATAACTTAGCACTTTTTCATCGTGAAGCTGCTATTTTTAGCGGTCGCGCCAAAACACTTGACTTGGTGAAAAGTGTCGAAAAGTTTAATAGAGTTGATGATACTGTCCCTAAACTTATCAAAAAGTTTACTAAAAGTCTCTATAAGGAAAATGACGAAATTAGAGCACTCATCCAAAACTTTCCCAGTTTATGGCATTACTATACAATCTTATTGTGGATTCTTTCAGCGAAACACCACCAACCAATCAAACTTCTAGTACAAAGCAGTATTTCCTCACTTCATCGACAAGCGCTTATCACTCAAATTATCAATGGCACATCATCTCCAATCGAGATCTATACTTATGAACAGCTAAATGGTGAAAAGCCTGATGGTATTGTTTCTAATCAGCCACCTGAAAAAAATCTTCAAGATGTTCCCTTTTTTCCAATCTCTTTGTTTTACATGGACTGGCATAATAAAGGTAACTTGGCGCTCTTTATCAAGCAGCTTGAAACGAAAAAAAGAGGTGATAAAGGATAGTCAAAAATACAATATGGTGCCTTGATTATTTAATCGTCAGATCAAAAAACCAAAAAGAGGAGCAAAACAGCTCCTCCTTTTGGTTTTTTGTTTCATCTATTTTATTTTTAAAAATAAGTTAACCTCACTACTTGTTTGCTTTATGGATTGACAATCTCTGCTGAAACTTCTTTTCCTTTTTCAAGTTTAACCAAGTAGGCTGATTTAACCGGGTCGTGATTTTGATTGACCGTGATCTGACCTGTCACACCCTCGAAATTTTTGATTTTAGCAAGGCCATTGGCGACATCTACTGATGTTTTAGCATTTTCAGCGGTTGCTGCAGCCTTGACCATCATCACAGCATCATAAGCGCAGGCAGCATACGCAGACGGAGCCTCACCGTATTTGGCCTTATAGTGTTTGATGAATGCTTCTGTTTTAGCGTTAGCTGGCTTGAGACTTGAAAAACCTGAGACAAAATAGATATCATTAGCCGCATCAGGTCCTGCTAGTTTCGAGAAGGTCGGGTCCGCGAGAACATCACCTCCGATAACTGGTACGTTAATATCCAACTCACGCGCTTGTTTGACCAAAATTCCTGCCTCTTGATAGTAGCCTAGGACAAGCAAGGTACCAAATTTTTCTTTCGATAATTTAGATAGCTGCGCTTGAAAGTCCTTATCTCCCGCCTGGTAGGTCGCCACATCGACAATCTGTCCCTTATAATTATTTTTGAAATTTTGGTAAAGCCCCTTGGCATAATCTGATGAATTATCGTAGTAAACCGCAACGCTATCCGATTTTAATGTATCTGTGACAAAGTCTGAAATGACTTTACCTTGGAATGAATCTGGAAAAATCGCACGAAACACAAATTTTTCGACCTTCTTGCCTTGATGGGTCAACTCATCATTGGTTGAAGTTGGCGCAACAATGGGAACTGCAAATTTATTAGCATTGGGAATCATGGCCTTGGTTTGTGATGACGCGTTCGTTCCGATGACAGCATTAACCTGATCATTTGACATTAAGTTAGCTGCGACAGTCGCAGATTCTGCATTATCAGACTTGTTATCCTTCTTAATCACTTCAACTTTTTTGCCATTAATACCACCATCCGCGTTGATTTCTGCGACAGCCATATCTGCCCCACGTTCGCCAGCTTTCCCGTAAGCGGCAACGGCACCTGTCATTTCAATGTCATAACCCATTTTAAATGTTTTCCCAATTCGGTTACCTGTCGTATTGGTTGATTCACCAGGTGCTGCACTACAAGCAGCTAAGACGAGAATCGCTACTACAGCTGTTAAACCGACGAGAACTTTTGACATTTTTTTCATGATCTTCTCCTATAAACTAAAGGGTGAGGCCTTGTTTCAGGCCCTCGGCAATAATTTTATATATTATTTTATCAATTTTCAGAAAGTTGTCAAGCAATTTTCTGTTCTTATCAAAAAAACGTTTAAATTTAACTTCAAACGTTCGGATTTTGTTGCTATTTCATCTCAAATCTCTGATAAAGAGTAAGATTCTAGCGAAAATTACTTCACAATCTCAGCGGAAGCTTCTTTACCATCTTCTAATTTGACCATGACAGCTGACTTAACAGGATTATGATTTTTATCGATATCTATCGTCCCTGTCACGCCAACCAAGCCTTTGACTTTTGCTAAAGCCTTAGCCAACTCGGCGGAGTTCTTAACTTTGCCATCCTCTGCCGCTTGCTTGATCATGTAAACCGCATCATATGCACAGGCCGCAAAAGCTGAAGGTTCTTCGTTATAAGCTGCTTTATAGGCCTTGATAAATGCTGTTGTTTTATCATTAAAGGGTGCTTTTGTAGAAAAACCAGCAACATAATACACATCCGTTGCAGCACTGCCTGCTAACTCAGTATAGGTTGGGTCAGAGATACCGTCTCCACCAACAATCGGTTGACTCAATCCCATTTCACGCGCCTGTTTGGTGAGTAAACCACCTTCGGCATAATAACCGATCAGGACAATCGCATCAAATGATTTATTTTTGACCTTGGTAAGAGCTGCTTGGAAGTCCTTGTCTCCACCTTGGAAACTAAGGGTATCAACGATTTCACCTTTATAATTGTCTTTAAAAGTTCCTAAAATGCCACGTGCATAATCCGAAGAATTATCATAATAAACGAGGACTTTTTTAGCTTTTAAAGTTTCTTCAGTATAGTTAGCGATGACCTTACCTTGGAATGCATCTGGGAAAATCGTCCGGAAAATATAAGGTTGTACCTTATCATTTTTTACCGTTAGGCTATCATTTGTCCCAGTCGGTGTAATCAATGGGACTTGTGCTTTGGTCACATTTGGTGTTGCAGCAAGTGTCCCGCCAGATGACATGGGACCAATGATTGCAGCTACTTTGTCATTGTTGGTTAGATTTGAGGCGACGGTTGCAACTTCACCGTTATCAGTTTTGTTGTCTTTTACAACTAACTGGATTTTTTTACCATTAATACCACCATCAGCATTGATTTCGTCTGCTGCCAATTGGATAGCATTTTTTTCAGCATTACCAGGCGCAGCATAAGCTCCTGACAATTCCATATTTAACCCGATTTTGAAGGTTTTGCCAATGGCATTTCCTTTTTCCGAGCCACCTTTTGAGGTACCTGGGGCGCTCCCACAGGCAGCCAAGGCTATTATTGACGCTGCCGCAAGGCCTATCAGTGCAATTTTTTTCATTTCTTCTCCAATTTTAACGCATAAATCACAAAGCCTTCAGACTTTGTGATTTAGACACTAATTCTTAATTAGTCTGGTTTAACAAGTGTTGCAGATGCTTCTTTACCATTTTCGAGTTTCACGACAACAGCATCTTTGACAGGGTTATGGTCTTTATCGACAGTGATGTCACCGGTCGCCCCTTTGAAGCCTTTGAGTTTCGCTAGGCCATCTTTAACATCTACTGACGTTTTAGCTTTTGTATCTTCGGCTGCCTGTTTCACCATGTAAACCGCATCATAAGCAAGTGCGTCAAACATTGATGGCTCAGATTTATATTTAGCTTGGTAAGCTGCGATAAATTTCGTTGTTGTTTCATTAGCGAGTGCTTTAGCCGAATACCCTGAGACGTAGTAGACGTTTGTCGCTGCAGCATCACCCGCAAGTGTGATGAAGGTTGGGTCAGCAAAGCCATCACCACCAAGGATTGGTTGTTCAATACCAAGTTCACGCGCTTGTTTCGTAATCAAACCAGTTTCGTTATAATAACCTGGCATCACAATTGCATCATAGTCTTCACTTTTAATCTTAGACAAGGTTGCTTGGAAATCTTTATCCCCAGATTGGAACGAAACTTTGTCGACGATTTTTCCTGTATAAGTTTTCTCAAATGATTTAGCAATACCTTTGGCATAGTCAGATGAGTTATCGTAGTAGAGCACGACTTTTTTAGCTTTAAGCTCATTAGTCGTATAGTTAGCAAGAACTTTACCTTGGTAGCTATCTTGGAAAGTTGAACGGAAGATATAATCATTAACCTTACCGTTGGTAACAGTCAAAGTATCATCTGTTCCCGCAGGTGTTACCAATGGCACTGCACCTTTTGTCACGTTTGGTGTCATTGACTTAACGGCACCAGATGTCATTGATCCAATCACAGCGTTGACTTTATCATTATTAATGAGGTTTGAGACAACTGTTGCAGCTTCAGCATTATCAGACTTATTATCTTTTGAGATAACTGTGATTTGTTTGCCATTGATACCGCCTGCTTTGTTGATTTCATCAACAGCTAAGTTAGCACCATTTTTTCCGGCATTGCCATAAGCTGCAACACCACCAGACAATTCAAGATCATAACCTAATTTAAAAGTTTTACCAATTTCTGTGCCTTTTGACGCTGCTGAATTTCCACCAGGGGCTGCACCACATGCTGCCAACGATAGAGCGGCTAAACTAGCTACTGCGATGATTCCTAAAGTCTTAAATTTCATATTATTTCTCCTCTTATATCGTAAAACATCAAAATATTCTGAAAATTCAGTATGACATAAGTATACAAAATTATCTGATAATTGTCAACAATTTTGCCGAATTCATTTTTAATCGTGAAAAATGATTGAAATCACAGGTGAAGTACACTTGTAACTTTAAAATTCCGAACAAAAAAGACTCTTTTTTACAAGCCGCGACCATCTTTAGTCTCTAATACAAGTGTCACCGGTCCATCATTTTCAAGCAAAATTTGCATATCTGCACCAAAAACACCTACAACTGTTGGAACTTCTTCTGCCATGGCCTGGTTAAATTTATCATATAAAGCTTTAGCATGGTCAGGACTTCCAGCCTTAGTAAAACTTGGTCGATTGCCTTTTTTCGTTTCCGCAAATAAGGTAAACTGTGAAATTGATAAAACCGCGCCATCAGGAATATCTTTAACAGATAGGTTCATCTTATCCTGTTCATCCGAAAAGATCCGCATATTAGCTATTTTTCTGACCGCATAGGCAATATCTTGTTCGGTGTCGTTATCTGCTATCCCAACTAGCAGTAACAAGCCCTGCTGAATTTCTGAGACAAGTTCTTGATCAATGTGACAACTTGCGCGCTTGACGCGCTGAATGACAATTTTCATACTTTCTATTCTATCATGTTTAATGTCTATTCGGACTGAAAAATACAAGTTATTGATCTCTTATCAAATAATGCCAAAATAAAACACCTCGATGCGTCCATCAAGGTGTTTTATGGTAAAAAAGGGAATTTGGTAAGGTTCAAAGGGGGAAAGAATCCTTACCTTCGTAATGAGCTCACTACTACACTATTAATTATATCTTATTTGATAAGCAAATGCTAACAAAAACTTAACTTTTTTTCGATTTTTTTTACTTTAGCCATTTGTGCGTTTAACACTATAAACATCTGGCACCATTTTTATCTTATCTACAACAGTTGTCAACTCTGATAGGTTCTTGATCCCAAGTTGGACATGGATATTGGCCATCTTCAAATCTTTAGTTGGTTGGGCATTGATCGAGATGAGTTTTTTAGTCGTATTCGACAAGACTTGCATGACATCATTGGCGATACCTGTGCGGTTAAAGCCAAAAATATCGATATTGGCCACATAATCTTTGTTGCCGATTTGCTCTTCCCACTCAACAGCAATCAAACGATTCTCATAATCTTCTTGACTCTTCACATTTTGACAGTCGCTACGGTGAATCGAAACGCCACGTCCCTTCGTGATATAACCCACAATATCATCGCCTGGGACTGGATTACAGCACTTGCTCATGCGAATCAGCAGGCTATCAATCCCTGCGACATTGACCCCGCCATCATGACGGATCTTCATGACATCGGCCTTGGTCTTAACCTCACCGTTCATCAGCTCTTCCGCTTCTTTACGGGCTTTTTCACGCTCGATTTCACGGCGCTCATTTTCGGTCAATTTGTTAAAAACGGTCACAACACCCGTTTCACCGAAGCCGATAGAAGCGTAGAGAGACTCCGCATCTCTGAAATTGAGGCGATCACAGAGAGGTTCAAGGTGTTTTCTATCCAGATATTGATTAGCCACAAAACCATGCTCTTGCAGATATTCCTGCAACATATCACGGCCTTTGTTAATTGACAATTCCTTATCTTGATTTTTAAAGAATTGCTTGATTTTATTGCGTGCTTTGTTGGTTTTGACTAGCTTGATCCAGTCACGACTCGGACCAAATGATGTTTTATTGGTCACAATCTCGACCACATCACCTGTTTTTAACACATGCGTGAGTGGGGTCATGCGACCATTGACTTTGGCACCAACTGCTTTATCACCGACTTGGGTATGAATGGCATAGGCAAAATCAATCGGTCCTGACCCTGCTGGTAGTTCTTGAACGGCACCGGCGGGTGTGAAGACGTAGATTTTTTCAGACAAGATATCTTCTTGAACGGCTTTGACAAAATCTTGAGCGTCATTTGACTCATCTTGTAATTCGACAAGTTCATGGATCCAGTTAAGATTTTGCGTAATTTCATTAGCAGAGACCTTGTCCTTACGCCCTGCTTTGTAAGCCCAATGGGCGGCCACACCATACTCGGCGATCTCATGCATTTCCCGTGTCCGAATTTGGAATTCCATCGGACCTTTAGGGCCATAAACTGTGGTGTGTACAGATTGGTAGCCATTGGCCTTGGGATTTGCGATATAATCTTTAAAGCGACCTGGCATGGGTTTCCAGAGGTCGTGGATGTACCCAAGCGTTGTGTAGACATCACTTGTCGTTTCTAAGATGCAACGGACAGCGATCAGATCGTAAAGCTCATCAAAGCGTTTTTTCTTATCGTGCATTTTGCGGTAAATGCTGTAGATATGCTTAGGACGGCCGTAGATTTCCCCGATGACGCCCGCTTTTTCGGTGTAGTCTTTGAGTTTAGACGTCACTTCTTCGACCAAGCGTTCGCGATCCGTACGCTTTTCCTTCATCAAGCCTCTGATGCGATAAAACTCAATTTCATCGAGATATCGGAAAGAGAGATCTTCCAGCTCCCACTTGATCCGAGAAATCCCGAGTCTGTGGGCGAGTGGCGCATAGATCGCCATCGTCTCTCTAGAGATGCGTTTTTGTTTATCAGGGCGCAGATGTTTGAGCGTCCGCATGTTATGCAAGCGGTCGGCTAATTTAACCAAGATCACGCGCATGTCTTTTGACATGGCCATGAGCATCTTGCGGTGTTTTTCTGCTAGTTGTTCCTCATGAGACTTGTACTCAACTTTACCGAGTTTGGTCACACCATCTGTAATAATCCGGACTTCAGGGCCGAATTCCGCTTCTAAATCATCCAGAGTTGTTTCTGTGTCCTCAACAACATCATGCAAAAAACCACAGGCAACAGTCACCGCATCAAGTTTCAGTTTGGCTAAAATACTTGCGACTTGAATGGGATGGATGATATAAGGTTCGCCTGACTGACGATACTGTTCTTTATGCGCATTGGTCGCATAAACTAACGCTTTTTTGACCAGAATAATATCGCGCTCATTCATATAGCGTTCAGTTAAAGCGACAACTTCTGCGCCGGTGAGATTTGGTTCACTTGCCATAGTATTTATTTTTGAGCCAACCTAGACATACCTCTCAGTCGAAACTCAATCCTTTCCTAAAATGATGATAATTAGTACTATTTTAACACTTTTTGGAGATAAGAAAAAGGCTTGCGCCTTAATTAGGTGATTCTTTTGGGAAATGGTTTTGGGTTTCTGGTTTGAATTTTTTCATATTATTAGGCATCCTTTCTCATCACTAATCTTATATGGTGATTCATCACACAAAAACATAGCATCGTGAATAAATCAAGTGCACTAATTAAATCAAGCATCAATTTGCTGCCATAGCTTTGGTGAATAAAGCCTAAAAATAGGTAGAAAAAACTACTGGATAAAGAAGTGATTAACGATAATATCGAGAGAATCGTTGCACGATAATCAGAAGTGATACTTTCTTGAATGGTATTGTACACAAGCCTCCACGTTAGCTTTTTAGTAAGTTGTATAATGATATGTGTAGAGATAGCCTGGGTTTATACCGTAATCTTGACGTTTACTTGTTGTCGAATAACTATAACCATTTCGGAAACTCAAATTTCTCCACGTATAAGTTGTCCTTGAACCACCATAAACATACCAGATTTCATACCGAGTACTTGGAACAGATGCGACTTGAGCAGCTGACGCAACATTTTTCGCACCCAAACCAAACAAAGTTGCAACAATCGCAACCAATAGAGCATTTTTCTTCATTTTTTTAATCATGACATTTCTCCTTTCCAACAAGAATTTAAATGTCATTCTTGTTCAAATTCTTGTAAATCGTTCGAACTAAACTTACAAAGTAATTGTATCAAACTAAATACACCTCTGCGCAAAGTTTCTAACTAGAAACAGTTATTGATAAAAAGTGTTGCTAGTTAGAAACTCTCTGTTTCGCCCCTTATAAATTTGGTAAAATAAATCTATCAAATTAGGAGGTAGACTTATGTTAGATTTTCTTCGTGGACTTTTAAATCCTTGAAATATTTAAAATAAATCAGAGGATGACATGATAGAATTTGCCTTAGGTCAGCCTCTGGTTTTATTCATAATTAATCAAAAAAATTTCAATCATTTTTGCCAACCCTTGAGCCCCAAAATCTTTTAAAGCCTGAATATCTCTGTCAATTTCTGCTAAAAGATTTGGGGCTTTTCCCTGCCTATATTTCGAAACTTTCTTAAAAATATGGACGACAATCCTTTCTTCAGTATCGCTAACTCTTAGCAACAATTCCAGTTTTTTTCAAATATATCAGCATATGCAAACCGTCCATGGAGAATCATATGAACATATAAATTCACAACTGTTTTTTTAACCACTTGAGCATTGTAAGGTAAATCTTTGTAAAAGTTATCTTTCTCTGCAAGTTGCAAACCCAGTTGATAAACTAATTCAGTATTTAAGGCTTCTAGGCACATACCAAAAATATTGACGTCAAATATCGTCCAATCCTCAATATCTGTCAGGTGTTTATCAATAAACTGACACTCCTCGTCTGTCAATAAATCTTGACCTGATAACTCACGAATCGCACATTTAACCAAAACATTGAAAATTTTCTTCTCTTTTGTTCGTGGATTCAGCACAATCATGGTTTTAAGACCATCTATATCATGTATATCAATGTGGTCTTTCAATTTTTCGCCAAACTTGTGTAAATTTCCCGCCTCTAAATTCCCAACAGCTAAGAAAAATTCGCTCATGGTCATATTAAGACCTGCTACGGCATGCATAAAACCATCTAGCAAGAGCATCGAGTTACCATTTTCAAACTTCGATATTTGACTTTTATTCAAACAATCGCTTGTGACATCACTAATACTATAGCCACGTGACTGACGTACTTTTTTATAAAGCGCCCCTAGTTCTCTAAAATTCATAATTACAACTCCCTATTAATCAATCCCCCAAACAATAAACTAATTTTCTTAACTTAAATCATATCATGATGTGTATGCGTTTTCAAATATTTATGAAATTAAAAACACATTTAGAATAGCAGATACTATCCTAAATGTGTTTATTTCATTAATTCCGTATAAAAAGAAATAGCAGACAAGACATACATAGGCGCTGTCTCTGCTCGCATAATCCGTGGCCCAAGGCCGATTTTAACGGCACCAAGTTGCGTGAAGACATCGATTTCTTCTGGTGATAATCCACCTTCTGGACCGAAAATGACAAGCAGGTTTTGACCTGCCTTCAACTGGGATAATCTGTCAACAAAGGCTGCTGTTTCGCCCGATTTGGCTGACTCTTCATAAGCAACCAGAACTTGATCATATTGCTCAAACTGGTCAGTCAAGGCTTTGAGATTGCTCAAAATCTCTGTCTTAGGAATCATCAAGCGTTTAGACTGCTCTGCTGCACCTTTGGCTATTTTTTGCAGACGTTCTTGTTTTTTGGCAGCTTTCTTGGCATCAAGCTTGGTCACTGACCATTGTGCTGGATAGGCCAAGATAGCTTGTGTCCCAAGTTCAGTCGTTTTCTGCGTGATAAACTCTAATTTATCGCTCTTAGGAAGTCCCACAGCAATCGTCACGCCTACGGGTAGCTCTACTGTTCTTGCTAAAGTTTCGAGCAGGATCAAAGTTGCCTGATCACCATTAACCTGAGCCAAGGTGAGGGTTTGATCGGAAAAGACGACCTGAATTTTTTCTTCCGCCTGGGCTCGCATAACGGTGAAAAGGTGGTGGCTATCTGCTTTCTCAAGGCTAAAAGTAGCGCCAACCTCTGGGCAGTTTTGGTTCAAAAAATACTGTTGCATCTGCGCTTACCCTCCAACAACACTCGCGTCGTCATCTGCCTTCTGCAAAATGACACAGTGCCACTCGCCCTGCTGCATCCGCGTCACAAGGGCGAAACCAGCCGCATGACATTTATCCAGAATCATCTGTGATTTGCTATCAATGATCCCGCTCATAATCAGGAATCCGCCGTCATACAGGAGGTTATAGGCATCGTCAATGACGTTCATGAGAATGTCGGCTAGGATATTAGCAACGATGACATGCGCTTTAATCATCACGTTTTGGAGTAAGTCTCCTGGTTTGACGATGATGTTAGTCATATCAGGATTGAGCTGGATATTTTCTTCGGCAACTTTCACCGCCACATCATCTAGATCGAAAGCATGGATGTTTTGAGCCCCTAGGAGATGCGCAGCGATAGACAAAACACCTGAGCCAGTGCCAACATCTACCAGTGTCTCACCACCCCGCAAGGTCTGCTCCAAGGCAAACAAAGAGAGTTTAGTCGTTGGGTGCGTCCCTGTCCCAAAAGCCATGCCTGGATCCAAGCGGATAATTTTTTCATCGGCAGATGCTGGCGCATAATCTGTCCAAGACGGAACAATGGTTAAGCCGTGGGAAATCCTAGTCGGTAAGAAGTACTGTTTCCAACTATCTGACCAGTCATTTTCAGCTAGACTTTGTGTGGTGACAGTAAAGTCCCCAGGATTTAAATCAAATGCAAGAAGACCTGAAATTTGTGCTTTGACACTTTCCGCAATCTCAATAATTGAAAGGTTTTCTGGATAGTAGGCCTTGATGATGACCGTCTCTAGCTGCTCAATCTCAGGTAAAATCTCACCAAATTTGTCCAGATTATCTAGATAATCCTGCGTGTCTTCAATGGCAACGCCTTGTGCACCAGCATCAATTAAAATATTGCTGACAGCATCTTCGGTTTCACGTGAAACCTTGACCGATAATTCATTCCAGTTATTCATTGTTTTTACTCATTTCTTCAAGTCGTTTAAGTGATATTTTTTATTAATTGATTAGTCAGTATTGATTGACACAAAAAAGCGATAACTCGCTCTTTAATTTAAGGCACCAAAACCTTGTGCTACCATATAAGCACCAAATTCTTGACCTGCGGCCTGTGCTTCTAAGATGTACTTATTAATATCGGCATTTGAAAAATTACCATCGTTGATATTAAGCTCACGCAAAGTTTGTCTTGCCTCTGCAACAGTCATCACTTTGGCAGCCTCACTAGACTGCTGAGACCACTGACTTTCTTCAGCTTCTCCATGTAAATGTTCTTGGACTGATTCTGATGTAGACGCTGAAATATCACTATTAGTCGTTGCTGAAGAAGACTGACTTGATTTTGAAACAGTCTTGCTTACCTTACTTTTGGACGTGCTTGACGTTTTTTTAGTATCCGTCTTTTTACCACCACAAGCAGTAATCGTGAGAATCGCTAGCAACAAAATAGCCAATAAACCTATTATTTTTTTCATGGATTATGTCCTCCTAATTAATACCTGGGATAGGCAAAAAACGTTGTTTCTGTTAGGGATGCCAGACCTTTTTCAAAGGCTTCCAAGTTAAATGTCCCTGCAAATTCTGCTTCGTCAGAATTCAAAAAGTCTGTCAGCGCATCTAATTCATTATCCGCTGTTTCTTGTAAGAAAGCCACGAAATAGGTGATAAATTCTTGTGATAAACCTTTTTTAGGCTCATAGGGAAAGCTAGCCAGATAATCCTCAACAGCGATTTTTGATTTTGTAGGATTATAAAAGACAACGGCATCTTCAAATGAAATATTCTCACTTGAAGCTTCAGCATCATCTTCCGTATCTGTAACAGCCACTCCTGGATTTTCAACATCAAGTAGATAAAAAATCTCTACCGCATGATTTTTCTTATCCCAGTTAATTTCATAATCATATGTAAAATCTTTTGCTAAAGCCTTGTCTAAGGCATCTAAAAAACCGTATTTTGACATGTTTCTCCTTTATGATCGGGATGTTTTTATAGTGCTAAACTCCCCAAGTTGCTTTCAATTTTTTAAAAATGTTATCATCTCATTATAACATACATCTTGACGTGGCAATACGTCTGTGTCTACCCAAAACACTATCTACTTAGATAGCAAACAAAATGACCAGATTCCTCTAGCCATTCCTATTTCAGTAAAAAGTCTGTGTCTCATAAGCTCAAAATGGCAATTCGGATGACTGATTATATCGTATTAGAAAGAAGTCACAATAAAATCAATGCCAGAAGATAAGAAGTAGAAACCGACTAGAAGACTCAGCGTTAAAGCAGAGACAATGGGATTAAACAGCATCATGATACCCAAAACGAGCCCTAAAATATTCAGGATGATTTTAAACCAATAATAACCTGTGTTAATTGACTTGAAAATATCCGAAACAATCAGTTCGCCTATTGAGTCAATAATGAACCAAACTGAAAAAATGTAAGGTAAGGCGAGTATACCGACAGTCATATTAAATAAAAGAAATAACCCAATCAGAATATCTAAAATCCCTAATACTAAAACTGAATTTGCTTTATAACCAGTATACTCATGTAAACGACTTCGGAATACAAGTTGAATAATCCCTTCAAAAATCGCAGAAATTGCAAAAACAACAACGATTGCGATTAAACTACTCAAGGGATTAAAAATTGAGACTACCCCTGTAACAAACAACACTAACCCTAAAATAAAATGTACTAAATTAAACCTTTTTTTTGACGTCAACATACAGATACCTCTTTCTTTATTTTTTAGAGAAACGACCTCTATAACTCTAGTGTAATCCTCTATTTAATAAATTGCAAACTTTAACAAATAAAAATAAGGTGTCCCAATTTCTAAACTGAGACACCTTATTATTTA
>NZ_BCVN01000014.1 GCF_001591765.1 Pseudolactococcus raffinolactis NBRC 100932 | reverse complement strand
CTCAATTGTGATCATCAGAAAGCACGGTAATCCCATATATTCTGTCAGCTGTACCTTTCTTGGGTGCGGTGTGGTACCGTGCCTATGAAAGTTTATCCCTTGGCATCTTGGACACTGAGTCGCTGGTTGACTTAGCTTAACCTTAAGTTCAAAGTGATGACCGACTTGAACAGGGGAGGGATCTGAAAATAACCAATCTTTTTCTTGTAAATGGTAATGACTTAAGATATAATTAAACATGTCTTTCCTTCCGTTTTGTGTTGCGTAGTAACTCACATTATAGAAGGAAGGATTTTTTTATGCAAAAAAATCGTGTGGGAAATTTTCCCACACGATTTATTATAGAGCCTCAAAATTAAGGTAGGCATTCAAGCGTCAAGTCAACGCCTGATGTTTGTTTATACCATTAAACAGTCAAAAGTTCTTCTTCTTTATTGGCAGTGTGCTGATCGATCTCTTTAACAGCAGCATCTGTCACTTTTTGAATGTCTTTTTCAAGTGTCTTCAACTCATCTTCAGTAATTTCTTTGGCTTTTTCAGATTTTTTGGCATCATTCATGGCATCTTTACGGATATTACGAATGGCTACTTTGCCACCTTCAGCTGTTTTCTTAACTTCTTTTGCCAAATCTTTCCGACGTTCTTCAGTCAGCGCTGGAATCACCAAACGAATCACATTGCCGTCAGATTGGGGATTAATCCCTAAATCACTTGCGTTTAGCGCCGCTTCGATATCTTTAATCACCGTTTTATCAAATGGAGTGATCAAAAGCACGCGCGCTTCCGGAACAGAAATCCCAGCCAATTGGTTCAACGGTGTTGGTGCCCCGTAATACTCCACAGTGATCCGGTCAAGCAAGCTCGCATTAGCACGGCCAGCACGGATGCTACCAAATTCACGTTGCAAACTTTCAATAGATTGTTTCATACGGTCTTGCGCTGTTTTTACGATGTCATTTGTCATGATAGTCTTCCTTTTATATTTCTTTTAAAATTAATTTGAAACGGTTGTTCCGATATGTTCGCCCAAAACAACACGTTTGATGTTACCAGTTTCATTGAGATTAAAGACGACAAGGTCGATATTGTTATCCATCGACAAACTCGAAGCTGTTGAATCCATAATCTTCAAGCCTTGTTTTAACACCTCAATATGCGTCAACTCCTCGAACTTGATTGCTGCAGTATTGGTACGTGGATCGTCATTATAAACGCCATCAACCCCATTTTTAGCCATGAGAATGGCCTCCGCATCAATTTCAGCTGCTCTGAGCGCAGCCGTCGTATCCGTTGAAAAATAAGGCGATCCAGTCCCTGCAGCGAAGATTACGATGCGTTCTTTTTCAAGATGGCGCAAGGCCCGACCACGAACATAAGGTTCAGCCAACTGTTGCATATTAATCGCTGTTTGAACACGTGTTGTCACACCGGCACGCTCAAGGGCATCTGCCATGACAAGGGCATTCATGACTGTTCCTAACATCCCTGTATAATCAGCAGGTACACGTTCCATCCCTGCTGCTGCAGCTTCTTCACCACGCCACAGATTACCACCACCAATGACCAAGGCAATTTCAATCCCTAAATCATGAACTTCTTTCAGTTCACCAGCGATTTCCTCAACCGTCGCAATATCAATGCCGACACCACGTTCACCAGCTAATGCTTCTCCGGAAAGTTTGATGAGGACGCGTTTATATTTTACTTGAGACATAATTCACCTTTCATACTGTTCGTTTCATACTTTATCTTATCCATTTTACCACAAAATTGATGAATTTTAAAAAATCTCCGTCGGATTTCTAAGTTAATTTCAAGTTGATTTGATGGTGCCAACTCTTAACATGATATCTTTCAGGACTATTCAATCATTGGTAAAGGAAGTTTATTGTGTTTGATAACAATAAAAACTCCCTTGAATATCATTTGTGTCAAGGAAGTTTTCATTTATGACTAGGCTTTTGCCTTAAATTTTTCAACGTCACGCGCGATGACAAGTTCTTCATCCGTAGGAATGACAAGTACTTTCACCTTGGCATTTGGTGTTGAGATGATACCATCCGCACCCACAACGTTTTTGCTTTCATCAATGTCTAAGCCAAACCATGACAAACCATCAACAATCGCTTGACGAACAGGACCAGAGTTTTCACCAATCCCAGCAGTAAAAATAAGGGCATCCGCGCCATTCAGCACTGCTAAATATTGTCCGATAAATTTTTGAATCCGGTTAACAAACATATCAAAAGCTAAGATTGCTTTTTCATCACCCGCTTCACGAGCAGAAATAATATCACGCATATCTGATGAAATATCAGAAATGCCTGCTAAGCCAGACTTTTTATTAAAAGTATCAATGACTTCAGCAACGTCCGTGATCCCCGTTTTAGCCATAATATAGGGAATGGTTGAGGCATCTAACTCACCAGTCCGTGTGCCCATCATCACACCTGCAAGTGGTGTGAAGCCCATTGAAGTATCAACTGACTCTCCACCATCAATGGCTGTCAAACTCACACCATTACCGATATGCGCAGTGATGAGTTTAAGGTCTTCGGGTGCTTTACCAAGATATTCAGCCGCTTTTTGTGACACGTACATATGGCTAGTACCGTGCGCGCCATACTTGCGAACTGCATATTTTTCGTAGTATTCGTTTGGCATAGGGTAACGGTAAGCAACCGCAGGCATGGTCGTATGAAAAGCGGTATCAAAGACAGCCACGTGAGTCGCTTCTGGCAATAAGGCACAGAAAGCATAGATCCCTGCAGCATTGGCCGGATTGTGGAGGGGTGCCAAATCAGATAAGGCTTCGATTTGGTTTGCAACATCATTGGTGATCAAAACTGATTCCTTGAACAACTCACCACCTGCAACGACACGATGACCCGTGCCAGTGATTTCTGAAAAGTGCGCAATGATGTTCAAGGCTTTGAGGTCATTCATCAGAATCGCGACAGCTTCTGTATGATTGTGAATGTTTTTAACGGTAACATGTTTATCGCCTTCAAAACTAACTGTCGAAACTGACTCCGGCAAGCCAATCCGCTCAATCAGGCCTTTAGCTATTACTGTTTCTTCTGGCATTTGATAAAGCTGCCATTTAAGGCTTGAGCTACCGGCATTAATCGCAATTGTTTTTGACATTTTCCATTCTCTCCTAGATTAAGATGTTGAGGCGACTGTTTTGGTGTGTAGAATTCTTTTCCGCGACGAGTAATCGCAGGAGTGAATTAGGAAAAAGACGTAAAGACACGATAGTGTCTGCGTACTTTTTATCTATTTTCCTAACACCAAGGAGCCGAAACTCAATTAGTTTAAGATGTTGAGGCGACTGTATTAGTAGTATTTTCTTATACAACTAAACATCTTTCCCCAAAAGGTATTAAAGTAACACATTCAGATATCGTTTGTTGCCCGCTAAAACGCCCGTGTTGAAAACGTTTTCCCTTAAATTATATCATATTCTGACGAAATTGCGTCATGAAAGACCGCACAATTTCAGGATTGGTTAGACTTATCAAAGGAAAAACAAAGGGTGCTTTACCTTGTGCAGACTTTTGTAAAACAAAGATTGCCTTAGTATGATTTTCAGTGACAATGTCTTCTGGTAAAGTAATCACAGCAGCGACGCTGGCATAATCCTGCAACCATTTTTTTAATAAATCGGATTGCGGACTAGACAACAAATCACTCGGTGCAATAAAAATCGCATAACCATCTGCTTTTAGATATTTGAATCCTTGCGCCATCAGCAAGTGATGGGCGTAGGTATGCTCACTCTGACTGCCAACAACTGAACGTTGCGCAATCGCATCATCTGGATAATAGCCTACCGGTAAATCTGACAATAACAGATCCACAGGTTCGATAACCTGAGGGCGCACAGCATCAATCTGCAAAAATTGGGCTGAAGTTTGCATGACATCGGCAATGCTAGCCGACAGGTCAATCATTAAATCATCAACTTCAAAGCCAGTATAGGTTAGTGCTTTATCTGACATGCTAGTCAATAATGTCTCGGCTAAATTACCTGTCCCAGCCCCTAATTCCAAAATAGACAAGTTAGTTTCGGTAGATAAGGTCTCAATCATGAAATTGATGATATACCCAATTGCATCCGGTGTTAACTGATGATTGGCTTGCAGGTGCATGTCCTTAGCACCCTTAATCAAGGCAAACTGATAGACCTTTTGCCACTCTTGTTTTGTCAAATTGAGCGCACGCAACTGCTCATTGCGTTGCTGCAAGTCTTCTGATACAGCTTTACCGAGATAGCTCACATTTTGCTCAATCAAGGCATCGTAAAAATGTGTTGCCAAGCGTGTTTCAAGTTGCTGAACGTTGGCTAATAATAGGCCAAATGCCGTTTCTATTTTTTCCATATTCATAGCTTTTATTATACCACATTCCTGAATTCGAATTTCAAGCTTTGCTTTAAGGCTCGTTTAAGTTTACTTGGTTATACTTAAGCCATTCCTAAAATATTTTTTCATAATAACTCCCTTAAAGAAAACTCGTAGGCATGGATAGCCTACGAGTTTTCTCTAGTTTAAGCTTTATTTTCCCAAACCATATCATACCAGACGGCACCACCATGTGTAGATTGTGATTGACCATCGTTAGTAAAGCCATTTTTTTCATAATAGGAAATCAAATAATCATGGCAAGTTAAGGTAATGCCATCACGCTTTTGCTCGCGCGCTAAGTCTTTCAAGGCTGCGATTAATTTCGTTCCAACAGCTTGGCCTTTAAAGTCTTCTGCCACAGATAAACTGGTAACCGCAATATAGCCACCTGTTGCTGGATTTTCTACAACTGTTTGAAACAGATCATCTGTTAAATGGCGGACATTGACCGCTGGTCCTTCAATATAACCCGCAACTTGACCGTCAATTTCTGCCACTAAAAACGTGTCTGGAATTTTAGCAATTCGTGATTTGACCGCCTCATAACTGGCAGCTTCTTCTGGTGAGAAATTGCTGGCTTCTATCTTATAAGCAGCTTCTAAGTCTGCTGGTATAACTTGTCTGATTTTCATTGTCTATTCTCATCCCCTTTACGATAGATTGATTGTGAAGACAAACGCCAATTTCATATAAAATTGGCGTTTGTCTTTTTTGATTTGAGTTGATTTGAGTCTATTGAACATTACTTGTCAATTGTGACAAAAGTGATTCAAAGGCATACTCATACTTTTGAATATCACCAGCACCCATGAAGACGTAGACTGCATTATCATGGTCAAGCAAGGGTGAAACATTATCCACGGTAATCACTTTAGCTGGTTTTTCAATTTTCACAGCTAGGTCTTCAACCTTAACATCACCGTGATCGACTTCACGTGCTGACCCATAAATCTGTGCTAAGTAAACAGCATCAGCCTGGTTCAAGCTTGTCGCAAATTCATCAATCAGGGCGATTGTCCGTGTGAAAGTATGGGGCTGGAAGACAGCGACAATTTCTTTATCCGGATATTTTTGACGCGCTGCGTCCACTGTTGCTTCAATTTCAGTCGGGTGGTGGGCAAAATCATCAATAATGACTTGATCGTCAATCCGTTTTTCTGTGAATCGGCGCTTAACGCCACCAAACGTCGCCATGTACTTAGCAATTTCTTTAGCATCAAAACCGTCTTGGTGAGTTACGGCAACAACAGCCAAGGCATTCAAGATATTATGCTTACCATATGTTGGCACAACAAATTCTCCGATTTTTTCGTCGTGGAAATAAGCCGTGAATTTTGAACCGCTGGTCGTCCGTGTCACGTCTTTTGCAATATAGTCATCGCTGTCAGAGAAACCGTAACGATAAATTGGTACATTAGCCGTTAATTTTTGAAGGTATTTATCATCACCGTAAACGAACACGCCTTTGGTAACTTGGTTAGCATAGGTTTGAAAAGCATCAAAGACATCATCAATTCCTGTAAAATAGTCAGGATGATCGAAATCGACGTTGGTAATAATGCTATATTCAGGATGGTAAGGTAGGAAATGACGTTCATACTCATCAGACTCGAAAACAAAGAATTTAGAATCTGCTGATCCACGACCTGTCCCATCGCCAATCAGATAAGAGGTATCTGTCACATGACGCATGACGTGAGCCAAAAGACCAGTTGTTGATGTTTTACCATGAGCACCTGCTACGCCGATTGATGTGAAGTTAGTCATAAATTGGCCGAGGAATTCATGGTAGCGAACATAATTGTAGCCATTTTTATTGGCGTAAGCCACTTCGACATTGTTGTCATCTCGGAAAGCATTACCGACAATGATTTCAACATCTGGTGTGATATTTTTCGTATCAAATGGTAGGAGCGGAATACCCGCTAATTCTAGACCACGCTGCGTAAAGTAGTAATCTGTCGAATCAGACCCTTGGACTTTGTGACCCATTTGGTGGAGCATAAGGGCAAGTGCTGACATACCAGACCCTTTGATTCCGATAAAATGATAAGTTTTTTGTGACATTTGTCTACTCTTTAAGTTGGGTTGGGCAATGGTACAGATGATGAGAATTTTCTTGAAATCCCCAACACCTCTAAACCTAACGAAACTCTATTCCTTTCTATTTGAACTTCAGACTAACTTTTTAGGAAAATAGATAATTTGCGAACCTAAACAGGAACACCATCATCTTCATTTTCTACAAAAGTTTACGACGTCGTCGTATCGCCTTCAGTATCATTTTCTAACGATAACGATTTGTCATGCTTGTGTCTGTTTTGATACCTCTGACTTAATCAACTGTATCAAACCCCTCACGGTGCTGATGTTTACTAGCAAAATAGTCTTGTTTTGGTTCGTCGAATAAAGACCCATTTGACTCACGTGCTGCTGTTTTGTCAAAACCTGAGACTGGTTTGCCTAATGAGTGTTGCGTTTGAGCCACTTTTTTATTAGCCAGACCTTTGATCCCTAGTTCATCTGACGATGCGCGCTCCAATGGATTGACATAGGGTTTGACAGGTTTAGGTGCCACCGCATTTTCACGCGCACGCTTCCTCGCATCCTCAACCAAGCTTGATTTTTTCTTAATTGGCATTGTATCTGCTGTCGCCTTGAAATTTTTGCTCAATGGGCGTTTGCCATTAACCGTTGGTGTTTGAAGACGTGTCTCAAAGGAACTCGCTTGTTCCCCTTCGTTTGTAGCATCTGATATCAAGCTTGATGAAGCAGTCGCATGATTTGTTTTGTTCCCAGCAGACGACTCGAAACGCTCGACCGCCGCATCAGGATTTTTGGTTAAAAGTTGTTGATTGGTCATGATCACCCGATTATCTGGTATTAACACCGCATCATCGGGCATAATCGGAAATGTAATTTTATTTTTAGGATACGAATTTTCCATACTTGGCCTTACTTTCACTTGAGTTAAAGAATGTTTTATAGCATCTGTCGGCTAATCTATCGCTCGACAAGAGATACCATTTACATTGTACCAAAAATTTGAGGAATAATCTCGACTTATGCGAATTTGTCGCCTTTAAATCCCCAAAATCGACTTCATTTCATCCTTAGAAATCGTGCTATCATCCGCACCACCATCCAAGACCGTTGACACCATATCACGCTTGCTATCTTGCAGCGCCATGATTTTTTCCTCAATCGTGCCACGTGTAATCAAGCGAATCACTTCCACCGTTTTGGTTTGCCCCATGCGGTGAGCACGTGAGATCGCTTGCTCTTCAACTGACGGATTCCACCACAAGTCTACCAAAATGACGACATCAGCAGACGTTAAGTTCAGACCGGTCCCGCCAGCCTTGAGTGAAATCAAAAACGCATCACGCGATCCCGCATTAAAAGCCTTGACCATTTTCATCCGATCTTTAATCGGCGTTGATCCTGTCAACTGGTAGCTAGAAATCCCAGCTTCCTCCAATTGTTTTTCAATATGTGGAAACATTTTTCGAAACTGTGAAAAAATGAGTGGTCGGTGGCCAGCATCCTTGATTTGCTGCAAGAGCTCTGCCAGACTTTTGAGTTTGCCAGATGTACCAGTGTAATCTGACATAAATAGGGCTGGCGTATCACAGATTTGGCGTAAACGCGTAATCCCAGCAAGAATCTCTATCTTAGAACGTGAAAATTCATAGTCGTTCATATTTCTCACACGATTTTGAATGGCTTCAAGTTGCGCCAGATAGATAATTTTTTGAGACTCCTCAAGTTCACTATACTGAATCATTTCCAGCTTATCTGGTAATTCCAGAAGGACATCTTCCTTACGGCGACGCATGACAAACGGCTGAATCATGCGTGAAATCGCATCGTGCTTCAGCTTACGAAATTTCTTACGGTCCCCTAAGATACCTGGCATAATAATTTGGAAAATCGCCCAAATCTCATCGACCCGATTTTCAATTGGTGTACCTGATAAGGCAAAGATATGATCCACCTTAAGCTGAGATAGGGCTTTGTTAGTCTTAGAGTTAAAGTTTTTAACCGTTTGCGCTTCATCAATCAGTAAATAATTCAACTGTAGTTCTTGATAGGTGTTCACATCTTTCAAAAAGCTACCGTAACTGGTGATAAAAATCTGTGTTTTAGAATTGCCTAATAACGCTGAACGCTCTTGTTTGGTACCGTCAACAACGACAACTTCAAGGTCTGGCGCAAATTTCGCAAACTCACTTGACCAGTTATAAATCAAACTTGACGGTGAGACAATCAAGGCAATGTCACTTTGAGCCAGATTGCTTGCAAGATAAGTGATTGACTGTAAAGTTTTACCCAGTCCCATATCATCCGCAAGAACACCGCCCATATGATAACTACTGAGCATACTCATCCAACGCACCCCATCTTCTTGATAGGGGCGTAAAGTCGCTTTAATCTGTTCTGGTTTTTCATAAGGAAAAGCGTGTGGATTAGTCAAATTATCATACAAGGCTTCAAATTTTGTTGAAAATGAGACCCCATCCTGATCTCCAAAAATTTTAGAGAGTTGGAAAGTTTTAAAAGTTGGAACAGCAATTTTACCTGCACCGACCTGAACCGCATCTGACATATCATTCAAGACTTGTTTAACAGAATCGAATTGCTCGTCTAGTAAAATGAGCTGACCCGATTCAGTCACATAGTAACCCGCATTTTCCTGTAGTCGTGCAACGAGTTTTGAAAATTCTTGCTCAGGAACATGGGGCAAGCTAAAATTAATTTCTAGCAAGCCACCATTTTGATCAATATCAATATCAAAATTCTCTGTGATTTGTAGTTCTTGGACGCTTGGTGACAGGGTAACTTCACCTAATTTAGCAAATTGTGGGAGGATTTCAGTGAAAAAAGCATAGATTTCCTCACCTTTTGGTTGGTTAACTTGCGTTTCAAAGCCAACTGAAAAGCCAGAACGTTTGAGCAAATCAAAAATACATTTCTCTAGACGTAAATGCCGTGAAAAATCAAGAGTATCTAGATCTCTAAAACTCGTAATCTGAAAATCACCATAGTCAAAAGCAATCTGCAAGGTTAAGAAACGGTCCAAGTCAAAGCTAAATCGAGGTTTAAAAGGGCGAATTTTGAAAGCATCAGGTGCGTCAACATAACCCAATTTTTCGAAAATTTGTAAAGCCTGAGCTAATTTATCTTTGTCATCATAATCAAAATGGATCATTTTCATACCATCTGAAGCCTTTGGTAACTTGGATAAGAGATTTAAAATCTCCAACTGCTCAGCATCCAGCTGATAAAAAACATGATCACGATAGATGATTTCTCCCTCAAAGAAAGTTTGATGTGGCATCTCTTTGATCGTTAATTCAATGACATCATCCAGAGGTTTAACCTCGAACTGATACAAGTCACCTTCATCATCTAATGGCAAAACGCTGAAATATTTGACCGACTTCTCAGAAATTTTCATCGAAAAATCCATGGTTTCAGTCAAGGCTAATAGCTCAGGTAATAGACCAGCATGAGGCACAAAATATCGACCCAACTTACGAAACAGGTTCGTCAAAGTCATTTCTTCCTGGCTTGGCGTGATTTTTAATAGGTAATTTAAAAAATTTTGACTCACCTTATCAAAATGTGACAGCATCAGGGTTACATAGTGTGAGCTCCCAATCAGATAAGTACCACCTTTTCTGAGCAGCATAATAAAATGTGGAATATCTTTAATAATGTAGGCCCTAGACATATTTGTCAAACGAATCTTTAAAGTAAAGGCCAAAAAATTACCACTATAGTAAAAGGACTCCATCAACTTGGGATCTGAAACTTCGACTTCTAAGGTCAATTTCTCTAATTGATTTGCCCATTTATCATCGTTGACTTTAGCTAAAAAATCAGCAGATGCTTGCAATTCTTTTGATTTTTCGACTTCAGCTTCATAAGCTTTCTTCTCTTCCTCAACTGCCTCAGTATCCGCTTTTTTTAGATATTCTTCGACCGCCGCAATATGGCGACAGTAACGTTTATTGCGTTGGAAGACATCACAAAAACACAAGTCGTTTTGACCATCTAAGTCATAAACGACTTGCTCACCATCAACATCAGCCGAAAGTTTCATTTCACTGACAGACACATCGGTCATCAGCCCTTTATCAAAAAGTTCCGCACCTTCAGCACGGATGCGTGCTGGCATCATTCGACTCATATCATTTGTCCCATCTTCAAAGCATTTCTCAAAAGGCTAATACTCAAAACTTCCTATCTTTATTTTAGTCGGCATTGGCATGATTTTCTTGCTTCTTTTGTTATTATTTTTTTGCCAAATGCGCTTAAATTTTGGCACTATTATACCATATTTTCTAGAAAATTTCAGAGATTTTCTATGTCTTACAAGATTTCACTTTCGTGAACTCTTACAACTTGACCTCTGCTTACGCTCCGACCAATCAGGGTCATTCGCGACTGTCCGTTCATTCAAAGTCTTTCATCATATTTAAAAAAGCTTGGATTAAAACATCTCGATCCTTGATCCATTGCTTGCGTTCATCCCGTAAATGGACGCGATTGGACAGAAAAATCACGGCTTGTTGCGTCTTCAAGTTTAACAAAATAAAAGTACCTGTGTAGCCTGTGTGCAGTAACCATTGTCCAAAATGGGTTTGCCTTGATTTTGAGGGCGTTTCAAGGTCGATCAAATCCCAAGCTAGGCTGCGAGGTTTGTCAGCATGTGCATAGTCTTGCAGCAGAGCAAGATAGGCGGGATGGGCAAAATAGGCCTGAGCAAAGGCAACCAAGTCATCTAAATCCGAAAAAAGTCCAGCTGATCCTGTGTGTCGTCGTAATATCTGGGCTTTAGGATCATGAACAAGGCCCTGAGGGAGATCCCAGGCTGTTGCTACTGTCCTGTCGAGTGCTGTAAATCCTGTATGGATCATTTTGAAAGGCGTGAAGACCTGTTCTTGTAGAATATCTGCTAAGTCTTGAGCGTAAATAGTCTCTAACATGAAGCCTAGTAAAATAAAATTTACATCTGTATAATGGAAGGTTTTATCTGCTGTGACGGTGACTTGATTAAGAGCTGCCCGAAGCGCGTCATAAGGCAGTGTGTTACGATTTTTGATAAAGGGATCAATCCCTGAGGTGTGCGTCAAAAGTTGGCGAATAGTTAGGGAGGCCCCACCTGACCCTTCAAATTCAGGATATTGAGTCGTTAACAAGTCGTCAAGTCCGACTTTCCCCGACAAGATTAAGTTAATCATCAGGGTACCCGTGCCGACCACCTTCGAGACACTAGCTAGATCATAAGCCATATCAGCTTGTAACAGAACCGGCTCAGGCTTCAAGCGGTTATAACCATAAACATGTTTTTGCACATCCGAGCCGTTGACAATCGCAAAAGAAGCACCTGGAAAAATTCCAGATGCGACATAAGCTTTTACAAGTTCAATAGGATTGTCCGGCATCGCGTCAATCATTTCATAAACCATATTTCTAGATTCTGACCATCTGTTAAGGTCAAAATTTTGCCTTTTTTATCAACATAATAGGCTAGTCCTAAGTCATCTAATTGCGTCGCAATATGGTGCAAATCGACTTCTGGCGCCACTTCAAATTCAATGATCTCAATATCCCAGACTTCTTCTGGATTGGTTAACAAATCAGAGCCTTGCGCTTCAAAATACGAGATTTGACCAAAGGGAAATTGAACAATCTGATTTTTTTCATTCAAACCAAAACCTTCAACATAAAAAGCCAAAACATCCTTTAAGTTGCTAGTATTAAGTTGAATCTCAGTAATCTTAATATCCTGTGTGTCAGACTGGCTTGGTACAATCTCAAAGACATCGCCTTCTGGTGATGTCGCTTCAAACCCTTCTGTAAATTCTGGGCTTTCAATCACGATTTTGCGCAATTTTTTTACGCCATCTACTGCACGTGTCCGCATACTTGGAGATTCTTCCAAAATCAATCTGGTATCAGTGCGTGTTTTAGCTGATTTGCTACCGAGCATAGCCAAAGCATTTTCTTCTGAGATCACTTTTAGTCCCAATGTTTCTTTATAAAATGCCAGATTTAAATCACGATTGTTGACGCGGATGACTGGTACGGCTCTCTTGATATTATCAAAAACTGTCTTCATTTTCTCTCTTTTTCTTATCTTTCTCACGTCATTAAGGTCATTTCAGACATTAAGTCAGAGGCAATTTTGGTTTTAAGTATTTTTTGTTATCTCTATTATAGTCAACTCTGCCCCATTTTACAAAAATTTACCATTTTTTACGGTAATTAACTGATGGGTGACGACCAGAAACAAAGTTTTTGCTATTTCTACTTTAACCATATCTCACGCCGGTACGACTATTTTAGGCAAATCATTGTGAAAAATTTTAAAATATGGTATCTTGTAAACATGAATTATTTAGAAATCGCTCAAAATACTGCCAAGCAACAGCCTCTATTACCGCCACATGAAACACCCGGTCAGACTTGGAAAACACGACTCACCTTCATCTGGGCTTTGGTACTCTGGCAAGCCTCTTCAGCTTTACCGGCCATCACGATGAATCGACAAGGCCATTTCGAGCTCTGGAAAATCGGCCTCTTCCTCCTACTCTTTGCCGCTTGTGTCTGGCTCTCATACATCTGGGCACTCAGATATCATCTAATACCCAAAATTAACTGGCGCTACTTCCAGCTCGGGAAAATCGCTGCTGGCTTCGGACTGATGTTTGTTTCTGCATTAATTTCAGGCATGATCATGAACTTAACTGGGACCAATGGTACTGAAAATCAAGATATCATTAACAGCATCGGTAAAGTGCTACCACCACTTGTCTTTGTCATTATGACAACGTCTGCTGGATTTTTTGAAGAGCTGATCTTCCGAGTAGGTCCATTTGAACTCCTCTTTAATAAATGGCCTAAGCTTGCCGCTATTTTTGCCTGGGCACTCTTTACTGCAGCACATGGTCCAACAGACTTTGCAAGCTTCATGACCTATGGTCTGATGAGTCTCGTTCTTACCGGTCTATATGCCAAATATCGTAATTTCTATCTCAATATGTCCGTCCATTTTCTCTGGAATGCCTTGGGCATGATTGGCTTTTTCCTTCTTAAGTAATTACTTGTTATGATTCAAAAATCCCTGGTCAAATTGATATGACCAGGGATTTTTTGCATGCGTTGTCAGTTAGACATTAACAGCTTATATGAAAATGATTTTGAACAAAGCGATGGCAGAAATACCAGCCAAGATTGGTGCCAAGACAGGAACCCAAGCATACCACCATTTAGAATCAGACTTGCTTTCGCCAAGAATTGATTTTGGAAGGATAGCATGAAGGATACGTGGACCAAGGTCACGCGCTGGATTAAGACCTGGACCTGTAGCACCACCAAGTGAGGCAACAAGTGTCATCACAAGGAAACCAAGTGCCAAGTGAGCAACTGCAAGTGAACCAGCATTACCAGTTGTTAAACCGACAATCCCTTGTTGTACTTTAGTTGCAATATCCATGTCCGCAACTTTTGTTGCAGCGCCTTTAGCACCTTGTGCTGCCAATAATTTGTCAATAGCAGGAATAATTTCAGCACCAAAGAAGTTTTTAGTCAAACCAAGCGCTGCGAAGAAAAGTACAAATGATCCAAAGAACTCATTTAAGAAACCATTGATCGTTGCGCCACGACGTGAAGTCGCAGTCCCATCATCAACGTTATCAATTGTTGAGAAAGTCCCAAGAATATGATTTGAGTTTGTTGTTTTCAAGTAGTAAGGGCGGTAAACCATTACGATAACTGCTTGACCAACGATTGCCCCAAGAATTTGTGCCACGATATATTGCGCCACGTGTGCCCATGGGAAGAAGCCTGAAACGGCAAGACCAAGCGTGAAGGCTGGATTGATGTGGTTACCTGAAACATTACCAAACATCAAAGCAGGGATCATCACCCCACAACCATAACCCCAAGCAATGGTCATCCAACCTGAAGCGAATCCTTTAGTTCCTTTGAGGTCAACGTTTGCGACCGCGCCGTTACCGAGAATAATGAGAATTGCTGTTCCGAGGAATTCAGCAAGGTATTTTGTCATCCATGATACGTCCATTTTTGTGCGTAATCTCCTTTGTTAAGTTGATTGAGCCAACTGATCTGAGGTTTAAAAAAAAAGCCTCAAAATTCAAAAACTCAATTGTTAATGATAAGTACCTTATAAGTTTATCAGAAAATACAAGACGTGTAAAGTCATACTGAACATTTTCATGAAAGTTTAAGGTTCGTTTAAGACCTTTTGATTGACCTTTTTGCTATAATTTTATAGAACGCTTGTTTGACTCAGACAAACTGAACGATGCAATATGCTTATTAAGGAGATACGATGCAATTCAATCACTTTTCTATTATTGATAAACCATTTGATCAAGTGCTGAGCGATTTGGCTGGCCTTGGTTTTAAATTTGATACCGCACTTTCTGCCAAATCTAATCTTAAAAATTGGCTTCAAACTGCGCCGATTGCGATGACAAGTTTAGCTGCCACTGACCAAGAGACGGTCTGTGACTTTCTGGATTCTGAGACACCTTTAACTTGGGATATTTTTTATGCCATTAGTTTACAGCTGCTTGATTTTGTGGCCATTTTTGATTTTCAACTGACTGATGCGATTCCTTTTGCCAAGTCCGTCAACTTACCGTTAACTGACTTATCTGCTGAGCTATCTACAGAACACCTGATATCTGCTATCTATCTCGTCATGAATTCCCGACGCCAGACTGGCATGACCTTAGTCGAACATTGGGTGTCAGAAGGTTTGCTACCGCTTGATAACCACTACCATTTTTTCAATGATAAGAGCCTAGCAACCTTTGACACGAGCCAACTTATCCGTGAGGTGGTCTATGTCGAAAGTCCGGTTGACACACAAAATCGTGGTCACTATGATCTGATCAAAGTCGAGATCATCCGACCACAATTTGACGGTAAATTGCCCGCAGTTATGACGGCTAGCCCTTATCATTTTGGCACTAATATCAAGGCCAACGACGATAAGCTACATGACATGAACCTTGACTTAGTTGAGAAACCCCTTAACAGGATCGAACTGGCTGAGCCAAGCCTCACGTTCCCTGATTATCCAGCTACTGAAGTACCACTTGCTGAAAACAACCGAGCTACCGAGCACTTCACCCATACTTGGACTTATTCCCTTAACGACTACTTCCTCGCCCGCGGTTTTGCTTCGATTTATGTCGCAAGTGTCGGGACGAGAAACTCTGACGGTTTCCAAACGTCTGGGGATTACCAGCAGATCGCGGGCGTAACTGCAGTTATCGACTGGCTAAACGGTCGCACGCGTGCCTTTACAACCCGTCAAAAGACACACCGGCTAACCGCCGATTGGGCCAATGGACACGTGGCTATGACCGGAAAATCCTATCTTGGCACGCTCGCTTATGGCGCCGCAACGACTGGTGTCGCAGGCCTAGACGTCATCCTAGCAGAAGCCGGCATCACGAGCTGGTATGACTACTACCGCGAAAACGGCCTCGTCCGTAGCCCTGGTGGCTATCCTGGAGAAGATCTCGACGTCCTAGCGGAGCTCACTTACTCGCGAAACCTCGATGCCGCAGATTTCTTGGTCAATAATCCAGCCTACCAAACTCGGCTCACTGACATGAGCCAGGCGCTAGATCGAACCTCTGGCGATTATAATGACTACTGGCACGCTAGAAATTACCTACCACATGTTGACAAGGTCAAGGCTGACATCCTCATCGTCCATGGCTTACAAGATTTCAACGTGACGCCGTCACACGCCTTTAACTTTTGGCATGCCCTCCCTGAACACGTGACCAAACATGCTTTTCTACATCAAGGTAGCCATATCTACATGAATAACTGGCAGTCCATTGATTTTTCTGAAACCATCAATGCTTATTTTTCAGCTAAGCTCTTAGACCGTGACCTGACCCTTGATTTACCACCTGTCATTTGGCAGAAAAACAATGTCGCACAATCATTTGAAAGTCTGGCTGAATTTGGCGGACATGATATTGAAGTCTTACCCCTTGGTTTTACGGGTGAAGTTGATCAGTTTGAGAATCACTATCCTGCTGAACGTTTCGATGCTTACAGCAAGCATTTCCAAACCTTTAAAGCTGATTTGTTTGAAGATAAGGCAAACGCTGCTGTCATTGATATTCATCTTCCTGAAGATTTACAGGTCAATGGTCAGATCGTACTTGATTTGCGGCTGAAACTCAATGATACAAAAGGGATTTTATCGGCGCAGATTTTAGATTTTGGTCCCAAGAAACGTCTGACGGATGTCAGCACGATGCTTGAGCCCAAGACCATTGACCGCGGGCGGAACTTTATGTTGGATGATTTGCGTGATCTGACTTTGGTGGATAAACCTTATCAAGTGGTGACCAAGGGCTTCATGAATTTGCAGAATCGTCAGCAACTGACGGAGGTTAATTCGGTTGTCGCAGATGACTGGTTCCGAGTTGAGTTGCGTTTGCAGCCAACGATTTATGATTTTCAGGCTGGTGATACACTACGCCTTGCGCTTTATAGCACGGACTTTGAGCATACGGTTCGTGATAATCGTGAGGTTAGCTATGCCATTAATCTTGAGAAATCACGCCTTTATATTCCCAAAACGAAAAAAGAAAGAATTAATATATGACCACTATCGGCATTCTGGGCTCTCAGTTTTTAAGTACACCTGAGCTGCCCTTTCATCAATTTCCTGTAACTTATACACGGACTGCTTTTATCGACGCCCTACAAAGTGTGGGGGCTAATGTCATCATGATCCCGATTGATCGTGACTTGGATAAGCTTCCTGACATTATCAAGTTGGTGGATAAGGTTCTCTTGACGGGTGGTGAAGATGTTGCCCCGCTCTTTTATGGTCAGGATCCTCATCCCTTGCTGAGTACAATCAACCCAGAGCGTGATCGCTTTGAGATTACAGCTATCCACGAAGTCATCAAGCAAGAAAAAGCTTTACTCGGTGTTTGTCGTGGGCATCAGTTACTTAACGTGGCGCTCGGTGGTACCTTGCATCAGGACGTTAGTCTCTATCATAATCCAGAAACTGCTACCTTAAAACACTTGCAAGCTCCGACTAAATCTCAATTTACATCACACTTTATTGAAGTTGATCCAACCTCAAGTCTTAACTTTCTACCTGAAACGTACCATGTCAACTCTTATCATCATCAGATGATTGATCGGTTGGCTGATGACTTGACAACCATTGCCAAAGCTAGTGATGGCGTTATCGAGGCTGTCGAAAGCAAAGCCAAACGTTTACTAGGTGTCCAATGGCATCCAGAAGGGACTTGGGGTACGATTCCTAATGAACGTGCGATTTTTGACTTTTTTGTCAATTCGCTTTAAATCAAAGAAAAATTAACCTTACCTTTCTTTAACGTATCTTAACATATCGTCAGTCAATTGGATCCAGAATAATAGCAATTCTGATAATTTGACAAATATTTTGCTGCTTGCTATAATCAAAGTCTAAAAAAGCACGCGCTTCCAGTAGTACCGTTTAAGACGGTAGCTGATAAATAGTTAAAGGATAACTGTCAAACTTACGTTAAAGTGAGAGACGGTTATTTTTTTCGTCATGATTATGCAGTTTCACAACTAAGCCAATCAAAGCAATGGTAAACATACCAAAGCTAAATAAGACTTGAATTGTTTCAAATTCTGACAAACAAGCATCTCTTTTCAAGACAGCCACTATCTTAAACTATAATGTTAGATTAAAAACATTTTTTCATAAAAGCTAATCATTTATAAATAAACGTTCGCCACTGCAAATCAAAAACGGTCTCTGTTTTCACAAAGACCGTTTTTGATTTTACTAGAATATAAAATATAGAAAAACTGCACAAGCTCTACAAGAGCATTTTATAAAGTATAACTCAAAACGTGAACCAAATCACCATCAGTTGAGTGTTTATTCTTTTCAATAATTTCAAAACCTAGTCCTTGCCAAAAAGTAAGACCTGCAGGATTATTATCAAGGACGGCTATTCGAACTTTGCGCATCCCGATACTGCGAAAATGACCCAACTGCTCCGCTACAATTTTATGTCCTAACCCTTGCCCCCGAAAAATCTTATCCACGATAAGTAAACCAATGAACACCGTTTGGTCATCAGGATAACCCAGCGCATAGTCCAGAACGGCAATCGGCGTCTCATTGTCATCCGTAATCAAGAAATATTTCTTATTTTCTGGTGCAAGATTTTCTGGTCCCGCATGCACATCGGCATCAACTTGTGCTAAAGTCACGGCACTGCTCTGACTCAATGCAAAAAAATCCTGATTGCGCTCATAGAGTGCCAAAATCTCAGGATATTTTTCATCAGTTTCAATCAATAGATACTGAAACATTTTTATTTGATAAACTGTGCCAAGTGATTCACAGCTTTTTCCTTGCCTAGAAGGTAAATCGTATCTGGCAACTCAGGACCATGCATTTCACCGGAAACGGCGATTCGGATCGGCATGAAGAGATTTTTCCCCTTGATACCTGTTTCTTTTTGCACTTCCTTGATCAGCGGGAAAATGTTGTCTTTAACATAATCCACATCCGCCAAACCTTCAAGTTTTTCTTTAAAGGCTTTGATGACAATGGGTGCAGTCTCAGTAGCTAAAACTTCTTTTGCAGCATCAGAAAGTGATGGGAACTCAGCATAAAAGAGATCCGTTAAGGGCACGATTTCATCTACTGATTTTAACTGAGGTTGGTAAAGCTCAACCAAATGTTTCGACTTGTCATCCAAACGACCAGCAGCTTCTAAGAATGGTTTCGCCATGTCAAAGATTTTATCCAAATCGGCATGTTTGATGTAGTCGTTATCCAACCAGTCCAGTTTCTTCTGGTCAAATGCTGCAGGCGATTTAGACAAACGATTTTCATCGAACAAGTCAATCAATTGGGCTTGAGAGAAGATCTCTTCTTCACCACCAGGATTCCAACCTAACAAAGCGATAAAGTTGAAAACGGCTTCTGATAAGTAACCTTTTTTACGATAGTCTTCGATAAATTGCAGGGTATTGGTATCGCGCTTAGATAATTTTTTACCAGTTTCAGAGTTGATGATCAAGGTCATGTGACCAAATTCAGGCACATCCCAACCGAGCGCTTCGTAAATCATTAATTGTTTTGGTGTGTTGGCAATATGGTCATCCCCACGAATGACATGAGAAATTTGCATATCGTGATCGTCAACAACAACTGCGAAGTTATAAGTTGGATAACCATCACGTTTTTGAATAACCCAGTCACCACCGATGTTCTTACCTTCAAACTCGATATCGCCTTTAACGATGTCATGCCATTTGTAGATAGAACCTTCTGGTACTCTGATCCGAACCGTTGGCACAATGCCGTCAGCTTCACGCTGCGCCATGTAATCAGCGATTTCAGCTTCAGTCAAACCAGCGTATTCGCTGATGTAAACTGGCGGTAGACCTTTAGCTTCTTGTGCTTCACGATCAGCTGCGATTTCTTCTTCTGTTTTGTATGATTTATAAGCCTTACCTGATGCGAGTAGTTCATCGATATAGGTTTGATAAAGTGACAAGCGTTCAGATTGACGGTAATTCTCATGTGTTTCAGGTGATTCATCCCAGTCAATCCCAAGCCAACGCAAGTTATCGAGCTGCGAACGCTCGCCATCTTCAACGTGGCGTTTACGGTCTGTATCTTCGATACGGATGATAAAATCGCCACCATGATGACGGGCATACAAGTAGTTAAAAAGTGCAGTCCGCGCATTTCCGATGTGCAATAAGCCAGTAGGTGATGGTGCGTAACGCACACGAATTTTGTTTGTCATTTTTACGTCCTTAATCTAACTTATAAACCAGAATTGGTTTATAAACTTTTGTTTCAATCGTCATTCCTATTTTACCAAAATATTAAAAAAAGCGCTAACTTTCTTACTGCGCTTTCCTCATTTTATTGGCTCTAACTCAAGATGCTAAACTTGACTAATTAAGACGACCGCTTCACAAGCCATGCCTTCACGACGACCGACAAAACCTAGTTTTTCAGTTGTTGTTGCTTTGATATTGATATTGGTAATATCTGTCTGTAAAATTCTGGTGATATTTTGTTTCATCTCTTGTAAATGTGGTGCCATTTTTGGAGCCTCTGCTAAGATCGTGGCGTCAATATTGCCAATTTCATAGCCTTTTTCGACCATTTTTTGATAGATGTCAGCTAGGATTTGCGTTGAAGCGATGCCTTCCGTTTCTGGATTAGTATCCGGAAAAGCATGACCAATATCACCCATACCCAATGCCCCAATGATAGCATCCGTGATGGCGTGTAAAAGCACATCTGCATCCGAATGGCCTAGAAGCCCAGTCTCATGCGAGATGTTCACACCGCCAATAATCAACTCACGACCTGTTACAAGTTGGTGAACGTCATAGCCATGACCGATTTTAAGTGAGGGCATCAAATAGTCCTCCTAGCGGGTTGCCAGATGAACTTGAGCGTCCGTCTGTTACGATATAATTTTTCATGATGTTGGCAAAAGTTTCAATGTTGAGACTTTGCACGTAGATTTCACCAGTACCTTGGAAGGTGTTGACGATGCCTTCGCCTGTTCCGATGGACTGGACGAAACCATTCTCTAGGTGAATATTGTAATCCAAGGTATCTGACCAGGCGACAACATGGGCATTGTCGATTGTGATTTCTTGACTTTGGAGCTCAATTTTTTTGATGCTACCAAAGGCATTGACTAGAAGTGTGCCAATACCGTTGGTGGTCATCACAAACAGACCCCCTTGACCACCGAAGAAAGCTTTCCCGACACTTTGACGCTCCATGGTATACTGAGCGCTACCATCAAGTGCTAGAAAGGCACCGTCATTTAGTCGGTACTGTTTAGCTCCAAGGTCTAAGGGCATAACTTGACCAGGTGTTGAAGGTGCAAGTGCGATAATACCGTTGTCATTGCTTGACACCGCTTTGGTAATAAAGACGCTCTCACCAGATGTCATGGCGCGACCCGCCGCTTTGAACAACTTGCCAATTCCGCTACCTTTGGCATTCAGCTCAGACGTCAGCGTAACCGCAGCATTATGATAAATCATACTGCCACGCTGAATGTAGGCAAACTCTCCTGTTTCCAGTGCAATTTCAATCATCGGAAATTGCATATTGCTGTCAATGGTGTACTTCATTTTGTTATCAGGCATAATCTTCCACTCCAATCTTTTGATTATATTCTAGCAAAAGTATTTCTCAAATACGTCAGGCCTTAGACCGATTGTCCAAAATCGCTTGCCCAAAAATCAAATCTTCCGGCGTCGTGATTTTGATGTTTTCATAAGACCCTGGGACAATGGTCACAGGCATTTCTGAAAAGACCTCGACCAAACTGGCATCGTCAGTGCCCAGAAAGCCTTTCGAATGAGCGATTTGATGCACCTCTTGGATGAGACTGGTTTCGAAAAATTGAGGTGTTTGTGCGCCCCAAAGATTATCGCGTGGCACTGTCTGACTAATGTTTCTGTCAGCATCTACTTGCTTAATTGTATCCTTGACAGGTACAGCTAAGATCGCATTATTATGGGCTTTTAGGGCAGCCAACTCAGATAGCGTGACAAATGGGCGTGCCCCGTCATGAATCATGACCGCAGCCTCCGAAACATGCGCAAGTGCATGTCTAACTGAATCTTGTCGTTCAACACCGCCTACAACAAAGCACACGCGGTCTGACAAAAAATCCGTAAAGTAGGCTTTTTCTTCAGTTTTCCCGACCAAAATCACTTGCTTGCAATCTGAGTCTGACAAAAATAAATCTAGCGCATATTGAAAAATCGCTTTGTCTGCTAGTGTCAAAAAAATTTTATTACGATCAGCTGCCATTCGACTGCCTGAACCAGCAGCCAAAAGCACGGCACTATATGCTTTGTGAACCTGCCCGATCATCGTGCTAGTTCTCCGAAGATCATACGACCAGCTGAGGTTTGAAGCGACTTAGTCACTTCGATTCTAACCGTTTTATCAATCAAATCAGCTGTTTCTTCCACGACAATCATCGTACCGTCCGGCAGATAACCAATTCCTTGACGACGCTCCGTCCCTTTTTTCACTATTTGAATGTCAAGTGTATCACCGACGATCAACTGCGGCTTCACTGCATTTGCCAAATCGTTGATATTCAAAACCTGAACACCCTGGATTTCAGCGACTTTATTGAGATTGAAATCATTAGTAACCAGTGCTGCACCAGTTTCAGACGCATAACGCAAAAGCTTGGTATCCACTTCATGAATATCAGAATAGTCCTTGCTTGTCACTGTAACCTTGGCAATTTCTTTCATGTCATTGACTAAATCAAGGCCTCTGCGACCTTTGGCACGTTTTAAATTATCATTACTGTCAGACAGTAGTTGCAACTCTAACAAGACAAAATTTGGAACGATGATTTCGCCATCCAAAAAGCCTGTTTTAAGAATATCGAAAATCCGACCGTCAATCAGGACACTGGTATCCAATAATTTAGCGTAATTTTTATTTTTACGCTTGTCTCTTTTATCATGTTTTTCCGGTTTTTCAGTTACCGCTGCTTTTTTCCGACTGAAAAATTTGAAAATATCAGCTTCTCGTTTTGAAGAAATACTATAACCAACATAAATAGTCAACATCATCAATAAAAACGGAATGATCGTTGATAAAATCGGTGTCCGTAAAATCCACAGCGGAATACTTGCAATGGCGCCAATAACAAGACCAATCACACCACCCAAAAATCCCCATGTGATTTTTGGAATATTGATGGTTGCAATCGTTTGGTCAATTTTTTCGACAAAATTCAACAGTAGTCTGATAAATATAAAAGAAAAAATCAGAAAAATAATTGCGCCAATTAAACTATTGACTACTGCGTTGTTTTCAAATTGCCTTTGATGGATGAGTACCCAAAATTCGGGTAGAAACGTATTGCCAAGCGTTGCGCCGACAATAGCCATCAAGGCGTGAATGATGATTCTTTTCATACATTCCTCCTTTAAGATGTTGAGGCGACTACTTTGAGACTATGAAAAATAGGAAAAACAGCTATGAACAATGTTCCTGTGAACTTTCAATTTTCCTAGTCTCAAGGAGCCGAAACTCAAGTGCGTACGTATGATAAATTGGTTGCGCTACCATACTAGAAAAATAAAGACGTGTCGCCAAATGGGACACATCCTTATTTTATCATACTTAGCTTAAAAATACCTTGTTTAAGAAAAGACCTTCTGCAAGACTTCGGCTAAAGTCGTGACACCAATGACTTCTATAGATGGTGGGATTTCTAAACCAGCCAAGGAATTTTTAGGGGCATAAAGTTTTTTAAAGCCCAGTTTAGCTGCTTCATTGATTCGACTCTCGATGCGGTTGACCCTGCGAATTTCGCCTGTCAAGCCAATTTCACCGATAAAGGCGACATCTGGTGCTGTCGGTTTTTCTTTATAACTTGAAACAATGGCAACCGCAATGGCTAAATCAATGGCTGGTTCATCTAATTTGACACCACCAGCTGATTTGAGGTAGGCGTCTTGATTTTGGAGCAATAGATTGGCACGTTTTTCAAGCACTGCCATAATCAAGCTGACGCGATTAAAATCAAGACCTGAGGTTGTCCGTCTAGCATTACCAAAAATCGTTGGTGTGACAAGCGATTGGATTTCTACCAAAATAGGTCTGGTCCCTTCCATTGAAACAACAATAGCTGAGCCAGTTGCACCTTCTAAACGTTCCTCCAAGAAAATCTCGCTGGGATTGGTCACTTCGACCAGTCCTTGAGATTGCATCTCAAAAATTCCGATTTCATTGGTTGAGCCGAACCGGTTTTTCACCGCACGAAGAATCCGAAAAGTATGCTGGCGCTCCCCTTCAAAATAAAGCACCGTATCTACCATATGCTCTAGCATTCTCGGGCCGGCAAGGCTGCCTTCCTTGGTGACGTGACCGACGATAAAGGTAGCAATATTATTGGTTTTTGCGATTTGGAGTAGTTCTGCGGTCACTTCTCGAACTTGACTGACCGAGCCTTGTACGCCTGTAATTTCGGGGCTCATGACGGTTTGGATGGAGTCAATGACCAGAAAATCTGGCTGCAATTTTTCAATTTCAGCTCGGATATTTTGCATATTATTTTCTGCATAGAGGTAGAAATCAGAATCCAAATCACCCAAACGTTCAGCTCGCATCTTGATTTGTTGGGCTGATTCCTCGCCTGACACATAAAGGACACGCCCGAGATTTGCCAGCTGCACAGAAACTTGTAAGAGAATGGTTGACTTCCCAATCCCTGGATCACCACCGATAAGAATCAAGCTACCCGGTACAACACCACCGCCAAGAACGCGGTTAAACTCGCCCATCTCTGTCAAAACACGGGGTGTATCTAGACTTTCGACTTCTCCTAGCTTAACAGGTCGCGTTTTCTCCCCAGTCAGGGTCACGCGCGCATTTTTGACCTCTTTGGCTTCAATTTCTTCGACAAAAGAGTTCCAGGCGCCACAATTAGGACAGCGCCCCAGATATTTGGGCGACTGATACCCACAGGATTGGCAGACGAATTTTGATTTTGCTTTCGCCATCTTATGCCCCTGTGCTACCAAAGCCACCGATGCGTGTGCCTTCAGCACTGTCCGCATCTGCTAAGAGAAATGGTGCAAAAACACCTTGGACGATGCGTTCACCTTTGGCAACTTCAACGACTTGGTCGGTGATATTTTTCATTTGAGCGAAGATGTGGCCTTCGTTGTCAGAATTGCCGTAGTAATCGCCGTCAATAACGCCAACACTATTGATCAATACCAAACCTTTTTTGCGCGGATTTGATGAGCGGTCGTAGAGATAAAGTACTTCTCCTGCCTGCATATAGGCTTTAATACCAGTCGGGATGAGTTTAATCTCGCCTGGGTTTAGGCTGATCGTTTCTGCTGCGATGAAGTCGTAGCCTGCTGCATGTGCGGTGCTTCTAGCGGGAAGGTCAATGCCTGCGTTTTCATAGGCTGTGACCAGTTCAAATCCTCTTGTTTTCATGATTTCTCCAATATTTATAATGTCTATATTCTATTATACGAAAAAAGCCGAGAAAAATCTCAGACTTGTTTCGCTATCAATTTGACTTGGCGAACTGGGCTTGTTGCAACTGGTAGTAGTAGCCCTGTTGCGCCATCAGTTGATCGTGACTGCCAATTTCGACAATTTGACCTTGATTGAGGACTAAAATCTTGTCGGCATTTTTAATCGTTGACAGGCGGTGGGCAATGACAAAACTGGTGCGTCTCGTCATCATCTTTAAGAAAGCCTGCGAAATCTTTTGCTCCGTCAAAGTATCCACGGAACTTGTCGCTTCGTCCAAAATCAGCATATCTGGTTGGCTGATCATGGTTCTGGCAATGGTTAAAAGCTGACGCTGACCTTCAGAAATCTTGAGAGCGTGGGCCCCAACTTGTGTCTCTAACTTATCTGGCAAACGCATGACGAAGTCGTACATGTGTGCTTCTTTCAAGGCGGTGTAGATTTCTTCATCTGTCGCATCTTCACGACCATAGCAGAGATTGGCACGCAGTGAACTACCAAATAACCAGGTTTCTTGTAAAACCATGCCAAAACTTTGGCGCAAGCTATCGCGCGTCATGTCACGAATATCAGTTCCATCTATTAAAATCGCACCCTTATCCACATCGTAAAAACGCATCAAAAGGTTGATCAACGTCGATTTACCGGCCCCTGTTTTTCCGACAATAGCGATCATCTCACCCGGTGCTACCTTGAGTGAGAAGTCAGTAATCAAAGCTTGACCAGGATTATAACCAAAGCTAACATCTTGAAAATCAATGTCACCCTTGGCGTGCGTTAAGACATGCGCATCGGGAGCGTCCTGTGTTTCAATCGGCTGATCCATGAGTTCCTGAGTCCGTCTCAAGCCAGCAAATGCAGTCTGAATCTGTGTCGTAATCCCTGAGATCTCGATGAAAGGCTTAGAAAACTGACTGGCATAGATGGTAAAACTAGAGATGACACCAATCGTGACTGCGGTTGAGCCGTTGAGCGCCATGAGACCACCGACACAGCCCACTGACAGATAGGCCAAATGGTCTACAAAACGTGACAGGGGATTGGTCAAAGCAGAAGAAAACTGTGCTTTCTGACCTTTGACATAGAGGTCTTGGTTCAAGTCCTCAAATTGGGCTTGATTGGCTGTTTCTCGTTGAAAAGCCTTAACCGTTTTCTGGTTGCCGATCATTTCCGTGATATAACCCGAAATGTCTCCGATAATCTGTTGTTGACTCACAAAGTCTTGCTGTGATGCTCGCGCAACGAGCCATGAGACCAAGAAAATAATCGGTGTTGAAATCAAGACAACCAAGGTTAAAATCGGACTGAGATAGAGCATAAAGACTAAGGCCACAATGACCACGGTGATCCCTGAGAAGAGTTGATTAAAGACGGCAGCACTTGCGACTGAGATATTATCCATATCATTCGTGAAACGGCTGACGATATTGCCATGAGCGGTTTGATCATAATAGCGTAGTGGTAACTGGTTCAGGTGTTCATAAGCATCCTTTCGCAGGACAGCAACCGACCGATAGGCCAGGCGATTACTGAGGCGCTGGATGAGCCATTGGCTGATGACTGTTACGATTAAGACACCGACGAGCAAGACTAAGATGTGTCTCAAAATCGGAAAATTAACTTGTCCACGATGGACCATCTGATCGACGCTAAGGCCGATATAATAAGTCATCAAAACGACGGTGATCCCACTGACTAAGCCAAAAATGATGGACAAGATGAGCTCTAGGCGAAAGGCAAGTAAGTAAGGTAAGAAGAAACGCCATGAGGCTGTTTGTTTTGATTTAGTCATGTTCCTCCTCCTGTGATGCAACAATCGCTTGATATTCTGATGAACTTAAAAGAAGCGCTTCGTGAGTCCCTTTGCCAACTAAGCGGCCGCTGTCTAAGACTAAGATTTCTTTAGCTTGCTGAATCGAGCGAACACGCTGAGAAATAATGATCATCGCACTATCTAAATCACGTGCTAATGCTTGACGCAAGTCCAAATCTGTCTGATAGTCCAAGGCAGAAAGCGAATCATCTAAAATCAAAAGATGTGGTTTGCGGATCAAGGCCCGGGCAATGGTTAAACGTTGGCGTTGACCACCTGAGAAGTTTTTACCATTTTCCATGACCATGGTATCCAAGCCTTCTGGTAGTTTTTCGACAAATTCTCGACACTGAGCTGTCTCCAAGGCTTGGAAACAGCCTTCATCTGTTGCATCTGCTTTTCCCCACTGCAAGTTCTCACGGATCGTGCCATGAAAGAGGACTGCGGTCTGCGGAACGAAAGCTATTTGGTGGCGTAAAGCCGCCAAGTCCCATGCTTGAACATCTAAACCATTGACCGTAATCCGCCCTGCAGCTACGTCGTAAAAACGAGGGATGAGCTGGGTCAAGGTGGATTTACCACTACCGGTTGGACCGGTGATGCCGAGGAATTCGCCTGGTTGGAGGTTGAAACTGATGTCTTGTAGAGCCAGACCACCGTTTGCATCGTAGCGGAAGTCGACGTTTTCAAAGCGGATGAAGTCTGGCTGACTAGGTGCGGTTTGGGCTTGATCAGGTTGGGTTAATGAAGGTGTCGTGTCGAAGACTTGGTTGACGCGTGCGGCAGAGGCGGCGGCGCGTGTGAAGATGACGACCAAGTTTGAGACGACGATCAAGGCGAGGAGCATTTGGTTCATGTAGTTGATGAGGGCGAGGACTTCACCTGGTGCTAAGTTACCAGTATTGACCTTGAAACCGCCGATGTAGATCAGGGCGACAATGCCGAGGTTCATGACTAGTGTCGTTGCAGGCGACAGCAAGGCCGACAGATTGGTCACGCGTTGGTAGACATTTGCCAGATCATCGGTTGCGTCATCGAAACGTTTGACCTCTTCTTTTCGGCGGGCAAAGGCACGAATGACGCGCACCCCGCTAAGGTTTTGGTTGACCAGTTCATTGAGCTGGTCTAACTTTTCTTGGACGCGTTTATAGAGTGGCACACTGTAGCGCACGATGAAAAACAAGATGATGCAAAAAATTGGTAGCAAAATGAGGTAGAGCAAGCCTGTTTGCCAATCAATATAAAAGGCCATGATGACAGAGCCGATACTCAAAAATGGTGCCCGAACAACCAAACGAATCAGCATGGCTAAGGCGAGCTGAAGCTGGTTGATGTCACTGGTTAGGCGTGTAATCAAGGTATCTGTCCCGAACTGGTTCAGGTCTTGATGAGACAGTTGATTGATTTTTTTCATGAGCTGGGTGCGGAGCTCAGTACCGAAACCTTGTGATGCGATTGAGGCATAGTACTGGCAGATCACCGCACAGATCATCCCGATGACTGACATAGCCACCATCCAGCCGGTCATCTGCCAAACGGTCGCCTGATGCCCGGCCCTCACCCCTTGGTCAATCAAGCGCGCCATGAATAATGGCAACACCAATTCAAAGGCGGCTTCTAAAAATTTGAAAAAGGGACCCAAAATAATCTGCTTTCGGTATGCCTTTGCATAACGCAATAAATGTATCAAAAAAATTCCCCTATCTTTTCCTAATTACCTCTATTGTAGCTCAATTACTAGTGGATAGCAAAAAAGTTTTCTGTGAATTTAATGCCCTAAACTCTCCCAAACCACTGCATACAATAGAAAAAGCTGACAGCAAATCAGCAGCTATCCCTCATATTTTCAGGATATCATAAGCCATCCTGAAACAGCCCATCACCACAAGTCTCTCTTTCTAAATACAAAAATTGAGTTTTGAAAAGCAAAAAAAACCGACTTTCGAAAAACTCAGTTATCAGGAACTTTTGATATGAATTATGTTGTAGGTTAGTGGCTATGGTTGTGAAAGCTACAAGTTCAGCAGCGAAAACTAAAGATGGATTTAGTGTCAATATATGCATCAGTTTTTTCCTACTTTACTTGATATGATAGCTCACGAATTCGTTAAAGATATACCAATTTATACTATTTTTTACTTATAGCTTATGTAATTGCTAAATATTCCATAAAAAAATTATTTTTTATTTAGTCTATACCATATTTTTCAAAACAGGAAAATGATATCATCTTACATAGCTTAAAATCACTTTCTATTTAACTTTTAATACTGTTACTCCTGTCTTTTTAATCACTTTTGCATTATAATGGTGCTAACTGATGCTTTACAACAAAATTTTTTATGGGGGAAAAATGACTAATCAACTGAATAAAATCGGAAAATCTGCACTCTCAATCATCAATAGCACCATTGTCGTGCTGCCATTTATGATTTTTATCCAAATCGCTAGCAAAGGTTCGCTTCTTGCTGTTCTACCTTTTGTTTTATTTTACACTTTCAGAATGACAGGTATTTTCTTAATCAGGGGGATTAAGACTAGCTTTAATAGTTACACGCTATTAAAATTTTCACTCTGCTGCGGTGCGCTAGGGTGTTTACTTGGAGCATTGGGATCACTTTATTTTCCTTTATATATCATCTCTGGGTTTTTATTAGGCTTAAGCGGTGCTTGGCTACCGATGTCTAACACGTCAATCACTTACTTTCTCAAAAAGAATCATCGGTTAACACAGACTCATCTGCCACTTTTACTTGGGATGTTTCTGTTGATTGGTTGCGTTCTATTCTTTCCGGCTCCTTTTAAATACTTAGGGTTCTTCCTTTTATATGGCATCCTCTATTTATTTTCTTTCCGTAACATGGATCAGCTGACTGATTACCAAGTTGAGACAGATGATTTAGAAGGCGTATCTTACAAATATCTTGTTCTCTTTGCTATCTTTTCTTGCTTAATTTTCTTTTTAAGGGCTAGTCGTCTTCTCTTTAATAATGTAGAATTTGACTATTTCATCTACGGCTTCTTTTTCCTAATTATCCTATACATGATTGTCTCTAGCATTTTCAAGGATAAGATTCATAGAAAGATAGCATCTAAGTTAACTTACCTAACTTATCTCAATGGGGCTGTGGGTAACTATTTGTTTTTATTCTGTTCTTTATATGCTGCTGGGTATTATGGTCATAAGCAGTTGTTTCTGCAGTTTTACTTGCCCTACATTTTGGGGATCATTCTTGCAGCTAGGGTTAGGACTTTGTTGGGTAGAAACGTGATGCAATATGCTTTATTAGGTGTCGTGCTGGGATTAGGTGTTATTGCGTTTACGCCTCTATTCCCAGTGGGTGTCCTTTTGACGAGTACGTTTAAGGGGGCTTTAAATGCCTGGACTACTGCGCAGTATGAGGGGATTGCTACTATTTCTGAAGATAAAAGGATTTGGGTTAAATATAGCTTGCAGAATATCGGGAGCATTTTGCATCAGTTTCTCTTAATGCTTTTGGGGTCATTCATTATTCTTCAGGATGGCTTTTCTATCAGAAGTTTCTTTGTCATCACTAGTACGCCGGTTCCCACACTGAGAAGTATGCAACTGATGACGTCGTGGAATCTGATTGCAACGTCGCTTATTATCTTGCTTATTTTGATTTATGCTGCTGTTTATTTACGGCCAAAGAAACACTAAAAAATAGTCTGGGATAAAAGTCTTCAGTCTCTAAAAGAGAAAAGCAAACTGGGCAATAGAATCAAGACTGCCAGTATGCTCTTCTCTTTTTTCATACTGTTTCCCAGAAAGAATACCGATTTGGTATAAAATCAGTGATTTTTTAACCAATTTCGAATTGTTTATCACAACTTGATGATGCTATTTTACAAAGTATCAAAAAACTATATAGAAATAGACTATGACCAATTTCAATTAATATTGAAGATTGCTCATAGTCTATTTTTTGTGGACTTTTGTCCCAACCTCATTTTATAGATAAGTCAAATGCGTCTTGGCATCGTTTATTTTTGCTTTTTAAGTCTTTTGTAAAAAGTGATTAGGAATAGTGCCGCAATAAAAAATAATTATAACTAAAAAATTCTATTTTATTAAACGTTTGATTCGCACCGTAAAACTAGAAAATAGGCGATATATTCGAAATGTTACAACTGATTTCAGGAGTGTTAGGAAAGCAATAAAAAATAGCAACCAATCGGTTACTATTTCTAAGTCTTATTTAACTTCCTTAAAGAAGCTGTGCTGATTATCATTTTTCATAACTGTTCAAACCGTTGCTATTACGGCATATCTGGAAAAGTATATAATCATCAATAATTACCAAATATCACTTATACCAAGTTTGATATGTGGTAAATATGTTATTCATTCTCCATGATAAGCTCTACAAAAATGCCGAAAACAGAAAAAAATTTTTTTCTACTACTCATTTAATAGGCTATATTGATTATATCAAGGAATAATTTACTTTTCAAAAGTTACTTTTAAGCTGTGATTTATTAGCATGAAACAAAAAAACAAAGCCACATCATAATCACTTTGCTTTTAAAAATCTATCCAAAATATCTTACAACAAATTATTTGATTCCCAATTTCTTCTTTTTACTATATTATCTATACGTTCTTGCAAATCTTTTGAAGCAAATCTATAATAATTTTTTATAATGAATTTAACTTCTTCTTCTGATACCAATTTTTCGGGAGATTCAAAAAATGACACTAATTCTAGTTTTAGTTCAACATTGTCATTATCAAGTTCTATTGCACGCCTTAAATGATTCAAAGCAATATTTTCAGCTCCCTCAAATGATACGAGACTTACACTTAATACTCTTGAAGCAGTTAAATGATGTGTCCATGTCTTATTTTCTTGAATAAGTTGTAAAATTAAGAAGTAGTAACTCATGTTTTGCGAATCTATTGCTAACCAAATTAACGCTTCTCGTAACACCTCATCATCAAGAGGTTTCAAAATATTTATAGTTTTATTAAAGTCTCGTTCGTTTTCTAAAGACTGCTTAATGTCTTCTAGTAGTTTACCCATGCGTTACTTATCCTTACCTTTCCGTTCATCTCCACGTACGTAACGGTTATTGATTGCCATATGTTATTCACAAAGAAAAAACCTTAGAAACATGAGTTTCTAGGGCTTTTTCAATGTTGAATTATTTAACTTCCTTAAAAATAACGTGTTTACGCAATTTTGGAGAGTATTTTTTAAGTTCAAGACGGTCAGGGTTGTTACGTTTGTTTTTTTGAGTCAGGTACAAACGTTCGCCAGATTCTTTGTGTTCAAGAGTAATATTTACGCGCATCTTAGTTTGTCCTTTCTATTATTTTGTAACTTTTTTACCTTTGTAATATCCTTTGAGGGATACACGGTGGCCGCGGCTGTAATCACCAGTTGTTTCATCAAATGAAACTGTTGGTGCTGTCATTTTATAGTGCGTACGACGTTTGTTTTTCTTAGATTTCGATGTGTGACGTGCAGGTACTGCCATTGTCTTAAATCTCCTTTGGTTTTATTAGATAATGTTGCCTTGATTTCTCAATACTTATCTATTCTATCAAAGTCTAGACAAGAAATCAAGCATTTTTGTCAAGTATTTTTACTTGACGCGATTTCAGCCTAAGTTTTCATCTTCATCACTTGATTAAAGCATAAAACCAGCAATACCGTCACCACGACCATGACCACGGCGACGCCCGTGTGATGAATGTAAACCGAAAAACTGACCAGACTGCCAGACAGAACGCTTCCGATCGGATCTGTGATGGTCACGAAGCCTGAGTAAGTCCCGATTTTCTCCTCGTTCATCAGGTCGGCGCGCAGGCTTTGCGAGGATGGCACGAGGATCATCTCACCAATCGTCATGACAATGGATGCTAAGATAAGCGATATGAAGCTGTTCATTAAAAAGCCGGCAGCAAATCCTAGCCCTTGTAATAAGGCTCCGGTGGTGAGGCTTCTTCGCTCCGACCACTTGGTGGTGAGTTGGTTGACAAAGGTCATGCTGAAGATTATGATGAGGGTATTTAACATGACAAATATGGTCAACATTCTCTGGCCATAAATTTCAAAGCCAAAAATCGTCGTTGTTTTGAAACTGTCTGACAAGTGAACTGGAAGATAGAAGTCAATATTGCCAAAAATCACCTTGTTTAAGATGACAGCGCCGATAAACAAGAGGAAGATTTTATCCCGTGCCACGACGCCATAGTTTTGAATGAAACTTTCGCGTTCTTTTTTGGCTTTGGGTGCTGGCACGAAACTCTCGCTGATTAAGAAATACTTGATACTGCCATTAATCAGTTGCGCGATTAGCAAACCTAAAAGCAACTCAAACAAGTAATCTCTGAACAGCCAGCCACTGAGTGCTGCCCCAAAGGTAGTCGAGACGTTGATGATCCAGTAACTCAGACTGTAGACATATTTTCGGTTGCTTTCATCCGAGACATCTATGATCATGGCGTTATCTGCCGCAGATTCAAAAGAAAAACCAAAATTTAAAAGAAAAAAAACCAACAAATGTTGTCCAAGGATTTTGGAAGATCGGACTATTTGAGAACACCGCAATTAAGGCGCCCGCTACTGAGATTGTCGAGCCGATAAGGAGAATTGGTCGCCTACCATGCCGATCTGCCAAATGACCACCATAAAGACCGATAAAAAAACTAGAGACACTTGAAATAATGAGGAGTACACCCGTAATCGCCCCACCTAGATAATGATTGTAGTAAATCGTCATACTCGATCCGACGGTGCTGTAGCCCAAAACCCCGATAAAAGTCATGAGAATCCGGAGTTTGAGCGTCCGATTGAGTCGCATAAATGTTGTCATGAAAAACTTCCTATTCCTAAAGTTATTGCTTAATTATAGCAAAAAAAGCCTTATTTGTCGGCTTTTTTCTGGTATCTTATAGTTTTTCAAGCTCAGCAATCCGTGCATGTGTTGTATCGAATTTTGTTTGATAATCGGCTTGTTTAGCTTTTTCTTTTTCGACAACTTCTGGTTTGGCATTGGCAACGAATTTCTCGTTAGAGAGTTTACGTGAGACCATGTCCAATTCTTTTTGCCATTTGGCTAATTCTTTTGTCAAACGGGCAATTTCATCTGTGATGTTGATCAATCCTGCAAGTGGCAAGTAAATTTCAACGTTTGATAGAACCGCAGTCATGGCTTGCGCTGGTGCTGTGATGTCAGCTGAAATCTCTAAGGTTTCAGGATTTGTGAAACGTGTCAAATAGTTGCTATTTTCTTTCAAGAAGGCTTTGATTTCAGCGTTTTCTGTCTTGATCAGCATTGGCACGGCTTTGCTTGGTGCTGTATTCACTTCAGCACGGATATTTCGAACTGACTTGATGATGTCTTTCAAGACTTCTACACCACGAACGGCTGCTTCATCTGAAAATTCTGGACGAACTTCTGGATAGGCCGCAACGACTAGGCTCCCCTCAATCAAGCCAAGGTTTTCCGAAATTTCTTCGGTCACAAATGGCATGATTGGGTGGAGAAGACGCAAGATTTGGTCTAGGACATAGACAAGGACGCTACGTGTCACATCTTTTTCTGCCTCATCTTCACTGTAAAGGACTTCTTTTGTCAATTCAACATACCAGTTGGCGAAGTCTTCCCAAATGAAGTTATAGAGGGCACGGCCTGCTTCACCAAATTCAAACTTATCAAAGTTTTTCGTGACATGGTCAATCGTTTCATTGAGTTTGGTCAAGATCCAACGATCCGTCACATTGCCTGCTGTTTTTTGCGCTACTTTATCAACATTGGCATAGGTATCTGCTGCGCTGAGTGTTTCCTTGTTCATGATGATGTAGCGCGAAATGTTCCAGATTTTGTTAATGAAATTCCAAGCAGCATCCATTTTTTCGTAAGAAAAGCGGACGTCTTGACCCGGGGCAGAACCATTTGACAAGAACCAACGCAAGGCATCAGCACCATATTTTTCGATAACGTCCATGGGGTCAATGCCGTTACCTAGCGATTTCGACATTTTACGGCCTTCTTCATCCCGAATCAAACCGTGGATGAGAACGTCTTTAAATGGGCGTTCGTTTGTAAATTCCAAACTTTGGAAAATCATGCGGCTGACCCAGAAGAAGATGATATCATATCCCGTAACGAGAGTTGACGTTGGGAAGTAACGCTTGAAGTCTTCGGCTTCCTCATCTGGCCACCCCATGGTTGAAAACGGCCATAAAGCTGATGAGAACCATGTATCCAAAACGTCAGAATCCTGTGTCCAACCGTCACCTTCTGGTGCTGTTTCACCGACGTACATCTCGCCGTCTGCGTTATACCAAGCAGGGATTTGATGTCCCCACCAGAGTTGACGTGAGATCACCCAGTCATGAACGTTTTCCATCCATTGTGTGAAAGTGTCATTGAAGCGTGGTGGGAAGAATTCAACCGCGTTATCTGTTTTTTGGTTAGCGATGGCATTTTTAGCCAGCTCATCCATTTTAACAAACCATTGCGTTGATAGACGTGGTTCCACAACGGCACCTGAACGCTCAGAGTGACCGACACTGTGGACCATTTTCTCGATTTTAACGAGTTGACCCATCTCATCAAGTTTGGCAACGATTTGTTTGCGCGCTTCAAAGCGGTCCATGTCCGCAAATTCTGCCGCAAGTTCATTCATTGTGCCGTCATCGTTCATGACATTAATCATTGGCAAGTTATGACCTTGAGCGTTGAGGCGTTCAACAACATCAAAGTCGTTGGGGTCATGCGCTGGTGTAATTTTTACAACACCTGTGCCTTTTTCCATGTCCGCGTGTTCATCTGTGAGGACTGGGATTTCGCGGTTAACAAAAGGTACGGTCACAGTTTTACCGATGATATCTTGGTAGCGTTCATCTTTGGCATTGACAATGACTGCCACATCGCCGAGCAAGGTTTCTGGACGTGTTGTTGCGATTTCAACATTGCCTGAACCATCTGTCAAAGGATAAGTGATGTGGTAGAACGCACCTTCGACATCTTGGTGGATAACTTCGATATCTGAAAGCGCTGTGCGGGCTGCTGGATCCCAGTTGATGATGAATTCACCACGGTAGATAAAGCCTTTTTCGTAAAGTTTAACAAAAACTTTTTTAACCGCTTTTGATAGGCCTTCATCTAGGGTGAAACGTTCGCGTGAATAATCAAGCGATAGCCCCATTTTGCCCCATTGTTCTTTGATCGTTGCGGCATATTCGTCTTTCCATTCCCAGACTTTTTCTAGGAATTTTTCACGACCGAGATCATAGCGTGAAATACCTTGCTCACGCAAACGTTCTTCAACTTTAGCTTGTGTGGCAATGCCAGCATGGTCCATCCCTGGTAACCAAAGTGTGTCATAGCCTTGCATGCGTTTGGCACGGATGATGATATCTTGAAGCGTTGTATCCCAAGCGTGTCCGAGGTGAAGTTTACCTGTGACATTTGGTGGTGGGATGACGATACTGTAGGGTTTGGCTTTTTTATCGCCACTTGGTTTGAAGACGTCAGCTGCGAGCCATTTATCGTAGCGACCTGCTTCTACTTCTGTTGGGTTGAATTTTGTTGATAGTTCTGTCATGTTATACTCCTGTTTCTTTGTTTTTTATAGCTTTAAATTATTTTATATTATTTTCAATTCAGTGAAAATACCACCGAAATATTGATACTATTTTCAGTTGAGTGAAAATAGAAAACAATTATTGACATTACTTTCACTCAAGTGAAAATAATGGATAGAAATATTTCAAATTTCCTGTTGACCGTTAATGATTTTTATCACCTACCCCACAAACTTAACATTAATCACAATAACCGCAGCAATCAATATCAAAAGCAGCACGGTAAAGGCAATATGTCGTTTTTTGTGCATGAGGATGATGGCGACAAATTCGCGGATGAAAGCATTGGGGAGGAAATATCTGGCTGTTCTACTGCCTAATCCCTCACTCTTTAGACCGACTTTTTTAGCAAATAGACCCGCTCTAAAGATGTGGTAATCATTACTGACAAAGGTACTATGATACGGCTTGCCTTGGCTTCTTTCGTCCATTAGGGCTTTTGAAAACTGCAAATTTTGTAGGGTCGTTTTACTGTTTTCTTCCGTGATAATCTCAGACTTCAGCATGCCTTGTGATAAGGCATAGTTTTCCATACCTACCGCCTCTGGCAGTTTTTCGTCTTGACCTTGCCCCCCACTCATGATGAGCAGTGGCTGTTTCCCTGTTCTTGCAAGCTGTTCCTTTGCAAACGTCAAGGCTGCATCTATTCTACCTGCAAGCAAGGGCGTGACGGTCTCGCCGTTAATCAGCCCCGCGCCTAGGACGATCAGATAATCTTGATCGAACTTGGGTTTGAGGTGATTAAAGAGGAGGCTGCTGGTGAGGATGGTCATGAAGCTGAAGAAATAATAGATGAGGAAGATGGCAATCACCATGTAGATGTAGGCGAAAATGCTGCCATCTTTGAGCAAGAAATGTTGGAAAAGGATCAAGAGAAGGCCTGCGATGCCCAGTAAAAGGGTCAGCATGTTACCAAGCGAGCGACTTTCTTTTTTCCAGACGGTGCGGGCGTTCCAAAGGAGGTAAATGATCAAGGCATAGCCGCCAAAGGACATAAGGACGAAGGCCATAATCCCAATGACAAAGGTAAGGATGATTGGGAGCGGTGTGGAGAAGGGAAAGCAGAGGATAACGATGTAACCGATGGTGATGACGATACTCAAATTAAAGACATAGCCTGTAAGTAAGCGGCGTTTATCTTTGTGAATGATGAGATAAGAGATCAACCAGGATCCTAGAACCAAGACTAGCATGAAGGTGAAAAAGGCACCTAGATCTATTTTGCTGTAGGTGATGACTGTGTCGACCAACAGAACTGCTCCTAACCATAGGGCGAGCGCAGTCAAACGAAATCTGACTTTTTTGATGCGAACTAGAACCAGATAAATGATAAGTGCCAAAATTAAAAGAAGGTCTGGGATGATAACCATGCTGATGCCTTTCTATCAAGTAAACGTGTTGATGGCGATGGTGACTGTCCGAGCGCGGACAAAAAGCGCCCTAATCTATTATGATTAGGGCGCTTTCACGTGGTACCACCTAAATTCCCAGACATCATATGTCTGGACACTCAATTTTTTTATTTATACTCATTTAACTATTGAGTATACGATTGTCAAGAAGCAACAATCATGAGGACGTTTGTAGGATTTTCAGCTTCCTCCCACTCTCTTGATAAACGCGGTCTCATGAAACTCTTCTCGTTTCCTTTATTCTATCAATTTTTGATCAGAAAGGCAATCCTTTAGTGAATTTACCAAGTTTTTGTTCAGTTGTTTTATCAATGTCAACCAAGGCAGCGTTGACAGCTTGTGTGATCATGTCTGACAAGGTTTCTGCATCTTCTGGATCAATCAAGTCTGAAGCAATGTCAATCTGCGTCATTTTACGGTCACCTGTGAAGGCAACCTTAACCAAGTCTTGCGCAGATGTCCCGTAGAAAGTTGTCGCTTCAATTTCAGCTTGCGCAATTTTCATATTTTTTTGCAAGTCTTGGGCTTGTTTCATCATTTTTTGCATATTCATCATCGTAATCTATATCTCCTTCATTCACGCGCCTTGATGGCTTTATATATTTTTATCGCCTCCTATTACCTACTATATAAAATAAACAATAGAAGCGAGCTCACTATTTCAATTATAGCATTTTCTATCTTTAATTTGTAGTTAGACATAGCTTGTAAATCTACAAACATCAATAAAACAAAGGATTAATAAAGCAAGCCATCTTTATTCGACAGATTATCCAATACTTGAATGAGTTTGGTGAAATTATCATTGATGACCGATTTTTTCAAGAAAGCATATTGCACATAGAACATTTCTCGATCTTCTGAGACTAATGAGATTTCAACGAGTCCTTTCATATTTTGAAAGGGTAGATAAGGCGTCATCAGCGTAATGCCAACATTTGATTTGACGAGTTGGCCTATTGTATTAATATCAGAAAAATGGACTAAGACCTTGGCTTTCCCGTGATGCTTATCATTTAAGTGATCAAAGGCTTTGGTATGCGACAAGCCGTCTTCCAATAAAATAAACGGATAGGCCAGTGCTTCTTCAAATGTAATTTGAGATTTTTGAGCTAAGGGATTATCTTCCGAAACATAAATTTTAAACTCATAGCTGTAGAGTAATTTGACATTCAAATCAGGATGTTGGATGGGCGTCACACTCCCAAGTAAACTGAGTTCCAGTTGACCTGATAATAACTTACTGAGTAAATCCGTTGAACTTCCTGAAATCAATTCAAAATTTGAAATGAAATCAACATTATCTTCCGTCTTAAAGAGTTTAGAGAAAACTCTTGTTTTGATTAATGACGGAAAACCAACATAGACTTTTTGCTGTTTCGCATGTTCAATGGCTTTTTCAATCATCTTAAATTCTTCCAAAATACTCTTCAGTTGTTTTTTCAGAATTTTCCCTTCCCTAGTTAAGAGAATCGAGCGATGGAGAGAACTCTTTTCTATTAAGTTACAACCGTAGTACTCTTCTAGCCTTTTAACGGCATAACTAACACTCGGTTGACTGACATTAAATTTTTTGGCGACTAGTGTAAACGACAGCACATCACCCAGAAAACTAAAGTACTCGAAATCTCTTAAATTCATTTTGGCTTTTCCCCTTGTTTTACATTCTAGCATATTATAGAAAATATGTTAGCTTAATTTTTTGTAAAATTTATAGGTTATAAGCAAATTATATGATAGCTATTCGAGTTGACTATAAACTACTTCAAGCGATACACTATGACATGTAATCAATATTTTAATTCTGGGGGAGCAAATGAGTAGCTATCAGGTCATCATCATACCATACTTAAATAAAGGGTCGACAGTTGATACAACTGTCTAAAAAAATAAGTCAATCGACTCATTTTACGCCTACACGCACCAACCGTTTTTAGAATTTCAAGCCTAATGCTTCTGATACTAAAAATGGCGATAAAAAAGAAAGAGAGCTCTACACATGAATAACTGGACAAATGAAATTATTAACCGTTTAGATACTGCCTACAATGCACGTTTTGAAAAAGAAAAATCATTGGTTTTCTTGAATGACGCTTATCAAAACTTGCTCTTCCTTAAATTAAAATACGCCATTGATGAAGATGCTGAACTCTCTAACTTCGCAACTTCTTTCATGGAAGTCAGAGATTTGTTTATCAATGAATTAAGCGATCGCTATCCTGAAAATTATGCCCAAGTGGCTTGCCAAATTCAAAAATTGCATGACTTAAATGGTCATATGTCAACGAACGTCTAGGAAGAGGTCTACCAACCATTGAATAACACGAATGAAAAATTATTTAACAAAGGCTTCATCGCGATTACTTTTATTAACTTTATTGTCTACTTAGTCTACTACCTTTTAATGGTCATCATTGCTGTGATCGCACAAAGTAACTTGCATGCCTCCCTAGGTCAAGCTGGATTAGCATCTGGTATTTATATTATCGGCACACTACTTGCGCGATTACTCATTGGTAAAAAACTAGAATTAATCGGCAGGAAAGCTACCTTAAGATATGGCGCCTTGTTTTATTTGCTTACAACAATTGCCTACCTTTACGTCCCAGTCATTCCAGTGCTCTATCTTGTCAGATTTTTAAATGGTTTTGGCTATGGTGCTTTATCAACTGCGACAAATACCATTGTCACAGCTTATATTCCAAAAGCGCGACATGGTGAAGGCATTAACTACTATGGCTTGAGTACAAGTTTAGCTGCAGCGATTGGCCCTTTTCTTGGTTTGATTCTATTAAATACAACCGATTTTCACTTTATTGTCGCTTTTTCAATTGTCCTCGTTTTGATTATCACAATAATGTGCTATTTATTCCCAGTTAAAAACGTGAAACTTTCAGAAGAACACATCAAAGCACTTAATAAAAGTTCTTTCGATAGCTTCATTGAAAAAAAAGCATTATTTATTGCCTTTATGGCCTTCTTAATGGGACTTTCTTACTCAAGTGTCCTCGCTTTCCTATCATCCTATGTTAAAGTCATTGATTTAGTACAGGTCAGCTCTTTATTTTTCGTTGTTTATGCCTTGGTCATCACCTTTACTCGACCACTTTCAGGCAAAATATTTGATAATCTTGGCGAAAAATTTGTCATGTATCCTAGCTACTTATTTTTAAGTGCCGGTCTCATTTTACTGAGCATGACAACCAGCAGTTGGTTGCTCCTAATCTCAGGTGGCGTCATTGGTCTAGGCTACGGTACTTTCATGTCAAATGGACAAGCCGTTTCTTTAAAGACTGTTAAAGACGAGCATCGGATCAGCGTCGCCCTCTCTACTTATTTTATTGGGCTAGACCTTGGTTTGGGTATCGGTCCTTATGTATTAGGGGAATTAAGAACTTTCCTATCTTTCCAAAATATCTACTTAGTTGCAAGTATTTTACCAATCATTTGTATGGTACTTTACAAAATTTATACGTCTAAGAAAGCTGTCAAAGCAGCACTATAAGATACTATCAAGACGCTAGGACAAAAGTCCTCAAAAAAAGGCTATGAGCAATCTTCAATATTAATTGGAATTGACCATAGGCTATTTTTGTATAGCTTTTTGATACATTGTAAAGTAGCATGATCATGTTGCAAGAGATAATACCAAATCGGTATTCTTTTGGTAAAACAATGCGAAATCGGTGAAAAAATTCTGATATGAACCCTAAAACACAAAAAAACCGAGCGCTAGGCTCGGTTATTAGTGCGGAGAAAGGGACTTGAACCCTCACGACCAAAGTAGGTCACAGGATCCTTAATCCTGCGCGTCTGCCAATTCCGCCATCTCCGCGAAACAGTACTTTATTAGTATATCAAAGTAGCTGACACTCGTCAAGAGTTTTTTGAAAAATATTGACGTTTTT
>NZ_BCVN01000013.1 GCF_001591765.1 Pseudolactococcus raffinolactis NBRC 100932 | reverse complement strand
TTTTCATTTAAATTACTTTTTTTATAAAAAAAAAGGAAAAAAGTTGGATTTTATGCTATAATATCCATGTTATGTGACTATTGTTATAAAAAATAAAATATAACATGTGAGATAACAAGGTTATCAGTATCAATCCAGTATCTTCAATAAAAATGTAAATTTGCCTATTAGAAATTAATTTGTTTTATCTTAAGTAACAAGACAAAGTTGAAAGCGCTTGCTTTGTTGTGTGCTTGAGAAAAAGTTAATTTACAACGCATTACAAATTTAACGATTGTGCTCTGAAAACTGACAACACTACCGCATTCAGCGAGAGGGGAAAAATGTTAAAAATGTATAATTACAAGAACAAGGTAATCAACGGGGTAATGCTCGTTACTATTTTGTTCAATTTGATGTTGGCTTTAGTAGGTCCGCTATCAAAGGTAGTGGCTGAAACGAATAATACTACGTCCCTAGGAGATTTTGGTGATTCTGCTGGTAATACACAAGCGGATTTTTATTCGGGGAACACGACTAAAGGAGTTGGAAAAGAAATCTTATATGACGGGATTCGATATGATCGCTCAAGTGTGGCACCAACACGCACCACATTGGGTGCTTATTACTCTGGTTCACTCAATGATCCCCGTTCATATTGTACGTGGTCTGGCAGAGCAATTGGAGAGTATCCGCAGGATATGAATGTACCTGCCCAACTGATTAAAGATGGTGATACAATAAGTATTCGTAAGTATAGAGGAAACATGAACACGGTGACGCTTTCTGACTATAATCCAGAAGATACTTATTTAACAAGTATTGCTAAAGTGGCGTGGCTTATGGATTATGTTGGAGAAACACCTGAAGGAGATTTGAGAGCAAGACGTGCAGGTGCTCTTGGCATCATTGTACACGATTCAGAGCTTGAGATGAATCCGTTTCGTACTGATATAACCTATCATAATAATCAGTATAAGTTATATCAAAGCAATACTTGGGAGACAGATAATAGTATTAAAAAACTATCTGCTGCAGGTATATATGCAAATGAAAAAGATAGGACGGGGCTATACGCACAACTAGATGCATTAGGAGAAGCAAATAAAGGACCATATGGTCTAGTTGTGAATCCGATTGTGCAAGTCGGTAATACAGCGGTTGCTAATTTTTCTTATAGAGTATGGAATCAAGGCAATAAAGCAACGAATTATGTGACAGATCGAGAACAAATTACAGCAACACTTAGCGGTCCAGCAACTTTTGCTGATGGTAGTAAAACCAAGACTGTAAATGTTGGTACGTCATTTGGTCCATTAACTTTGACAGGAAACGGAAAGGTTTCTGCAAGTCTAAAAACGACGAGATTCCCGAGCACGGCACTTTATCGCTACTATGATGGGTCTACTCAAACAATGGTTACAAAAGGGCCAAACGGAGATAGTTTATCTGGTGCAACTAGTACAGATGTTGTACTAACGGGTAAGCTAAAGATTAAAAAAGTGGGAGTTGATACATTAACACCGTACAACGGTGAGTAAACCTATCAAGGGGCGCAGTTCGGTATCTATGCTTCAAAAGTAGATGCTCAAAATAAAGCGAATGTTCTACAAGTTTTAACAACCGGTGCAACTGGTGAGACACCAGAATCTAACGAATTAGTATCTGGTAAAACTTATTATATCCGAGAGCTTGTCGCTCCTAAAGGACACAAACTGTCTGATGATATCAAAGAAGTTTTACTACCACCTTCGACAGGTACCAATACAGTCGTAATGACAGAATACCCAGATAATGAACAGTATGGTAGAATTTCAATTGACAAGCAAGCCAAGCATGCTTCGCTTGCAGGAGATAAGGTATTTAATGCTAACTATTCACTAGTTGGTGCAGAGTATACAGTTTATACTGATGCGAATGCATCAATACAAGCTAAAGACAAGGGAAATAATCTTGTTAAGCTAAAACGACTACAAGCGATGAGCATGCGGTTTCTAGTGAGTTGCTCCTAGGTACTTATTATGTCAAAGAAACAAAGGCACCAAACGGTTTTTTGATTGATCCGACAGTTTATAAAGTTGAACTTAAATCAACAGATCAAACCACATCAGTATTTGATGTTAATCAGTCAGTAACAGATACAGAAGTTTTTGGCAATACAATTTTAAATAAAGTTGATGATGAGAATGGTAGTATTCCCCAAGGGAAAGCAAGTTTAAAAGGTGCAAAGTATAGTCTTTATTATGCAGATGGAACAAAAGTCCTCTGGCATGCAAAATTTGCGCCAACATTGCTCAATGGGACAAAGGTGACAACGACTGATGATTCTATAGTTCTTGAAACATCCAAAGATACTGATGATCGTTATAAAGTTGGTGTCGGACATCTTGCTTTGGGTGACTACTATTGGCAAGAGATAGAAGCGCCGGAAGGCATGCAGATAGATACAACGAAACATCCAGTCAATTTGGCTTATGCAGATCAAAACACATCTGTCGTTGTTTCGCAGACAACGAGTCAAGAAAAAGTTATCAAACTCAAAATAAGAGGGAAAAAAGAACTTGAGAAAGCACAGAATGAAACTGTGATGAATCAAAATAATGCCAACGGGATAGAGTTTACCTTGACACCGAAAGCTGGTACAAATGCACCTGTTCAAAAAACGGTAACTGCAACTTATGACAAACAAGAAGGTTATTTTTCTTTTGACATGCCTTATGGTAACTATACGTTAACAGAAACCAAAGGTAAAGAAGGCTATTACGATATCAATCCAATTGACATCACAATGACTGATGATGGTGCGAATGTTCATGTCAAAATAGTAGACAGTGTCACAGGGTATATCTATCATGAAGCGGATTATAGTCAGTCAGACATTAATGCCATGCCTAAACCAATACTTATGCCCAATGTAATAAATGTGGAAGATCCACTTATTAAAGCCAAGCTCCGTTTGGAGAAGAAGGATGCCGAAACAGGTAAGAAAATACCTTTAGCAGGTGTTCAATTTAAAATTTGGGATATCCAAGAAGGCAAATACGTGACACAAGTTGATCCAGAAAATACTGCTCAATTAACGACGACCTTCAAAACGGATGCTAGCGGAGAAATTTTCTTACAGAAAGAATTGACCTATGGTAAGAATAGATACCGTATATCAGAAGTAACTGCACCTGAAAATTACGAAATAAACCTAAATGACTTAGTTTTTTCAGTTGATGAAAGTACGATTGTCCATGAAACAATTGGTGGCAATAAAGTACCTGTTGTCACCGTTCAATTTAATGATAAGCCTGCTAAATCATATATCCAATTAACCAAATATTTTGAAAGTTTGATGGGGATTGAAGGCGAAGAAGGAAATTGGAATTTCATCTGGAACCATATTAGAGGTTGGGAAGGTGCAACATTTGATGTTTACGTTGACAAGGACATAACTGAGGCAGATGGCAAAACAATTCGTGTCGCACCAGATGGGACTAGATTCAGTAAAGACACTAAAGTAGCAACCGTTTCTACAGATGCCCTTGGTGTGGCACAGACAACAAGTACGCTCTATGTTGGGGATTATTATCTCGTTGAAAGGAAAGCACCAGCTGGACAATACTTTGATTCAAATGTGAAAATTCCTGTGTCAATTTCATTTAATGGCAAAGACTATATTGGGACACCAGGAATGGTTGACAGATTTGATAATAATCGCCAAACAGTGAAAGTCGTTCTGCCAAAATTAGAGGAGCTCGTCACAGGCCTTGATAGCGATAATAAACCTGTGATTGGCAAACAACCAGGTGCGAATAAAACATTTGGTCTTTATAATAATGACCCGATTATGGGTTATCCAAAAGGAAGAAATCCACTTTTACCGAATCAAGGTCTAGGAGTTATTCTAAAACCTAATAGCTTAATCAGACACTATACGACAAATGCGGCTGGTCTGATCGAGCTCAATCAAAAATTACCTGCAGGAGAATATTATTTCCAAGAAAGCAACGCAGGTGAAAATTTTGCTCTAGACACGACACACTACTATTTTAGAGTAGCAGATACAAACAATGATTCTGTAGTGGCAGTGGATCTCTATCAGAAAGATGCAAACGGTAATAAAGTTGTTTTGGGAGAAATCTTAAATCGGTTAAACCCTCCTAAAATTGGAACAACTGCAACAGATGCAGAGGACGGGGATAAACAACTTTCTCTAGAAAAAGAAGTCACCGTTCATGATGAAGTAGCTTATGAAAATCTCTTTACAGATAGACAGTACACTTTAACTGGTACTTTAATGAATAAAGCAACGGGTCAGCCTTTGAAAGATGTGACTGGTCACGATGTCTTGGTAACTAAGTCTTTCACGCCTGTGACAACTAAGGGTAGTATTGGTTTGGATTTCACCCTAGATGCAACTCATTTGGCTAACAAAGATGTTGTTGTTTTTGAATTGCTAAAAGAAACGGTTGCTGATAAGGAAGTTGCAGCACATAGAGATATTAATGATAAAGGCCAAACTGTTCATTTTGAAGATAAGCCTAAGTTACCATCAACAGATGGCTACCCAAGACGGCCACTGCCAATGACAGGAGAAACTCAGATCGCTATAGGTTTCTTCTTGAGTTTAATCGTTTCTTTGGTAGGGATTTTGACAAGAATTAAGCATAAAGCAAATAAAAAAACATTTAAACACGAAATGTAAAGGTATCATAGTATCGAACCTTACTAAAAAATAAAAAGGAAAAGGCTAACTCATATGGGTAGTCTTTTTCTAACGATATCGTATTTATTCTAGGGTTAAAGAAAAGTTATCGTATGCTATAATATTATAAGAAGAAAGTATAGTGAAAAGAAAAGGTGTTTTTAGTTGTATAATTATTTGAAGGCTGATTTATATATGGCAAATTTGATGCTAGACCATATTCAGCTAGTTAAAAAAACACAGGGGCAAAAGATAGATATTGACTATCTGGTATTTCTGGAGCATATCGCCTATAATTTAGATGACATATCAGAGGAAACAAAAGCCGCCTTTCCAGAGGTAGACTGGACATCAGTTGATCAATTTCGTACTTTTATTACCTATGAAGTTCAGCACTTTAAACTTGGAGATATCATTGAGACGGTTAGTCCGGAAATCCTGATGCTGTCTCATACACTACCATTACTTCGTGATAAATTAATGAAACGATTGGAATATACTAGAAAAGAATATGTTAAAGAAAATTGATAAAGCCGCCCAATATTTGGCGCAAAATATAGATCTACTAAGATGTCCCCTGTGTCACACCTCTTTTCGACTAGATGGATACGCCCTAATCTGTGACAATCGCCACACCTACAATCTCAGCAAAAAAGGCGTGGTGAATTTCCTGACGATCAAACCAGATACCACCCACTACACGCGCAAGATGTTTGAACCACGTCGCAATCTGATCCAAGCCGGCATGTACGCACCCGTCCTAAACGCCATTCAGCATCAGCTCACACCTGGCAATCTGCTCGATGTCGGCAGTGGCGAGGGGAGTTTTCTAGAGCTGCTGGACGTCTCTGGCCATAAATTCGGTTTCGACATCGCCCTAGACGGTGTCAACATGGCCACGGATTTGACCGAGTTGCAGGCCTTCTTTAGCCTGTCGGATCTGACCAACCTTCCCTTTGCCGATCAAAGTATGGCGACTGTGCTGAACATCTTCACACCGTCTAACTATCGAGAGTTCGATCGCGTTTTGTCACATGGTGGTCAGGTGATTAAGGTCATCCCAGACCGTTATTATCTACAGGAACTGCGCTCAGCTTTTGGTTTACCCGTAGATTACGATAATGGTGATGTTCTAGCAAAATTTTCAGAAAATTTCCCAGACTTTACGCAAAAGGAAATCCACTATGAATTTGACTTGCCAGAACAACAGCGACAAGATTTTTTATCCATGAGTCCCTTAGAATGGCGAATTTCTGAGACAGACAAGCTAGAAATTGCTAAAAACCCGCCAAAAAAAGCAACGATTCACGTTCAAATTTTACAAGGTTATAAGTCTTGACACAGATTATTGTGTCAAGACTTTTATTTACCTAAAACTTGTAAACGGTTACAATAAATGTGTAAGTAACCGATACCTGAAACAAAATGCTATTTTTTTATTGAACATGTTCGTTTGTTTCAGCATCAGACTTAAATATCGTGTTTACGCACAAGGAGAATATTATGAACGAGTCACAATTCAACTTAAAAGTTGCAGTCCAGCGTTTGGGGACGGCACTCTCAGGCATGGTCATGCCAAATATAGGTGGGTTTATCGCTTGGGGGATCATCACAGCACTTTTTATTCCAACGGGTTATCTACCTAATAAAAACTTTGCCGAGCTAGTCGGTCCTATGCTCACGTATCTTTTACCATTATTAATCGCCTATACAGGTGGTAGAAACATCTATGGCGATGGGCGTGGTGGTGTCGTTGGGGCGATTGCAGCCATGGGTGTTATCGTCGGAACCGACATCCCTATGTTTATCGGGGCCATGGCTATGGGACCACTTGCTGGTTGGTTGATGAAAAAATTTGACCAAACAGTCCAACCTAAAATCAAAGCCGGCTTTGAAATGCTAGTGAATAACTTCTCAGCAGGTATCCTAGGGTTCATTTTAGCACTATTTGGCTATACTTTGATTGGGCCAATCGTTGAGGCTTTGACACATGTCATGGCTAAAGGCGTTGAGACGATAATCAATGCCCATCTCTTACCACTTGCTAATATCTTTATTGAACCAGCTAAAATACTTTTCTTGAATAATGCCATTAACCATGGTATCTTAACCCCAATCGGAACAGAACAGGTCGCTGCGACTGGTAAATCAATTCTATTCTTACTAGAAGCAAACCCTGGCCCAGGTCTTGGTCTCTTGCTAGCCTTTATGTTCTTTGGTAAAGGATCAGCTAAAGCAACGGCGCCTGGTGCTATCATCATCCATTTCTTGGGTGGGATTCATGAAATATATTTCCCATATGTCATGATGAAACCAGCGCTTTTCCTTGCAGTAATTGCAGGTGGTGTGACAGGGACTTTCACCAATTCAATCCTTGGTTCAGCGTTGACATCACCTGCATCACCTGGATCAATCATCGCCATTGAAGCCATGGCACCAAAAGGGATCTGGCCACACGTGACTGTTTTCCTTGGCGTTCTTGCTGCTGCAGCTGTTTCATTTTTAGTTGCTGCTGTTATTCTTAAAAACGATAAATCAATGGTAGACGATTCAGCACTCGAAACTGCACAAGCTGACCTTGCAGCGAATAAAGCTGTTGCCAAAGGCCAAGCGCAAACATCATCTGCCGTTGCAACACTAGCAAATATCGGCGATATCAAGCATATCATCTTTGCCTGCGATGCAGGCATGGGCTCATCTGCCATGGGAGCGTCAATTCTTCGGGATAAGGTCAAAAAAGCTGGTCTCAGCATTGATGTGACTAATCGTGCGATTGCTAATTTGTCTGATGCAGCCGACACACTTGTCGTGACACAAGAAGAGCTGGCAGCACGTGCTACTCAAATGGCACCTAGTTCAACACGCGTTGCGGTATCTAATTTCCTAAATTCACCGAAATATGATGAAATTATTGCTAGCTTGACCGGAAGAAATGCAGTAGCCTCTGCACTTGCAGAAAAAGCTGTCATTGAAGAGGTTGGTGAAATTGACTTGAACCTGATTGATGAGGTCGTCTTTGCTCACGATGCAGCTTCTGTCGGCAGCGCCACCATGGGGCAAGAAACGATTCAAGCCATTTTCAGAAATCATAATGTGAAGATTCCAGTTTCAGATGTTGAGTTTTTGGCACTGGCTGCTTACAATGCACCAAATATTGTTGTTGTGACGATAAAAGATAATACCGAAATCGCTCAGCATCATGCACCCAATGCCCAACATCTCAGTGTTGACAGTTTGATAACCACACCTGAGTATGATAGAATGGTAGCACGAATGCAGAAATAGTCAGAAAATTTTAAAACACAAAGCCCGCAAGCCGGGTTTTTGTGGTCTAGATTGATCCGTCTAGGCTATCGTTTTTAACCACTATTTCAGACATTAAAGGAGGCGTCATGCTTGTCACGAAACGCGAACAGCAGATCATCGATGAAATTGTCAAGAAGGGACAGGTCAGTATTGCTGACTTGCTTGATGTTGTCGGTGTGAGTCGCAGAACGCTTTACCGAGACTTACAAAATTTACAAGATTTTCTGCCCAAATACCAGGTCAACTTGATCAAAATAGATCAATACTATACCTTAAAAGGTGAACTGAGCAATCTCACTGATAAACGCGTGGTCGAAGAATACAGCCAAAACGAACGCCACTTTATGGAACTGATTTTGCTGATTTTCGAGCAGGCTAAACTAGCGGACTTTATGAATCGCTTTGCCATCAGCCAGCCCACCGCTACAGGAGATCTTAAAATCATCGAATAAAATCTCACCTTTGCAGGCAATGGTCTTGTTCGGGAGGGCGGGTTAGAAGTCATTGCGAGCGAGTATAGCAAACGAACACTCCTCGTATCCTGTCTTGTTAGCAACTTATCAACACGTGATATTTTTAATTTCAGTGCAACCATCTATCAAGAGAATAAAATGGTACAGCTCTTTCAACAGGCTTATTTTGACAGTGTGACCACAGCTTTTGAGCGTTCTAAAATTAACAATATTTCGGATCGCACCCAAGGCATTTTACGACTATTTTTCATTGTGACTTTAGAGCGACTTGGGCAGAACCATTTAATTGAAAATCATTATCACTTTAGACCTTCGAAAAAAGCGTTAGATTTTGTGACCAAAATTGTCCAAAACTTACCAAATTTTAGAGTTAATCTTCCTGAAATCATGTATTTGTCTCACATGGTAGACGTCTTGCATTTTGATAAAGGGGGGAATTTCCTTTTTAACGAAAAGTATGATACCAGTTTTTCTTATAAAGTCCGTCAGTTTATTGAAACAGTTGGGGTGACCACAGGTCTGAATTTTAGTCGAGATGAAAAGATTTTTACCTTGTTGAACACACATTTGCGCAGTAGCTTTACTTTGCCGCAACTTTTCTCCGATGATAAAAATGATTTGGTTGTGAGTGTGCAAGGAGAACATCCCGCACTGTTCAAAGTCATCAGTCGCAGTTTGGATGACGTTTTCGACAAGAAATTCTCTAAACATGAAGTTGCCCTCATCGCCTTACATTTTTTAGCGACACTTGAGCGGTCTAGCCGTGTTTTTCCGATGACGGCACTTCTGATTACCAGTCGTGGGCGTGTATCAATGGCTTTTCTAGCGCGTAATTTACAAACGCAGTTTCCTTTTATCACATCAGTTAAAATTATTCAGGTCAGCCAGATGGGACAGGAAGATTTGACACATTTTGACATTGTTTTTACGACTGAAAAGATCGAAGATGACAACGATGATTACTCGGCTGAGACATTTATCCAGATTAGTCCAAGTATCGCCCTGTCCAATATATCAGAAATCACTCAAGAGATTCGTAAGCTTAGGGTTAATCGAACACCACGCCCGCAAACAGAAACAACGGTTGAAAATCCACTTGATTTTCAAGATTTCTTTTTGAAAAGTCAGGTTATTTTACAGAATTTCAGTATCTCTGAGTTGACTAATATTGCGGATTTTAATGAAACGATTTATGACCTCATGCGTGCCGATAATTTAATTGATTGGGATCTATTAGAACGCTTCAAAAGGACCGCTTTTGGGATTCCTAAGACAAATCTGGCTTTGATTCATGGCATTTCCCAAGTTGTACCACGTCCCGAATTTAAAATCTTTGATTTAACACAAGAAATTGAAGTAGTAGGGATGGATAAAGAACCGATGTCAGCCAATCGGATTTTGTTTCTGACAGCACCTCAGTCAATCGATGAAATCTATAATTATATTTTGGGGAAAATTTCAAGTTCCATCATCGAAAACACACTTTACACCACTATTTATAGCTCAGGTAATTACGACATCATCTACGAACTCCTCAGTAAAATTATCGGAGAAAGTTTCACTAAGTACACGTCGGAAGACTGATAAATCATCTTAAATAGAAATGAAGTCTTGGCACAAGTTTTTGTGACAAGGCTTTTATTTACGCCCGTTTCGGAAGCGGTTACAATTAAGGTATCAAGAGGGAAACAAAAGTGAAAGAGGTGGTGAAAATGGAGATACAAACGAATTTAATCAAACTAGGCCAAGCTTTTGAAACACAAGAAGAGGCCATCACATTTTGTGGGGAACAACTGTTAGCGGGTGGTTATGTCACATCAGACTACGTGCCAGCTATGTTAGAACGTAATCGGGAACTTTCAGTCTATATGGGGAACTTCATCGCGATTCCACATGGGACGGATGCCGCTAAAAAAGAAGTCATAAAAACAGGCATTACCATCGTGCAAGTCCCGCGTGGTGTGAATTTTGGAGATGCGTTAGATCCTAAAATCGCAACGGTACTTTTTGGGATTGCAGGTGTTGGTAATGAGCATCTGGACTTGATTCAAAAAATTTCAATTTTTTGTGCTGATGTCGATAATGTCGTTAAACTAGCGGATGCCAAGGCAGTAGAAGAAATCGCAGACTTGCTCAACTCAGTAGAAGTTTAAGTCGTATATGAATCGGCATTAAGTTGAAAATATGGCAACTTTAGAGTCACTGGAAAGTTGTTTTATTTAAATTTTACTTGTGAAATTAATCACAAAAAGAAGGGGATATATCATGAAAAAAGCAGTACATTTTGGCGCAGGAAACATTGGCCGTGGGTTTATAGGAGAAATTCTACACAATAATGATTTTGAAGTCGTTTTTGTCGATGTCAATGAGACAATTATCGATGCCTTGAATGAAAGAGGGAGTTACGAAATTGAGCTAGCAGAAGATGCTGCGACACGGATGCCAATCAACCATGTGTCAGGTCTCAACAACGCCAAACAACCTCAAGCAGTCATCGAAGCTATTAAGCATGCCAATATCGTGACGACGGCTATCGGGCCTAATATCCTACCTTTTATCGCAGAACTTATCGCCAAAGGCATTCAAGCTCGTCAAGCTGCTAAGATCATGGCACCTCTGGACTTTATCGCCTGTGAAAATATGATCGGCGGGTCTGAATTTTTGAAAACGAAGGTAGATACTTTTCTGACAGAAGAAAATAAAGCATACGCCGAAACTTATATTGGGTTTCCAAATGCTGCTGTTGACCGCATCGTACCCGGTCAAACCCATGCTGATCCATTGTTCGTTGTCGTGGAACCTTTTAGCGAATGGGTTATAGACCAAAGTCAAATCCGAAATACTCTGATTCATTTGACAGGTGTTCACTATGCGACAGATCTGGAGCCATTTATCGAGCGTAAGCTGTTCTCAGTGAATACCGGTCATGCCACGGTGGCCTATAACGGTTTTTACTATGGTCATGCCACGATAGATGCGGCTTTGCAGGACGAGCGCGTGATGACTGCGCTTGTGGCAACACAAAAAGAAACGCGTGACCTTTTGTTGGCCAAGTGGGACCTGTTCGACGAAGCTGAGTTGGTCGCTTATCACGAGAAGATTCGGGGTCGTTTCGTTAACCCGCACTTGTCTGATGATATCTCACGGGTTGCCCGGACACCCATTCGCAAACTAGGCTATAATGAGCGTTTCATTCGGCCCATCCGAGAATTAAATGACCGAAATTTGTCCTTTGCGACTCATTTATCAACCGTCGCTAAAATCTTCAAATATAGAGATGAGACGGATGCTCAAGCGGTTGAACTCCAAAAACGTTTGGCGACAGATGACCTGACTGACGTGATCAAATCTGTTACGGGACTAGAAGATATCAAGTTAGTAACAGCGATAAAAAAGGCTGTAGAAGCCTTGTAAAATGAGAACAAGCAAAAAATCTCGTTGCTGGCGAGATTTTTTGGTAAATTTTCAGGATATTTTCGGGCATTTTGCACTTTATTGTGAATATTATCGCTTTTTGTGTTAAAATAATAGTGCATGGATTTTATCTTGACACAAGTCAAGTATAGTTCCAAATAATAAAATTTTAGAGGTGGACTCATGTCACGTAAACCGATTATCGCTGGTAACTGGAAAATGAATAAAACTTTGGCTGAAGCACAAGCTTTCGCTGAAGCAGTTAAAGGAAAAGCACCATCTGCTGACCTTGTGGATACTGTTATCGGTAGCCCAGCATTGTTCCTTGCACCACTTGCTTACAACTTGAAAGATGATGTCATCCAATTGGCTGCACAAAATTCTTACTTCGAAAATGCAGGTGCTTTCACTGGTGAAAACTCACCAGCAGCAATTGCTGATCTTGGTATCGAATACATCATCATCGGTCACTCTGAACGTCGTGAATACTTCCACGAAACTGATGAAGACATCAACAAAAAAGCAAAAGCAATCATCGCAAACGGCGTGACACCAATCATCTGTTGTGGTGAAACACTTGAAACTTACGAAGCTGGCAAAACAGCTGAATGGGTAGAAGGTCAAATCACTGCAGCTTTGAAAGATCTTACACCTGAACAAGTTTCTAACCTTGTCATCGCTTACGAACCAATCTGGGCGATCGGTACTGGTAAATCAGCTGATGCTAACACTGCTGATGAAACTTGTGGCGTTGTTCGTGCAACAGTTGAAAAACTTTACGGTAAAAACGTTTCTGAAGCTGTTCGTATCCAATACGGTGGTTCAGTTAAACCTGAAAACGTTGCTGAGTACATGAGCAAAGAAAACGTTGATGGTGCCCTTGTTGGTGGTGCATCACTTGAAGCTGAAAGCTTCTTGGCACTTTTGGACTTCGTTAAATAAGCCATATAAATCATATCAAAAGTCTCAGTTTACTGAGGCTTTTTTTGTTAAGTTAAGAAATTTAGACTGTTCAAATTGGTTTATAAAGCAAAAAAATAAGCCAGAAGGCTTATTTTTTTATAATCCGTAGAAAGGTTTTGATTGCTTTTTTTGAAACTTGTAACATAGTGAAGGATAATGCAATCGATAAGCATACGCTCAGGAAAGTCGACATGAATGCCGACAGGATGGCACAACTCAAAATCATGAAGATTGAAAAAACAGCAATATTGAAGAAAAAGGCAATCTCGTTAAATCTTTCAGCCATCATCATATCATCAGATGCCTTTTCTTCTCTGTAATACTCACGCGTAGGCGCTTGCCAGTAAGTTAAATCCTCATCGTATTTAGGTGCTTCCATACTGTCTCCCTTATCGTACTTTCTTATAATACCATGCAAAATCAAAAATAGACTTTACAATTCAATTAAAATATTACGTTTTGGTTACGATGTTGTGTTATTTATAAAAATTCTGATTATTTAAAAATATAGAAGGCTTATTAGCATTAATTTAGATGAAAAAATGACAGACGAAAATGTCTTTTATTGATATAATAATAGGTATGACTAAGAAAATTAAGATCACAGCAACAGCAGAAAATCTAGTACAAGCCAAAGCCTTACTCGATTTGGGGATTGATAGCCTCTATATCGGAGAAAGCGACTATGGCCTTCGACTGCCTCACGCTTTTACCTGGGATGAAATCCGTGAACTCACTGAATTGGCGCACGACGCAGGTGCACAAGTGACAGTGGCGGTCAATGCCATCATGCACCCTGAAAAAATGGCAACCATCAAGTCTTATCTTGATTTTTTACAAGAAATCAAAGTCGATCAAATCGCAGTTGGCGATACTGGTGTGATTTTCGTCTTAAACCGAGATAAGTATCAACTTCCTTACATCTATGATGCCTCGACCATGGTGACCAGCAGTCGTCAAGTCAATTTCTGGGGGCAACAAGGCGCGATTGGTGCTGTTTTATCACGTGAATTACCCAAAGAAGAGTTGATCAAAATGGCATCAAACCTCAACATCTTCGGTGAAATTTTGGTCTATGGCGCAACGATCATTCATCAATCTAAACGGCCACTTCTGGAAAATTACTACAACTTTATCAAAACTGATGAAGAAAAATCTAAGGAACGCAATTTATTCTTGAGCGAGCCCAAGGACGAAGCCACGCATTATTCGATCTACGAAGACAGCCATGGGACGCACATTTTCGCCTCTGACGATGTTGACATGATGAGCGAACTCGCTACCTTTTCTGACCTTAACTACACCCACTGGAAATTAGACGGTATCTACACACCAGGCGATACCTTTGTCAAGATCGCTGAATGCTTTGTTCAAGCGAGAAAATTGCTGGAGGAAAGTGAGCTGACACCCATTCAAGCCTTTGCCCTCGACGAAGAAATCCGTCGCCTCCATCCAACGGGCCGGACCTTGGGACATGGTTTCTATGACCTAGATCCAGATGATATTCAGTAAACGATTAGTGACATAAACTCAAAACATCTTGCGAGAAATACCAGATGTTTTTTGTTGACCTGAAATGGTATCAATAGTCACCCTCCCAGTTTTGACCCACACCTCACTTAGATTTATGGTATAATGATGAAGTTAAAGTAACAGTTTTGGTCTTATTTGTTCCTGATTTATGACAATAAAAAATGAGCATTGAGATCTTTTCAACTTACTCACTATCTTGAAAATAGGAGAAACATTTAATGTCACACAAACAACTCACACGTCCTGAGGTATTGGCACCTGCCGGGACATTAGAAAAATTAAAGGTTGCCATTAGTTATGGGGCAGATGCTGTCTATATCGGCGGTGATGCCTATGGGTTACGTTCGAGAGCTGGAAATTTCAGCTTTGATGAAATGCGAGAAGGCGTCGCTTTTGCCAAAGCACATGACGCAAAAGTCTATGTCGCAGCCAATATGGTCACGCATGAAGGTAATGAAGTCGGTGCAGGCGAGTGGTTTCGCACCCTGCGTGATTTGGGGATTTCAGCTGTTATCGTCAGTGATCCAGCACTGATTGCTATCGCAGCTAGCGAAGCGCCAGGTTTGCCGATCCATCTGTCAACACAGGCCAGTGCAACCAACTATGAAACATTAGAATTTTGGAAAAATCTCGGACTGGAACGTGTCGTTTTGGCGCGTGAAGTTTCAATGGTGGAACTGGCAGAAATTCGTAAACATACAGATGTAGAAATCGAAGCCTTTGTCCACGGTGCCATGTGTATTTCCTACTCTGGTCGCTGCGTACTTTCAAACTACATGAGTCATCGGGATGCCAACCGTGGCGGCTGTTCACAGTCTTGCCGCTGGAAATACGACCTCTATGATATGCCATTTGGGGCTGAGCGCCGTTCAGTTCAAGGTGAAATCCCTGAAGATTTCTCAATGAGTGCGGTTGATATGAGCATGATTGAACACGTACCAGATTTGATTGAAAATGGGGTCAACTCCTTTAAAATCGAAGGTCGGATGAAGTCTATTCACTATGTCTCAACTGTCAGCAACGTCTATAAAAAAGCAGTTGATGCTTACTTGGAAAGTCCAGAAGCCTTTGAAACTATCAAACCAGCCTTGGTGGATGAGCTTTGGAAAGTTGCCCAACGCGAATTGGCGACAGGTTTTTACTATCAAACACCAAGTGAAAATGAGCAGTTATTTGGCGCTCGCCGGAAAATTCCACAATATAAATTTGTCGGTGAAGTTGTTGCTTTTGATGGTCAGACCATGACCGCAACCGTCCGTCAACGTAATGTGATCACAGAAGGTGACGAAATCGAATTTTACGGTCCAGGTTTTCGCCATTTCACTGCCACAGTCAAAGACCTTAAAAATGAAGAGGGTGAGCGCATCGACCGCGCACCAAACCCAATGGAACTCTTGACCATGACTGTGCCAACAATAGTAGAGCCAGGTGACATGATCCGTAAAAACGGCTCAGGCTTGATTAATTTATATGAAAAAAATGGGACAGCTAAAACGGTTAGAGCGTAAAATGATCTAAATGAGGCATAAAGATGATAGAGGTAAAAACCCACATTACCCCAGCGATTTACCGACGTTTTTGCTGGTTCGGGGTCAGATATCACAATCGTAAAATAAACAGAATAGTATTTGTCCTATGTTTGCATGCCTGATACTTGGGGTATTTTCTACTGATATAGGTTCACTCATACAAGCTATTGTGACAGATATTATCGCGGCGGCATTGATGTTGTCTATTTATATTGTCAGTATCAGTCGTATGGTCAAAAATTTTCCCCAAAATAATCCTATGGCTGCGGATGCGATAGATATTTTTTCTTTTGATGATGAGAGGATAAACATTGAAACATCGGGAGAATTGCAAAATGGTACGATAGAATTCAGCTATGATATTTTTTTCAACGTCTATGAAACCAAAGACAGCTTTTATTTGTATAACTCAAATCTAACTGCCTACTTACTTCCAAAATCTGATTTTACACAAGGCACACCAGAAGAGTTACGCCAACTTTTTCAAACCAAATTAGCAACGGATAAATTTAAAATATATCACTAAAAAAGAGCAGATATGATTACAAACAACATCTCAAAAGGCAAATTAAACGGAAAGAAAATCGGGGTTTATTTTGGTACCTTCGCGCCATTACACACTGGTCATCAGCAGCAGATCTATAAAACGGCCGCTCAAAATGAGGGTGTTTTATTGATTGTCTCAGGCTATGACGGAGATCGTGGCTCGCAAATTGGTCTTCATTTGGAGAAGCGTTTTCGCTATTTGCGAGAAGCTTTCAATGACGAGCCTGCGATTAAAGTCGCAAAACTTGATGAAAATGGTATTCCTGAAATGCCACACGGCTGGGATGAGTGGTCAAATCGTCTTTTTGATTTGATTCGTGCCAACACCACGTCAGAAAATCTGTCAGTCACTTTCTACGTGGGTGAAGCGGAGTATGTCACTGAGCTAAACAAACGTTTCCCTCAAAATGATGGGAACAGCTATGCTGTCGAGATTGCTGATCGCAGGGACATCCAGATTTCAGCCACCATGATCCGGCAAAACCCACAAGCTTACTGGCAGGAGATTAACCGAGTTTTTCGTCGACAATTTTCAAAAGTTGTCACCATCATGGGCTCGGCCTCAACAGGTAAATCTACTCTCGTCCGCAGGTTGGCGCGCTCCATCAACGCCCCATTTTCTGAAGAATACGCGAGAATTTATGAAGAGCAGGCGAATCTTGATGATGATGAGTTAGGGATGGATGACTATGCCCGCTTGATTACGGGTCAGTATGATGCAAATTCGCACGAGATTAATTCACCGGCAAACCAAGGCATTGTCTTTCTAGACACGGATGCCATTGTCACGCGTGTTTATGCTAAACTCTATCTGAGTACGGCGGCGCAGGAACAACTGGAGCCTCTGTTCCAACAAACCATTCAAAATGAGCAGATGGATTTGATTTTGGTCATTCCGCCAATTACAACCTATGTTAATGATGGCTTTCGCAATATGGCCTGGGAAGCATCCAGGCAAGCTTTTCATGACGAGTTAATGCGTCAGTTAGCTGAGTTTGACTTAATGGCAAAAGTTGTCATGTTAGATGATACAGGCGATGGCCGTGATCAGGGCGGGTATCTCAGCCGCTATCATCATGCCATTGATGCTGTTAAAGCACAGACTGGAGTCGAAATAAAACGCCTAGAATCCTAAGTTCTAAGCGTTTTTCTTATCTATGATGGATTTTTTGACATTCTCTGGCACAAAAGTCACTTTTTTGATTTTACTCAAGAAAATAATCCTAATTTGATTGGATTTTAGATCTTTGACGACAACTTGTCGTTCGGTAATACTTGAAATGCTACCTATGAAACTAACAAGGGTACCATTTTTTTCATTAAAATGAAGATATACGGCGTGATTAAAGGAGTGGGCAAGTTCGAGATTGGCTAGCACTTCAAGATTAACCGCATGATCATCCTGTTTTTGATGCGTAAATTTTCCAGAAAAGAAGTTACGAATCCCCTTAAATATATTTTTCATAAAAAAATTATACCATATTTTGAGATAAATTGTCCGAGATTTCGTATAATAAGATAGAGGCTAAAACAAAGGAGAGAAATAACTGATGAGTGAATTTAAATTTGAAATAGAAGAACACTTGATTGTTCTGTCAGAAAACGAAAAAGGGTGGAAAAAAGAGTTGACCCGCGTTTCTTGGAATGGTGCACCAGCAAAATTTGACCTCCGTCAATGGTCACCAGATTATACAAAAATGGGTAAAGGCATCACCTTAACCAATGAAGAATTCCAAAAGTTAGTGGATGAACTCAAGAAATAAAAAACGTGCCAGAGATAAAATTTCTCGGAAATGAAAAAAAGCAGCCTGTTAATCAAAATCTTGGATTAACAGGCTGTTTTTTTATTACGTCCGACTATTCATGCTCAAGTTCAAAGCAATCTCAATATCACAGGAAAACTAATGTGACCAATTTGGTATTGTTTCCTAGAAAGAATACCGATTTGTTATCAAATCAATCGTTTTTTTAACCGAATTTTGTATTGTTGCTTACGATTGAGCAATCTACTTTATAATTTATAAAAAAGTGATACAAAAATAGGCTATGAGCGATTTTGATTGGCATCCAAAAACGTTCATAGCTTATAGTTTAGTAGATTTTGCTCCAGTCCCATTTTTAAGATGTAAAGATGATGAAAACCATACAAATATAGAGAAGTAAGGTGATAAAAAAGGTCGCTCGCCAGAAAAAATAGAGGAACTTTTTAGCCCGAAACTCTCGGTAATAAAATAAATCGAGTAAGAGCAAGATGAGGGCCATGGCTGAAATAAGCAGTAAGTAGTAAGGTAGGATACTGACATGTGTCACCTGGCGTGAAAAATAATGGAGCCCAAAAATCAAGAAGAAAGTCACGACATCGGGAACATTCAAAGGCAGATGTTTTCGGATTCGAAAAAAGTTAAAAAAGATCGCAACAACTGTAAATATTAAGATTGGATAAAGCGTAATCAATAGTTTCATAAGCATATGACTATTTTAACTTTTTTAATCTGAAAATACAACTCGATGACGGATTTGACGAAAAATGAACTTAAGCTTGTTCTTTAGTATCTGATGATTTATCAGGTGTTGCAGTCGCAAAATAGGTATTGGTTTTCAAGGCACGACGGAGGGCATAACCGATAAAGGCTGCTAATATTGCTTTAACAAGTCCAGGGATGATGAAAGGTAAGAAACCAGATTTGAAGGCAACTTGAAGGGATAGGCGAGCAACGAGTGATAGCCAGATTGTTCCTAAAGCTAAACACCAAGCAGCGCCTATGATGTTCGCAGCACTATATAAAATGAGTTTGCCTCGTGTGCTTTTCACCATGAAAGCTGTTTGACCCAATAGTGAAACTTGTTGGGATTGGAGCAAGAAGCCAATCAAGAAGCCACCTGTTGGTCCAAGGATGACACCAAAACCAGCAGCACCACCGGCAAAAACAGGGACACCAATCGCGCCAAGAACGAGATAAAGGCAGATCGCTAAAATGCTGTCTAAAGGTTTAAGGAGTGTAGCGATAATGCCAACAGCAAGGGTTTGAAGGGTTAGTGGGACAAGTGGTAGTGGAATAGTCAATTGGCTTGCGACTGCGAGGAAGGCAGTCGAAATGGCGATAATCGCCAAACGTTGAACTTTGTTGTTTGTCATAGCTTGTTGTTTGATGTCCAAAAATGATGAGCATTTGAGACATCTTCCTTTCTATAATGGGAGAGTAGATTTTAATGTAAACTTAAACTATTTTTCAAGTATACAATAATAACTGTCATTTGACAAGTCGGCAATGACAGTTGACGGATGTTAGCGCTTGTATCGTAATCTTATTTATGTGACAATTAAAGTGTAGAAAAGTTAAGATGGTGGCTATCTTTGAATGGAGGTGATGCTTATGCAAGTAAGCACGCAAATCTATGGAGAGGAGATGCCTATTTGTCAGCGTTTGAAGCGATTCAAATCATCATTGATTTTGATTTATATACCATCGAATTGATCGCTTTGGTTGTGAAACTGGATAAAAATGACAAGAAAAAATAACTGTCTTTTAACTTTAGCAGGTTAGACAGTTATTCTCAACTTAAACCAGCCTACCGTCTTAAACGGTTCTACTGGGAGCATGTGTAATCAGCACATGTTCGTTTTCTATTGTCATTATAGCAATCCTCAAAACATTTGTCAAAAGGCTTGGCCTTCACTCTGAAATGTCCACAAAACTTGCATGAACAAAGTCAGCTAAAACTTGTGGCTGAATCCGAATACTCCGCCCGACTTCACCGGCAGAAACGATCATGAATGACTTGCTCAATGCAACCTCATCAATAAAAATCGGGAAAGCGTGCTTTTGGTGAATACCGACAGGGTTGTTAGCGCCGTGGATATAACCAGTCGTTTTCTGTAAGTCTTTCTGAGCAATCATGCTGACTTTTTTATTGCCAGAAACTTTAGCCAGCTTCTTCTCGGACAAATGTTGTGTCAGTGGGAGAATCCCGATCACTGGCCCGTTATTACCGGTCAAGGCTAAAGTCTTATAAATATCCGCTTTAGAAATCCCATCCGGCAGCTCGTCTTTTAAAGCATTTAAGGCAAGTGGCTCATGCACGATTCCTGCCTTATCCAAGATCTGTTCGACCAGAGTTTTCTTCAACTTTCCTTTTTTCATTTATAACGCTCCTCAAGTCGGCTCATCCATAGGCCTAACCACAGCCCGAGGACTGTGAAAATGGCTGCTAGCACGAAAGTCAGTACGCCACTTCCGGCATAGCTGATACTTTCAGCACTCTGGTGATTTGGCACGAGGATGAGGACGGTAGAGGCGGCGACAATTCCTAAAATGAAATGAAAGACCCGTGAATGTTGAGTCTCGAGGAGATGCTCCATGGTTTTGGCAAAAAGCAGCATGGCAAGGATACCGCCGATTGCAATCGGGAGGAAAACATTGACCAAATCAAAGTTTTTGAAGCCCGTCAACATCGGTGAGTAAAGCCCTAGAATTAAGAGTAGGTTGGATGGCGAAAGGCCAGGCACTAAGACACCCAAGGCGATCAATGCACCTGCAAGGATAAAGGTTGCAAAATTAGCAGGGAGAGTTCCAAAGATATAGGGTAAGGTATATAAAATGATCAAGCTAATGACAAAAGTGCCAATCAACCAAGTCCAGTCAACCTTATCACGTTTAGAACGGCTTTCAGCTTCCTGCCAAAGGGCAGGTAAGCTCCCAACGATAGCTCCAGCAAAGCCCCAAAGGACGATGACTTGGTAGTGAGCTAGTAAAAATTCAAGCGGGCGAGACAGCAGACCAATCCCTAGAATCCCACCGATTCCAACAGGTAGGAAATAAAGAAAATCTGCCTTGAAATTTCGGCGAATATGGGCGAGGAAGGACAGCATCCGTTCGTAAATGCCTAAAATAGCTGCGAGGACACCACCTGAAACACCAGGTAAGATGAAGCCAAGTGCTATGACAACACCTTTAATGAGTCTAATAATCCATGACATGTTATGGTTTACCACCTTAAATTTAGTTTGTATCTTTCCATTATAACAAAAAAGCCTATAAAAAAAGCGCCTGAGCAGCGCTTTTCGATTAGAAGTTGAATAATTTAGGATAGGCTTTCTTAACAGCAATGAGGATAATGATCGCAGCAAGTGCTGTCAAAAGACCACTGACGCCGTTAATGATCAAGGAGTAGCTGACCGCTCCCCAACCTTTCCAAGCATAGTCACTCCAGAAGATAACACCGGCTACAAAGTGCCAAAAGTATTTGGCAAAGGCAGCAATGAGAACTGCGAAAATGAGATAGCGATTCTTACCTGTTTTGGCAAAAGGCTTCTGTACCAATCCTGCGAATCCTGCAAAAGTGAAGGCTAGGACGTACTCAATCAGGACTTGTGGCACACTGAGAAAGTAAGCTGTACCGAGGGCGAAATGAAGCAAGCCCCAGATGAGGCCGGTCATCAGACCAACCAGTGTCCCATGACGGAGTGAAATCAAGACGATGAGCGTCGTCCCTAAGCTGATTTCGAACCAGGCCACTTGGAGTGGGATGAGCGAGAGCGCCATAGCTAGCGCAGCGACAATCGCTACCTCAGCCAAGGTGCGAATGCTGAAAACTTGAGTTTGTGACATAAAAAAATCTCCTTATAGTTTCACAAGGAGGGGTCATCAGAAGTCATTCGATCATTTCATCAAATTGACACATCCCTACGGCGGTATTAACCGCATCAGGTTCTGAGGGTAAATCTCAACCGCGTTTGCGGTACCCCTTGTGTTTGTATTTTTTACATCATTAGTTTATCATGATACTAAGGTAAATGCAAGCGCTATTATTGAGCATATTAGAGCGCATAGAATGAAAGTGGGGAAATAAGATGAAAATAGGCATTATCGGAATGGGTCATGTTGGCGCAACGCTAGCCTATACGCTTTGTTTGCAAGGGTTAGCTGAGACGCTAATCTTGATTGATACCAACGAAGCAAAGGTTCAGGCGGAGTATCTGGAGTTATCCGATGCGGTGAAAAATCTGGATCATGACGTTAAGCTAGTGAAAAATGACTATGCTGCACTTGTAGATGCAGCGCTCGTCGTTTTCTGTGCAGGAGATATTACCGTCTTGGAAACGGCAACAGATCGCCTGGCGGAATTGCGCGTGACCTCGAAGATTGTCGCGGCAATTGCCCCAAAATTACAGGCCTCTGGTTTTTCTGGCCTCGTCATCTCTATCACCAACCCCTGTGATGTGATCGCCCTCTACTTTGCTAATTTGACTGGCTTTGATAAAGCAAAGGTCATCGGAAGTGGGACTTTGATTGATACCAATCGTTTGAAGAACAGAGCAGGACGCGAAGATGTCCTGGTCATTGGCGAGCATGGGGAAAGCCAAGTTGCCCTCAATGTGACGCCTGATATTGAAAAACAAGCAACAGGCACAGGCTGGGAGATTTATGCAGCCAAACATCATACTGCTTTTGGCATTGCATCAAGCGTAGCCCGCATCATTCGTGTTTTAAAAACAGACACGAGAGAGTTGTTACCAGTTTCATCTTATGATGAAGTAGAAAACTGTTATTATGCGACATTAACAGAACTTACTTTGGAAAATGGTGTTGTGCAACGTGTTTTACCGTCATTAAATAACTTGGAAACCGACAGATTAACTCAGAGTATCCAAACCATAAAGAGAAATTATTTAGAGATTTGATATAGAAAAAATTGAAGTCTGTTATAAAAATTTGGTAAGACGAAGATGTCTAAGTTAGTGTTATACTAGTTTTAGTTAACTAATTGAATAACAAATTTTGGAGGAATGATACATGAAAAAATGGACAAAAGTATTGACAGGACTTGTCGCTGTCTTTGCAATAGGAACACTCGCAGCCTGTGGTGCGAAAAAAGATGGCGCAAGTAAAGATGGCGTCAAAACTTATGTTGTCGGTGTTGCAAGTGACCAACAAAAAGAAATCTGGGAAAAAGTCAGCGATTCATTGAAAGCTGATAAGATTAAAATTGACGTGAAATTATTTAGCGGTTATACAGAAGAAAACCCAGCGCTTGCAGATGGCTCACTTGACTTGAACAGCTTTCAACATGTGGCTTATTTGAACAACTACAATAAAGAAAACAAAAAAGATTTGACTTATATTGGTTATACTTTGATTTCACCATTTGGTCTATATTCTGAAAAACTTAAGGATCCAAAAGACTTGAAAGATGGCGATACAGTTGCCATTCCAAATGACCCAACAAATGGCGGTCGTGCACTTCAAGCGCTTGAAGCACTTGATATCATCAAACTCAAAAAAGATGCGCCTGATTCTCCTGAGGTGAAAGATATCGAGTCTTACAAGACTAAAATCGAGATCAAACCAATTCAAGCAGATCAATTGGTTGCAACATTGCCAGATGTGACAGCAGCTTTCATCAATACCAACTATGTGACAGACCAACTACACACAACGCCTAAAAAATCAGCCATCTATATTGATACTGACCACTTGGATAAAGTAAGTGATCTCTACAAAAATATCATCGCTGTTCGCAAAGAAGATAAAAACAAAGAAGACTTTAAGAAAATTGTCAAAGCTTATCAAACACCAGAAATTGCGAAATTGATTGAAAAAACAAACGATTACCCAGCTTGGGAAGGCGCAAAATAAAACGTGTAAAACTGTTACACCTTTAATGCTTAAGGCTTGAGTTTTATACTCAGGCTTTTTTGCTAGGTTATTAATAGGGAATCATCTATCAAAAAGGGCGACAGATTCACTCAGAAAATGGTAAAATAATGGATATGATAAATTTAAATGATATTAGTGTAAAATTCACACAAAAAGATCGTGAAGTTGTTGCGGTTGATAATGTCTCACTGAAAGTCGACAAAGGAGATATCTATGGAATTGTCGGTTATTCTGGTGCAGGGAAATCAACACTTGTTCGGGTGATCAACCTACTCCAAAAGCCAACGCATGGCGAGGTGAGCATCGAGGGTAAAAATCTTGTTGCCTTATCTAACCGTGCTTTACGGGAAGAACGAAAAAAGATTGGGATGATTTTCCAACATTTCAATTTGATGGCATCACGGACGATTGCTGATAACGTTGCCTTTCCTTTAAAAGGGTCAGGCTTAACGAAACAAGAAATTGAAGTTAAAGTAGCTCACTTGTTGGCACTTGTTGGCATTTTAGATAAAAAAGATGCCTACCCAAGTCAATTATCAGGTGGTCAAAAGCAGCGTATGGCGATTGCTCGGGCGCTTGCAAATGACCCCAAAATTTTGCTTTGCGATGAAGCAACGTCTGCCCTAGATCCAAAGACAACGTTGTCGATCCTAGAGTTGCTCCAAGAAGTAAACCAAAAACTTGGCATCACCATTGTCATCATTACCCATGAAATGCAAGTGGTGAAGGAAATTTGTAATAAAGTGGCAGTCATGGAAAATGGTCGTGTCATTGAACGTGGTGATGTGATTGATATTTTCAATGAACCTAAAGCTGATTTAACACGTGATTTCATCAGAACGGCGACGCATGTTGAGCAAGCTGAGAAAAAACTTCTGGCGCATACGGATCAACCTGTTTATGAGCTTAAATTTTCAAATGCGACGGAACCGGTTATTATCGAACTTTACAAGCGTTTTGCGGTAACTGCTGATATACTCTATGGCAATATTGAATTTTTGCAAAATGTACCGATTGGAACGATGATTGTGACGCTGGAAGGCGATAATGGTAGTGAGCCAGATCTTGAGGATATTACTGCCTACCTAGCAGAACGACAAGTGCGAATTTCTGAAATCAAACGCACAGAAGTAAAAGAAACAGAGGTGCCAAAATGATCAATCAACTTTTTCCAAATGCAGCTGAGTTGTGGCCTGATTTTTGGACAGCAACGCTTGAAACACTTCAAATGACCTTTGTTACAGGAATCATTGCCGGTATTCTGGGATTGATTTTAGGTGTGATTTTATTGATGACTGATGAGGATGGTTTGACGCCGCAACGTTTGATTTATTCGATTCTTGATAAGCTTGTGAATATTGGCCGGTCCATTCCTTTTATCATTTTACTGGCTGTAATTATGCCAGTGACACGTTTTATCGTTGGAACGTCAGTTGGGACAGCGGCCGTTACAGTACCATTGGTACTTGGTACGATTCCGTTTTTTGCCCGTCAGATTCAAAACGCCTTGCTCGAAGTTGACCCAGGTGTGGTCGAAGCTGCGCGTGCCATGGGTGTCGGAAATTTTGGCATTATATACCGTGTTTACTTAAAAGAAGGCCTCGTCTCAATTATTCGAGCATCTAGCTTTACGGTGATCAACCTCATCGGCTTAACTGCCATGGCTGGTACAGTCGGCGGTGGTGGACTAGGTTCTATGGCCTTGCAACAAGGTTACCAGCGGGGGCGTGGCGATATCACTTTCTTATCACTCGTCTTTGTTTTGGTGATTGTTTTCATCAGCCAAGTCCTAGGTAATTTGGCAGTAAAAGCCGCCTCTAAAGGCCGTTAATTTTTATACGAATTTAAATTGAAGTGACATCGTAGAAAAGGGGTATCAATATGTCAAAATACGATCAAAAAGAACTCAAGAAACGCTTAACACAAGAGGAATACGCTGTCACACAGGAGTCCGCAACTGAACGTGCGTTTACTGGCAAGTATGATGATTGGTGGCAGGATGGTATCTTTGTTGATGTCGTTTCGGGCAAACCCTTGTTCTCATCAACAGATAAATATGATGCTGGCTGTGGCTGGCCTGCTTTTACTCAACCAATTGATGCCTTAGAAATCATAGAAAAACTAGATCGTTCTATTATCGGAATGCCTAGAACAGAAGTTAGATCTGCTGATGCAGATTCACATCTTGGGCATGTCTTTGAAGATGGCCCTAAAGAGGCTGGTGGCTTGCGCTATTGTATTAACTCTGCAGCACTTCGTTTCATTCCGAAATCAGAACTGGTTCAAGAAGGTTATCCAGAGTATCTAGCTTTATTTGAACATTAATCAGGCTAGTGCCTGAAATATCTATTTTTTGATAGCTTTACTAAATGAAACTGAATTTCTTGTCAAAAACATGAATTTATACTACAATGAAAATATGTAAAGGTCGTTTGACAAGACACATCGAAAAATAGATTTAAGAAGGAGGTTCCATGGAGAATAATATCAAGAAATTGCGCAAGGCGATGAAATTTTCTCAGGAAGACTTGGCGCGTTTGACGCACTCTACTCGGCAGTCAATTAATGCAGTGGAAAATAATAAATATGATCCATCTCTAGATTTGGCATTTAAAATTGCCAAAGCTTTAAATGTTGAAGTGGATGAGATTTTCATCAAGAAAACCAAGTCTGACGAAGCAGATTTTGAACTCTGGTGTGAAAAATATAGCTGTGAGCTATGGCAAAATCAGAAACAAAAAACCCCTACTTCGTAAAATAAGGTGAAGGGAATTTGGTAAGATGAAAGAAACTGATATTTGTACTTATGCGGAGACGTTTTCGTCGGCTCATACAGATTTTAAAGCAGAGTGGGGTGCGACGCGTTTATTACTAGATGATAAAATGTTTGGGATGTTAGGACAAGATAAGTCTGGCAAACGAATATTAACCGTTAAATTAAAACCAGAGGATGGTGAATTGTTAAGGGAACAATATGCTGAAATCGTACCAGGCTATTATATGAATAAAGTGCATTGGAACTCGATTGACCTAGCTGGTCAAGTGTCCGATGAGACGATCAAAACCATGATCCAAAAATCTTACCAACTGATTTTACAGGCAATGACAAAGAAGAGACAAAGAGAAATCGCTGAACTAGCATCAGATACAACTACTAGCTAATGCCTTTGATACATCAGATTCGTCAGATAAATATGAAAAAAAAGTGTATAATGTATGTTATACACTTTTTATTGGAGTAAAAATGAACATTAAGCAATTAAGATATGTCGTCGCAATCGCTAATACGGGTACCTTTCGAGAAGCCAGTGAACAGCTCTATGTCAGCCAACCATCAATGTCTATCGCTGTTAAGGATCTTGAAACTGAATTGGGCTTCAAGATTTTTGAGCGCTTGAATACAGGAGTTAGTTTGACGATTTCTGGTGAGCGTTTTTATGAACAAGCTCAAAGTGTGCTACGTGATTTTGATACCTTTGAAGCCAAGTATCTAGCACCAACAACCATGCAACACAGTTTTTCTGTTGCCAGTCAGCATTATGATTTTTTGGCACCCGTCTCTGTCGAGTTTTCTGAAAAAAATCCAGAGATCAAAAACATTCGACTTTTTGAATCAACAACTTATAATATCTTAAGTGAGGTCTCAGATGGCCTGTCCGATGTTGGGATTGCTTACTTAAATAATCACAATCGCCTAGGCATTACACGGATGTTAGATAAGCTGGATCTTGAGTTTGAAGAGTTGATGACCTTTAAAACGCACATCTATCTCCGGCAATCTCATCCCTTAGCAACTAAAGATTTTGTGACTAATGATGACTTGAGACATTTAAGTCGTGCGCGATTTACGCAAGAAAATGAACAGTTTCTCTACTACTCAGAAGATTTGGTTGAAACCTTTGAAAATACAAAGATCTTTAATGTAACAGATCGTGCGTCGCTCAATGGTATTTTGGAACGTACAGATGCCTATGCTACAGGTTCTGGCTTTATTGATAAAGAAAGTGTCCACGGTATCCGAGTTATTCCATTAGAAGATGGTAATGCCAACACACTGATTTTTATCAAGAAAAAAGGTCAGCTTTTGTCAGAAGTTGCCAAATCATATAAGCGCAGTCTTGAAAATTATTTTGAACAGAATAAGTTTTGAGATAGAAGTTGAAAAAATCATGAAAATGCACTTAAAAATAGTGGTAAATCACACAAAAATAGTGTAAAATAATAGGGTATTGTTTTAAAATAATTTGAATTTTAGTTTGCTGTAGCTGCTTTGTATTGAGACGTCTTATCGTCAGATCAGTACAATTTGGTAGAGCCCTACAGGACTAAAACTCAAAATCTTACAGGAGAAATTAAAAACATGGTAAAATTAGTATTCGCACGCCACGGCTTGTCTGAATGGAACGAAAAGAACCTCTTTACTGGTTGGGCTGACGTAGATCTTGCTGAGCAAGGTGTTGCAGAAGCTAAAAAAGCTGGTGAATTGATTAAAAATGCTGGTATCGAATTCGATATCGCTTTCACGTCAGTTCTTAAACGTGCAATCAAAACAACTAACTATGTCCTTGAATATTCTGATCAACTTTGGGTACCAGTTGAAAAATCTTGGCGTTTGAACGAGCGCCACTACGGTGCTTTGACAGGTCTTAACAAAGCTGATGCAGCTGTTCAATATGGTGATGATCAAGTCCTTATCTGGCGTCGTTCATACAACGTGAGCCCAGATCCAATGGCGCATGATGCTGAATTCACATCACACGGTGACCGTCGTTATTCACATCTTGAAGATTCAATCGTGCCAGATGCTGAAAACCTTGAGTTGACACTTGAACGTGCTTTGCCTTTCTGGGAAGACAAAATTGCACCAGCACTTAAAGACGGCAAAAACGTTTTCGTTGGTGCACACGGTAACTCAATCCGTGCCCTTGTAAAACATATCAACAAAATGAGCGCTGAAGAAATCTTGAAATTCGAAATTCCAAACTTCCCACCATTGGTATTCGAATTCGACGATAACTTGAATAAAACAGCTCAATACTATTTAGAAGACAAATAATTATTCTAAAAACACGGTATAAATGCTGTGTTTTTTTTGATTTAAATAAGGCTAGTCTCATGCTGCAACTTAAGTAAATATTAGCTCTCAACTTTTAACAAGGTTGGCAGTTTTTTTTTAGGCAAAAGTATCGTATAATGGTAAGTAATGAAATCGAAAAATAGTAGTTCAAAAAATAAATCTCCTAAAGTCTTAGAGAATCCATCAAAAGCCATTTTAAAACGTGTCAATGTCTTGTTTTTCTTTATTTTTGCCTTGTTCTTGATTCTAGTCGGCAGGCTTTATCACATGCAAATTGCAAATAAAAGCTTTTATGATAAAAAATTAGCGACATCAGGTTCTTTGTCAACAGTTACTGAAGGCACAGCGCGCGGCCAAATTTATGATGCTCAGGGTCTACCTTTGGTATCTAACCAGGCGGTACAGACCATTAATTTTGCGCGCAGTAATACGATGACAGCTGAAGAGATGCGCCAAGTGGCGATTAAACTTGTCAGTGTGATTCCAGAATCTGTCAAGACTGATACCTTAACTGAGCGCGATAAAAAGGATTTTTTCTTAGCTGATCATGAGAATTTAGCCAAGGTCCAAGAACGCCTGTCTGCCAAAGAACGCATCAATTCGAAAACGGGTGAGAAATTATCTGAAGGTGATCTCTATGCCAAATACGTCAAAAAAGTGACGGATGAAGAGATTACCTATGATGCGGATACAGAATTAGCTGCCAAGCTTTACAAACGGATGAATGCCACGTCTAATTTTGCAACGACAATTATTGCCTCAGGAAATTTCACCGCTGAGCAACAGGCGACCATTGCCGAAAATGAACGTTCATTTAAAGGGATTTCTGTCGGTACGACTTGGGAACGTGAGTACGTTGCCTCGCCTTTGACCAGTATTTTAGGGACAGTGACCAGTGAAAAAACGGGTATTCCTGCAGAAGATCTTGATGACTACCTGAAAAAAGGCTATTCCCGTAATGACCGTGTTGGCACCTCTTATCTGGAAAAAGGCTATGAAGATGAGCTTCATGGTAGCAATGCGGTCAAACAAGTGATGGTCGATAAAAATGGTAAAGTGACTGGTGAGAAAGTCCTGAAACCAGGTGAAAAAGGTAAGAACTTGAAATTGACCATTGACTCAAAATTTCAGCAAGGTGTGCAGGATATTTTGAGGAATAACTTTGCGGCACTCCAAGCCGAAGGCTTTGGTGGTCATTCAGAAGGAGCTTACGCCGTTGTTATGAATCCAACCACAGGTGCCATTTATGCTCTTGGTGGGATTAACTATGATCTCAAAACGGGTGCAATAACAGATGATGCATTGGGGACGATTCAAAACGTCTTCATCCCAGGGTCTGTGGTCAAAATGGGGACGATTGCAGCTGGTTGGCAAAATGGTGTATTATCTGGCAACCAAGTTTTGAATGATCAACCGATTCAAATTCTAGGCTCACAAGTCAAGCAGTCTTGGTTTACGAATGGTATGTCAACGCCAATTTCTGCTGTTCAGGCCTTGGAATATTCATCCAATACCTATATGATTCAGACTGCTTTAGATGTTATGGGACAACCTTACCATCCAAATATGACAATCTACACCTCAAAACTTGAGGATTCCTTTAAAAAATTCCGTAAAACCTATGGGGAGTTTGGTCTAGGCGTTATGACCGGGCTAGATATTCCTGGTGAAGTTCCAGGTTTTAAAGGTGAAGACGAAACGGCAGCCAACTACTTGGATGAAAGTTTCGGTCAGTATGATAACTATACACCCTTGCAGTTGGCTCAATATGCCGCAACCATTGCCAATGATGGTAAACGTGTTGCACCGTATTTGGTGGAAGGCATCTATGATAGTAATACAGATGGTTCTCTAGGTGGACTCACTAAATCGATTGAGACTAAGTCTCTCAATACTGTAGATATTTCATTAGAGAATGTAAGCTTGCTCCAACAAGGGATGTATCAAGTAACACATGGCGGTAGCATGGCCACAGGTAAAGATATTATGGTCAATGCGAGTGTTAACATTAATGCGAAAACCGGAACATCAGAGACGTATAAACTCGATGCCAATGGCAACCAAATTTATCTGTCAGTAAATAATGTCGTGGCTTATGCACCATCTGAAAACCCACAAATCGCGATTGGTGTTATGGTACCGGATACGGTTATTAAACCAGACGGCACAACAACGCATGCCAATCAGAATATCACAAGAGATATTGTTAATCTCTATCATTCAATGTACGGTTTTAAATAAACCTTTAAAATGAAAGGCTCAAATATGGCTTATTATCCAGAACCAATTGCCAAGCTGATCGAGTCTTATGCAAAATTACCCGGAATTGGTCAAAAAACGGCAACACGACTTGCCTTTTATACGATTGGCATGTCGGATGATGATGTCAATCAGTTTGCGGCTAATCTTTTGTCGGCTAAACGAGATCTCCATTTCTGTAGTATCTGCGGGAATCTGACGGATGCGGATCCTTGTAATATCTGTAGTGATGAATCGCGCGATCGAACGACCATCTTTGTGGTTGAGGAATCAAAGGATGTCCTTGCGATGGAGAAGATCCGAGAATATAACGGTCTCTACCATGTCCTTCATGGGACAATCAGTCCCATGAATGGTGTCAGCCCAGATGATATCAATGTTAAAACCTTAATTACCAGATTGATGGATAGTCAGGTCGCTGAGGTGATTATCGCCACCAATGCGACAAGTGATGGAGAAGCGACTGCCATGTATTTGGCACGGATCATCAAGCCTGCTGGGATTAAGGTGACGCGTCTAGCACGTGGTCTTGCTGTTGGCAGTGATATCGAATATGCTGATGAAGTCACGCTCAGTAAGGCTGTCGAAAATCGGCAGGAAATCTAAAAACAAAATCGATATAAAAACGTGGATGGAACAAAAGTTCTCAGTCACTAAATAAAAAAAGCAAACGGTTTGCTTTTTTTATTTTTCATACTGTTCTTTTTGCCACAATGTTTAACATACTGTCTTTATCATATCAGGATGATCACCTATAAAATTATGCTACTCTGTCATCATCGTTCTGACATTTTCAGCGCATTAATCTCAAATTTTTATTAAATCGCACCATCGCTTTTGTGATATAATAAATTTGACTACATTATTTCAAGGAGACAAGATGTCAAAACAAAGTTTGATTTTATTATATGGCGGTCGTAGTGCTGAGCGTGAGGTATCGGTTTTATCAGCGGAGAGTGTAATGTTTGCGGTCAACTACGATAAGTTTGTAGTGAAGACGTTTTTCATCACGCAAACGGGTGAGTTTGTCAAAACGCAAGTTTTCACTGAGATGCCTGCTCAGGGAACGAAGTTGATGACTAACGCAACGATTGTTGCGGCTGATATCGTATCACCTGCCAGTATTTATGAAACGGGAGCGGTTGTCTTTCCTGTCCTCCACGGTCCTATGGGAGAAGATGGATCAATCCAAGGGTTTATTGAGGTGCTCAAAATGCCTTATGTGGGGCCGAACATCACTTCAGCGAGTGTGACCATGGATAAAATCATGGCCAAACATGTCTTTGAGTCTGTCGGTGTACCACAAGTACCGTATGTTGCCTTAACGGATTTAGCTGAACTTGACGCTAAAATTGCCGCAGTGACTGAGACTTTGACTTATCCAGTCTTCGTTAAACCGGCCAATATGGGGTCGTCTGTCGGCATCTCCAAGGTCGCGTCAGAATCTGACTTACGTTCTGCCATAGAAGCAGCACTAAAATTCGACAGCCGCATTCTCATCGAGCAAGGACTTGATGCGCGTGAAATCGAAGTGGCAGTGCTCGGGAATTCTGATGTAATGACGACCTTGCCGGGTGAAGTCGTTAAAGATGTGGCCTTTTATGATTACAATGCCAAATATATCGACAATCAGATTACCATGGCGATTCCTGCTAGTATTCCTGAAGAAACCATGGTTGCGATGCGAAAGTACGCGGAGATCGCCTACCGAGCAGTTGCTGGGATGGGCCTGTCACGCTGTGACTTCTTCATGACGGCTGATCAACAGATTTACCTCAATGAAATTAATGCCATTCCAGGTTTCACGCAGTTCTCGATGTACCCCCTCTTGTGGGAAAACATGGGCTTAGCTTACTCTGATCTGATTGAAAAATTGGTCGCCTTAGCGCTTGAAGCCTTTGACATTCGGGAGAGTAAGCTGGCCGATTAAGCGGATTTTAGACGATGTCTTATATGTCCCTATAAGAAAGAGCGAAAGGACATATCATGTTTGATATTGAAAAAATTAAGAAACTTAACGAGACAGAATTTCAAATTTACAATTTTTTGATGGACCATGTGGCTGAAGTCAGCAAGATGACGATTCGGGAATTGGCTCAAATGACGCACGTGTCAGCAGCAACCATCGTTAGATTTTGTCGGCATCTGGGATTTGCGGGTTTTTCAGAACTCAAATTCCACATGACGCAGGCTGATCACTATGAACCCTCTTTGGAGAGCTATTATGCTAATTTTTTGGAGCTTAATTCCTTTTTGAAAGGCTTGACGGGTGAGGCCTTTCAGAAAAAATTAGCGCAAGCATGTCAGATGATTGAGGACTGTGCCTATACAGTATTTATGGGAGCTGGCACCAGTGGCGCTTTGACCAAGTATGGTTATCGGTATTTTAATAGCGTTGGTATTCAGGCAATCGCCATTACGGACCCTTATTTTCCTATTGTGGATGGTGCCTATCAAAATGCCTGCCTCATTGTTTTATCTGTTACAGGTGAGAATAAAGGTATTATGGAACGAGTACTGCAGTTTAAGCAAAATGGTGTGAAAATTATTTCGATTACAAATGATGAAAACGCGACGATTTCAAAGTTGTCAGACTTAAATTTTTCCTACTATATGATTGACGAGTATGCTAGTAACAAGTCGATTAACAAGTTAATCTTGACGACACAGTTACCTGTTTTAGCATTGATTGAAATTTTGGCGCATCATGTGCGGGTGGCACAATAATTATTTTAGACTAGATAGATAAACGATAACAAACCTTAGGGAATGTGAATTTCAAGGGTGTGATCGTTTTTTTATGTGCTTTTTGAAATGTTGTCGATTTCTAGTAAAAACAGTGACAATTATCGACATCGTTAATCAAGTTCTAGAGGGGAGTAACCATTTTGTTTCAACTTATGTAACAAGTTTCTTCATGGTTAAAAACTATATCATTTTGTCATCGTCTAGTTTATACTAGGAACAAGTAAGCGCTTACTGTCATATTTTTTAGAATTTCCTGTAGGAGATGATGGTTCACGTCTAAGACCATTTGATGATGGTATTTTCTTTTGCTGATTTTGAGAAAGCAATCATTGAATCGTACAAAATGATTAAAGGTTTAAAACGGTAGTGGTTAAGGCAGAGCTGCCAAATACTTCTAGTTTTTTCTTTGAAAACGATGACTACTCGTTCATTTTTAAATGTAAAGCAAGTCAGTTGATGAAATAAAAGGAGAATAGTTTATGAATGCATTACAATATTGGTTGGAGAAGCATCTCGTTCCAGTCGCGGCAAAAATCGGTTCGCAAAAACATTTAGTTGCTCTACGTGACTCATTCGTTGGTATGATGCCAGCGACGATGGTGGGGGCGATGGCAACATTAGTATCGGTTCTGATTGGCACAGTACCGGCTGCAGTCCAACAATTTGTGCAACGTGGCGCATCTGACGGCTCATGGACACTTTCACATACACCAGTCTTTGAACAACTTGCTGGCATCTCGAATGTCGTCAGTCAGGGAACTTTAACAGTTATCGGTCTTATTTTTGCCTTTTCATGGGGTTACAACCTTTCAAAAGCGTACAAAGTCAATGAACTTGCTGGTGGGATCGTTGGGGTTGCCGCATTAATTTCAGGTCTGCCCAATATTCTGTCGTTAGCAACTGCGGGTCTTTCTGAAAAAGCGATGACAACAGTTAACAATAATATTGCAGCACAAGGTATTGCAACATGGAAAATGGGCATTTCAGTCGCTCATATGGATTCAGGCGCCTACTTTGCGGTCATCCTTATGGGCGGGCTTGGTGTCGTTATTTACGCCAAACTCATGCTTGCTGATATCACAATTAAAATGCCTGATTCAGTACCACCAGCAGTATCTAAAGCTTTCTTGGCTATCGTCCCAACAATTGTTTCAGTTTATGCTGTCTCAATCATTTACTACTTTATCAAAGTCTGGACTGGAAACGATATGATCTTCTTGATCAGCAAATATATCGCTGAACCATTCCAAGCCTTATCACAATCACTTGTTTCAGTATTAATTGTTACCTTCTTTGTCTCACTCTTCTGGTTCTTTGGTATTCATGGTACAAATGTACTAGGCCCTGTACTTGATAGTATCTGGGGACCACTTCAACTTGCCAATATGGAAGTTTACAATAAAGTTGGCTTACAAGGTGTTAATGACCTTGTGGCTAAAGGTGCAATCGATAAAGCACATGCGATCGACGGAAATTTCCTGACGCTTTGGGTACGCGGGTCATGGGATGCTTATTCAAGTTTCGGTGGAACGTGTGGTACTTTGTCATTGATCGTTGCCATCCTTTGGTTCTCTAAACGTGACGACTATAAAACAGTTGCCAAACTATCTGTTGCACCAGGTATCTTCAATATCAATGAACCTGTTATGTTCGGGATGCCATTGGTCTTAAATTCACTTTTCTTCATTCCAATTTTATTAGCACCAATGGTGTCAGTAACGATCGGATATGTTGCGACAGTCTTACACTTGGTTTCACCAGTTGTCTTGTCAGTGCCATGGGTAACACCACCATTTCTTAATGCTTTCATGGCGACAGGTTTTGACTGGCGTGCGATTCTTGTAACAGCTGTCTCATTTGCAGCAACATTCGCCATTTGGTTCCCATTTGTCGTTGCAGCAAACAGCTTAAAAGAAGAAGTTTAAGCGTCACGATTCTCAATTGAATCATAATAGGATACAACACATTGAAAGCTACAGAAAAAGTCATGAAATCATTGACTTTTTCTTTAAATCACTATATCTCTAAATTGCAAAGCATGTCGAAGGAGTTACATGGAACATAAAAATTTAGCCACATTTCCCAAAGACTTTCTTTGGGGAAGTGCATCAGCAGCCTATCAAGTAGAGGGCGCTTACGATGAAGACGGGAAAGGCTTATCAGTCTGGGATGATTTTGTTCGCATCCCAGGCAAGACTTTTAAAGGCACCAATGGCGATGTTGCCGTTGACCATTACCACCGTTATCAAGAAGACGTCAAGCTCATGGCTGAAATGGGCATGAAAGCTTATCGTTTTTCGATCGCTTGGACACGTATTTTTCCAAACGGCACAGGCCAAGTCAATGAAGCAGGTCTGAAATTCTACAGCGATTTGATTGACGATCTATTAGCCAATGGCATTGAACCCTTGGTGACCATTTATCATTGGGATCTCCCGCAAGCCCTTCAGGACGCCTATGGTGGCTGGGAATCACGTCAAATCATTCCAGATTTTGTGAACTATGCTGAGACTTTGTTTAAAGCCTATGGTGATCGCGTGAAGTATTGGGTGTCATTGAATGAGCAAAATATTTTTACGCATATGGGGTGGCAAATCGCCACACATCCACCTGGTAAAAAGGATCCGAAACTCTTTTATCAAGTCAACCACCATGCGAATTTAGCTAATGCGGCAGTCATTAATAAATTCCATGACATGAATATTGCTGGTAAAATTGGCCCATCATTTGCCTACTCACCACAGTATGCTTTTGATTCAAATCCTTTAAATGTTTTGGCAGCAGAAAACGCTGAAGAAATGGGCGCACACTTCTGGATGGACGTTTATGCCTACGGTGAATACCCAATCGTTGCTTGGAATTACTTGAAAGCAAGAGGTCTGGCGCCTAAGTTTGCACCTGGTGATGCTGAATTACTCAAATCTGCCAAACCTGACTTTATGGGCTTGAACTACTATCAAAGCGGAACGAATACTTGGAACCCGATTGATGGTGGTGTTGAAAATAAAGACAGCTACCAAATGAACACGACAGGGAAAAAAGGGACGGCTAAAGCGTCAGGTATTCTTGGCCTACAAAAAAGCGTGACCAATCCTTTTCTTGAAACGACAAACTGGGACTGGGCCATTGACCCTGTGGGGTTAAGAATCGCCTTGCGCCGCATCGCCTCACGTTATCGCTTGCCAATTCTCATCACGGAAAATGGCTTAGGTGAATATGACAAACTAGAAGCCGGTCAAGTCCACGATGATTATCGTATCGACTTCTTGAGAAAACACGTCCTAGCCATCAAAGAAGCGATTTCTGACGGTGTCGACGTCATCGGTTACACCACTTGGAGCTATACAGACCTCCTAAGCTGGCTCAACGGCTACCAAAAACGCTACGGCTTTGTTTATGTCGACCAAGATGAAACGATGACAGGCTCATTGAAACGCATCCCGAAAGATTCTTACTACTGGTACAAAGACGTTATCGCAAGTAATGGTGATGATTTGAGTCTCTTGCAATAACCTTTTGCAAGGAATTCCTTACTAACAAGATAGACTCTTTTGATTGGTATCAAAAAGTGATTAAACGTAAATGGGAAGTATTGTCAAGAGCACAGAGTATCACGTCATGAAAATAAAAAACCATTGTCATTTTGGCAATGGTTTTTTTGATGATGATGTGTGTCTTAAGTTAAGAATTCGCCCATTAATTTTTCGTTCAAAAGGCGGGCAAGAACATAGATCACAAGAATAGAGATAAAAGAACCCATGGTGACATCACTTAGGAAATGGGCGCCGACTCTTACGCGAGATAAGGCCATTAATGAGCCAAATGCTACTGCAAAAATGAAAGTATTGCGGCGTTTAGTAGGACGTTGAGGTGAGACAAACAAAGGCAAAACAAGTGCCACCCAACCTTCCTGAGAATGTCCTGAAGGAAATGACTTATGGCCATTAACACCGTTGATTTGTAGCCAAGACGTAAAATTTGACCAAGTTTCATTCATCTCGTAAGGACGCATACGGCCCCAAAAAGCTTTCATACTATTGACCAAGGTATCAGATGCAAAGACAGCGACAATACCTGCTAACGCAACATAAGTCAGATGTTTCATTTCAATCTCGTCTTTTGTTGCAAGCCATTGATAACAAAGCGCACAGCCAATTGCAACTAATATAATGGTCAGGATAAATAGCGTCGGTATATACCAAGTTGGCAAAGTCACTTTACCGCCACCATCATTATTGGCTGCACCGATTGGCGCTTTATTTTTGATATTATTAAGTGAAGAAACAGTGTAAAACAATGCTATTTTAACAGCTTGCCAAGTTTCATAAATGCAGGCAACTAGCGCTAAAAACATGACAGAAAACTTGCCGAATATGTTAGTCTCAATTTTTTGAATGCGGTAAAAGAAAACTTGTGATGCCATAAAAATAACGATGCTTGGAAAAATAAGGCCATAGTTTTGAAAAATGGTGCCAAAAATAGATCCTTGATTCATGATGGTTTGTGAAATTGGTCGATCGAAAAATGCACCAATTAATAGAAGTAGGATAATAATGGTCAAAACAATTTGTTCTGGTTTAAAACCTTGTTGTGAAAGTTCATCAGTGCGTGTCTTATCAGTTGCCATTTGGCATTCTCCTTTTTGTCCTGGATCATTCGAATAGGTTAAGATGGCCGTCTTGTTTATAGTTTAACATGATTGAAAGAATAGTTATGTAAAAAATATGTATATTTTCTGTAAATTATTTAAAGTCATCTGAAAATCATAGATTATACTATTTCACAATTATTTAAAATGAGAAATATGAGAGAATAAAGCTAAACATAAATATTTTTTGGTATACTATGAAATATCTACATTCTTTACTTTAGGGAGATACGATGTAAGGGTGTTGCATTGACTGATTAGAAAAAGGAATATTGGATGATGACATTAGAATTTAAGAGTTTTATAGCTAATAAAAAGAATCTGATTGTTTGTGGTTTGATTGTTGTTGTGATTGCTATGTTTAATACTAATTTCAAGCGAGAGTTTCAATACCAAATAACTTTGGACTCACTAGAAAAAGACATCGGAAGACTTGAAATAGAGTTGAAAAATAATCCGAAAGATATGGCATTTCAAGCTTTTAATCAAAAGCAGTTAGCGATCATAAAAGCTGAAAAAAATGCTTTCGTTAACAAAGATTATCAAACGTATTGGGAAAAGAAGATTGAGCAAGTTGGTAATATTTCTGAAGACTTTAAGGAATAGAATCTGGATTTTTATCAAGCAGCGAAAGGTCAAAAAAAATATTATGACTATTTTAGGAAACATAAGTTAGCATTTCCAATGACTGCCGTTACTGTTGAGGGTGCGTTTGAAAAAATGAGTTTGACATTTGTTTCCTTCACATCTGTCGTGACCTTGTCTTTGCTAGTCATATTGTTTGGTGACTTTTTTGCCCAAAAATTTGAGACAGAAAAAATTCGCTATTATCGGTTGATTCGACAAGCAAAATCTCGCACACCTTTAAATCATCTGCTCATCCCTTTTCTAATCAGTTTAAGTTTTCTTCTCCTTACGATTATTGCCAATTATCTAGTACTAGGGATTACGAGTGGGAATTGGGGCAGTTTGATCTATCCTTACGGGCAACTCAGTCAAGTGGTAACGCCTTATTGGCAAGTTGACTTATGGGCATTAGGTTTTCTAGTTTTGACACTCCTTTTTATCATTACCCTTAGCCAACTGCTTGCCGTGATTTTCAAAAAAACGTTAGTTGTGGTAGGTATTGAGCTACTTTTAATTGTGGGCTATGATTTTCTCCATCAAAAAGACCTTTTTAAACCTTTTATCAAATTTTTGCCTTTTGAGTACTTGTTTGGGGTGAGCGTTGTTTTTCCAGATGAAAAATATTTATTTGGGACTAATAGTATGTTGATCGGTGCTGGCTACCTCTTGATTTGTAGCCTTATCTTCTACCTACTGACAAACCTTTTGTATCAAAAATGGCTATATAGGACAAAATAATATGACAGAAATGAAACTTTCCAACATCGTTGCCGGTAATTTAGAAAATCTGAGCTTTGACATCACTAGAAAAGGATTGTATGGTATCATTGGGCGCAATGGTGCAGGGAAATCGACGCTATTTACACTTATCAATGGTGAAATGAAGTTGAAATCTGGGAAAATATCAGGGTTTAATCGCAGTGCTTATGTACCAAATCTAGCTATTTTTGATGAAAATTTGACAGCACAAGACTACATCTTAACCTTGTCAAAAGATGAGCAAGAAAAAGCGACAGCAATGATTCAGGATTTTGCTGCAAACAGTTTTGTCAATAAAAAAATCAAAACCTATTCACTTGGCATGAAAGAAATTTTCGCTTTTATCATGACATTGTCTATATCAAGTGATTTAGTCATCGTCGATGAATTGATGAACGGGATGGATTATGGCATGCGAAAACTTGCTTTTGGCTACCTAAAATCAATCTCCCAAGAAAAAATTGTTTTGCTGACCAGCCACATCTTAGAAGAAGTGTATCAATATTCGGATAAAATCTATCTGTTAAACGCTTCTAAGTTGGCTGAAATGCCTAGTTTGGAAGTGGCAAAAGACATCATGCAAAAAAATAAAGCTTTTGTCTAGCAGGTTTATATTGACACGATAAATGTCGAGTAATCTCGGCATTTTTTTGATAAAATAATAGATATGAAAAAGAATCAGGTGCAATTATGAACTTAACCCTACATGAAGTAGCAAATGCCGTCAAGGCGCAAAACGACATCTCAAAATATGAGGATCATGTGCTTGGCAATATCGAGTTTGACAGCCGACTCATCCAGCCTGGCGACATTTTCCTGCCCCTAAAGGGGGCGCGTGATGGCCACGATTTTATCCCGACGGCTTTCGAAAATGGTGCTGTTGTGACGCTCTCAGAGCAAGAAGTGGCTGTTCCTCACATTTTAGTCGACAACACAGAGCAGGCTTTTCAAGATTTGGCTCGTTATTATCTGGCTAAAACTGCGGTCGACGTCATTGCGATCACCGGTAGCAACGGTAAGACGACGACCAAAGACATGACTGCGCAAATTCTTGCGACGACCTACAAAACTTACAAAACTCAGGGCAACTACAACAATGAAATTGGCCTGCCCTACACCGTTCTCCACATGCCCGACGACACTGAAAAACTGGTGCTCGAAATGGGGCAGGATCACATGGGCGACATCCACTTGTTATCTACCCTCGCCAAACCAAAACTGGCGGTCATCACGCTGATTGGCGAAAGTCACCTCGAGTTTTTCGGCACGCGTGAGAAAATCGCTGAAGGCAAGATGCAGATTATCGACGGCTTGGTCAATGGCGGTGAACTCATTGCACCAGCTGATAAAATTATCAACGCCTATTTACCTGAAAATCAGAAAATCACGCGCTTCGGTGCAGACGCAGATCTTCATTTGACAGCCCTTTATGAGCATAAAGACCACCTGAGCTTCACGGTTAATTTTCTAGATGAAACCTTGACAATCCCAGTACCTGGGAAATTTAATGCTACTAATGCTATGATTGCAGCCTATATCGGGACTTTAGAAGGGGTGTCACCCAAAAATATTAAGGTAGCGCTTGCTAGTCTCAACCTGACCAAAAATCGAGTAGAGTGGCTTAAAGCAAGCAATGGAGCAGATATTTTATCAGATGTCTACAATGCCAACCCAACAGCCATGCGACTGATTTTGGAAACTTTCCAAACGATTGAACGCAACCCTGAAGGTCGTAAAATTGCAGTCTTGGCAGATATGAAAGAACTGGGCGAGCAATCAGCCCGACTCCATGCGGCCATGATCACGGCACTCAATCCTGAAAAGTTGGATTTACTCTATCTTTATGGTCAAGATATGTTACCATTATCGCAGTTGGCTCAGGAAATTTTCCCGCCTGAAAGGGTTAAATATTTCCGAAAAGATGATGAAAAAGATGAACTTGAAAATCTGTCACAAGCCCTGCTTGATGACCTGAAACCAATGGATCAAATCTTGCTAAAAGGCAGTAACTCTATGCGTTTGGCAGAAGTTGTCAAAAAAATATAATATAAGTTATGCTAAAAATAAGAATAACTGCTATAAGACGATAAAGCTTTCTATTGCAAGACTTTGTCGTTTTTTTGTATCTTTAAGATAACAAATAATATCTTTTTGTTTGAAAAAAACTTTTAAAAAATAATAAAAAAATAGATCAAAAAAAGATGGCAAATTGCAAGTCCAAGTTAGCCACCCAA